>NZ_JARTVT010000045.1:0-34409 GCF_029625685.1 Mesorhizobium sp. WSM4976
CACCGCTTCTCAGGGCTACAATCCCCATAGCGCCAGACCGACCCGCAGCTTCGCTCAATCCGGCTTGCAATGAGGTCAGACAATCCGTCGGCTCGCTCCGTTGCGCCGACGGACCTCACAGAAGCCTCCAGATTCCCCTTGCGGTGAGTTCATGATTCATTGCGGTTGAAAGGAAACCGCGATGGGCAAGCCGCTACCGCTTGAGTTGCGTCGGCGTGTTGTTGCGTATGTGGATGAGGGACATGGGCATCGCGAGGCTGCGCGCCATTTCCGCGTTTCGCCTCGCTTTGTGAACAACCTGATCAGGCTGCGCAGGCAGACCGGTTCGCTTGAAGCGCGTCGGCAGGGCCATGTAGGTGGCGGCAAGCTCGAGCCGCATGTGGAGTTTGTCCGCTCGCGGTTGGCCGAGACCGGCGAACTGACGCTGGACGAGCTTTGCGTCGAACTGGAGGGGCGTGGGGTGAGCGTGCACCGCTCCAATGTCGGGCGGCTGCTCAACCGCCTGGGGCTCAGTCATAAAAAAAACTCTACAGGCCAGCGAACAGCAGCGGGCCGACGTGCGCCAGGCGCGTGAGATGTGGATGGGGCGGCGAAAGCGCTTCTTCAACAAGGCCTTGGCACGGCTGGTGTTCATCGATGAGACGTCGACCAATACCAAGCTGACCAAACGCACTGGCTGGGCGCCGAAGGGCGAGCGGTTCAGGACGCATGCGCCCTTTGGCAAATGGCAGACGCAGACCTTCATCGCCGGACTGCGATGCCACGGTCTTGTCGCACCGTGGATCGTCAACGCGCCGATGAATGCCGCTATCTTCGAACGATACGTCGAAACCCAACTCGCTCCCCAGCTATCGCCCGGCGACGTCGTCGTTCTCGACAATGTCGGCTTCCACAAGGGCGAGCGTGCCGCTGAACTGGTCCGCCAAAGAGGCGCTTGGCTTCTGTTCTTGCCGCCATACTCGCCCGACCTCAACCCGATCGAGATGGCCTACTCAAAACTCAAGGCGCTGCTGCGAAAGAAGGCGGCCAGAACCTTCGACGCACTCTGCCAAGCCCTCGGTGACATCTGCCATCTGTTCGAGCCAACCGAATGCAGAAACTTCTTCAAGGCTGCCGGATATGAGGCCGATTAATCGCGACACGCTTTAGGCGCATGGCTGATTTCGTCCTTACCCGTGCATACTCCGCAGTCTGGATCCGTATAGTTCCACGGCAGTCGTCGGACGAATTTGTCGCCTATGCCACCTTCGCGCTGGAGCCGACACGGGTTACCCAGGGAACGAAGGTCTCGATTGGGGCCGCAGAACGAACATGACGTAATCGCGGGAGCGGTGGCCACCTGAGATGTGGCGGCGATGTTCGAGCACCTAGCCGGCTGGCTGTCCCCCGATAGGATGAGGAACGGGCTCACGATTGGCACCGGGCCCAGGCATCGAACGGAGGACAGCCATGGCGCAGTATATCGGTCTCGACGTATCCATGAAAGAGACGGCAATATCGATCCGGCAGGACGGCAAAAGGACCTGGCGGGGCAAGTGCGCATCCGATCCGCAACTGCTCGCGGCGGTGATCCGCAAGCGCGCACCACATGCCCGACGGGTCGTGTTCGAGACGGGGCCGCTTTCGGTCTGGTTCTACCATGCGCTGACGGCAGAGGGCCTGCCAGTGATCTGCATCGACGCGCGGCATGCGAAGGCAGCCCTCGACATGGCCGCGAACAAGACTGATGCGAACGATGCTGATGGCCTGGCACATCTGGCCGAGGTCGGCTTCTACCGGGAGGTTCGGGTCAAAGGTTTCGACAGCATGTTGATCCGCACGCTGATCACCGCGCGGCGCCAGCTTCTCAAGATGCGTTTGCAGATATCCAACCAGATCCGCGGATTGATGAAGACGTTCGGCCTCGTCGTGCCCAAGGGCGCCGGCAGTGTGTTCGAGCGCAACGTTCACGATCTTCTGCAGGGCGAAAAAAGCTGGCGCGCATCGTCGTGCCGATGCTTCGGGCATGGAGTGGTATTCGATACCAGATAGCAGAGCTGAGCAAGCAGCTGGCCGCGATGGCTCGTGAAGACCAGCACTGCCGTCTGCTCATGTCGGTGCCCGGTGTCGGCACCGTCACAGCCACCGCCTTTGCCGCGGCCGTGGAGGATCCGGCGAACTTCAGGAACTCGCGCGTCGTGGGCGCATGGGTGGGCCTGACCCCGAGACGCTACCAATCTGGCGAGGTCGACAATGACGGCCATATCTCGCGCCGTGGCGACAATCAGTTGCGCGCACTGCTATACGAAGCGGCCGCGGTCATCCTGAACCGGTCGACGGATACCAGCACCCTGCGAACCTGGGCGTTGGAGCTCAAAGAACGGCTCGGCTTCAAACGAGCGGCCGTGGCCCTGGCGCGCAAGCTGGCGGTGATCATGCATGCGATGCTTCGGACGGGCGAGCTGTTCAATCCGCACGGAGGAACGCGAGCCGCTGCCTGATACTCCAGTCGCTCACCTGCGGCGATTCCGTCATACCATTCCATAAAACAACGTTCTTACAAGCTGTCCCTGCCGGGACGTGGCTGAGATCATTCCGCGAAGCGGGAAGCAACTGCCTCGTTAAGCAGATTGCGTAACGAACATAGGGAAGATCTCACCTGCGAAACTCATCCTGCGGCGATCATCGCGTCGACCGCGTAGACGACCCTGTACCCGGGCATAGGGACGAACGAACGAGCATCAACGGAAAGGTCGACTACCTTGCACTCACCCCCTTGACGGCAGAGCGATTAGACGACCCGCTGCGCGGGAGGGCGCCTGCGGTTGAGGTAGCCATCAAGAACCGGCCGTCGCCCCCGCATTGAGCGGGATTCGGCAGGGGCAGAGCATCACGAGCTTCTTCAACAAGGAGCCTGACCGAACGTCCGCTTCTGGCGCATCGAAGTAATTTATGATTGTCGCGATGCAAGCTGCAAAGTTACGCAATATAATGTCCAATGTCGCCGGACCTGAATCGTTCGTGTCATCTGCGATCAGGCAAATCCGTCCCTATCCGCAGACGCTCCATATAGGCTCCGTAGACAAAGCTGCGGTCACGCTTCTTGCCGGTCGTTTCGACGAGAATGCCAGCTTCAGCCAGCGCTTCGATCGCGCGGGTTGCCGTTGGCTTACTGGTATCAATCATCTTCATAGCGGAGACGACCGTCACGATTGGATGTCGGGGAAGCTGCTCGAATAGCCTCAGTGCCGAGACGGAAGCGGAGTCTGCACTCAACAGCCGGGCTCGGTCCGTGCTGACGAGATTGAACAATTCGCGCGCCGAGGCGACTGCTTCATCAGCAATCGTGGCGACTCCATCCAGAAAGAAGTCTATCCAGCCCTCCCAATCCCCTTCCAGCCGCACACGGTTGAGCCGCCGATAATAGTCGTCGCGGTGACGCTTGAAAAACAGGCTGAGATAGAGAAGCGGAGCGTTCAGGAGTTTCCAATGCTCCAACAGCAGCGCAATCAACAGTCGTCCGATCCGACCGTTGCCGTCGAGATAAGGATGGATGGTTTCGAATTGCACATGCAACAGCCCCGCACGTACTAGCGCGGGCAGTTTCTCGTCAACGTGCATGTACTTCTCAAGCTCGCTGAGCAACTGAGGAAGTTTGTCGGGCACCGGCGGCACATAGGTCGCATTCCCCGGCCGACTTCCTCCGATCCAATTTTGGCTGCGGCGAACCTCCCCAGGCTGCTTGTTCGAACCCCTCACGCCACGCATCAGCCGCTTGTGAGCCTCGTTCAGGAGCCGCATCGAAAGTGGGAGGCCACGCTTCGCTGCCAGTTGGCCACGCGCATAAGCCAGAGCGTCGAGATAGTTCGTGACCTCCTCGACGTCCGCATTGGCTGCGGGATGTTCCTCGGCCTCGAAGGCGAGGAGGTCGACTAGGGACGCCTGGGTGCCTTCGATCTGTGACGAAATCACTGCTTCCTTGCGAACGAAGGCATAGATGAACCAATCGAGTGAGGGCACCATCTCGCCTGCGAGATCGAGCCGAACGAGCGCCTGCTCGGCTTCGCGGAGACGATGTTCGAGCTTGTCGTCGATGACCAGCGCCGGGCGCGCGGGTGGCAGGTCGAAGGGGACAAAGGCATCGACCTTCTCCCCGCCGACAATTACCCGTTCATATCGACCTGTCTTACGCGTTGGCATCGCGCAACCCTACATGAAGAAACGATCTGAAGCGCAAGGCACGGTCGTGTTCCTTGCCTGACGCGCTAGGTACGATTTCTTTACTAACGAAGATCGTTAGTCAAGAGATCGTTCTTAGCAAAAATCGCTGGAAACGGCTTCATCCCTAGGACGCTGCCTGGCAAATTTTGACGGCGCCAAACCAGAAGAACCGGCTATTGGCCCGCTTCTCTCTCAATGCTGCTATCCGCGCCTGAGATTTCGAGTATGAAACTGCTTTCCCGTAAACCCACTCCCCCTTCCTCGAGGAGGCATCCTTTGCCGACTTCTAGAAATCCGTCGGACGCCGGCGTCGTGAGGAGGCTGGTCCAGGAAATCGGGATCAGCGAGGCGCTGGCCTGGAAACTGATTTCACTGCTCGGCGCCGACCGGAGCTCGCTTGTCCGCGAAGCCAAGATGCTGCTGGGCAAGCGGTAGTAGTCAAGGGCGGCTACGCTGAATCCATACACTCCGGAGCTTCGACGAACGATCCAGTCCAGGATTTTCGGATCGACGTGCTTTGATCCCGTGGAGGTGCTTACAAGCTTTGTGGCATATTCCCGCCACTCGGTTTTCGGCATCTTGGTTTGGCGGACCTCATTTCGGAAAACCGACCGGAGGACAGGCCGAATGCTGCCCGAGAATCGCAACCCAGCCATTGGACCGGCTGCAAACCGTGCAGTCGCCAGTCAAGCTCAGTAAATCTCAACCGTGATTCGTCCGCCTCGTCGAGCTTAGCTTAGGACTGGGTGAGCGCTGTGGTCTCAGCCTAGATCTTCTCCTCAAAGGGAGCCAGCTTGCGCCAGTCGAAGCTGACCCCAATGCCTGGTTCATCCGGGGCAACCGCCAGCCCATCTTGCAACCTGAGCGGACGAGCGGTGTACAGGTCGATGTCGAAACTGTGCGCCTCAACCCAACCGGCGTTTGATTGACCCGCGACCAAACTCACATGCAGTTCCTGCATGCCGTGGCTGCACACCGGAATGCCGGCCTTGCGGGAAAGCTCGGCTACCCGCAACCAGCCTGTGATGCCGCCGCAGTTCGAGGCGTCTGGCTGGATATAGGAGAGCTTGGACCAAACGAAGGCATGCTCAAACTCTTCTATGACATGCAGGTTCTCGCCCATCGCCAGTGGCATGCCCGTCGCCTCGGCGATGGCAGCATAGCCCTGGTAATCGTCCGGTATAATAGGCTCCTCGAACCACAGGAGATCGTAGGGCGCGAACGCTTTTGCCGCTTCGACAGCCCTATGAACGTCGAGCGCATAATTGGCGTCCACCATGAAGGGGGTCTCCGGCCCGATGCGCTCACGGATGGCCCTCACTCGGCCGACATCCTCGGCAAGATCATCTTTGCCGACCTTGATCTTCACAGCTTTGAACCCAGCGGCGAGGTAGGAGTCGATGTTCGCCTGCAATTGTTTGAGGGAGAAGTTCAGGTCGATGCCGCCGCGATAAGCCTTGGCGGTCTTGCCGGCGCCGCCGGCCATCCTCCAGAGTGAGCGGCCGATGCGCCTGCCCTGGAGATCCCAAAGTGCTATGTCGAGAGCAGAAATTGCAAACGACGCGATGCCGCCGCGCCCGACGTAATGGATGTGCCATAACATCCCATCGTAGAGGGCTTCGATGTCGGTCGCGTCACGTCCTTTCAGGAACGGCGCCAAGTCGTGCACGATCATTGCGCCGATCGCATGCCCCCCTTTGCCGCCAGTGTAGGTGTAGCCAGTTCCTTCGCTGCCGTCGGCCAGCCTAAGGGTTACGGTCACCAGTTCGAAATGCGTGTGGACGCCATGCTTGGCGTCGGTCATTGCCTCACGCAACGGCACCCGGAAAAGCCGAACCTTTACGTCAGTGATCAATGAATCGCGCATTGCGAGGCTCTCTCGCCGGATCCTTTTTCGTCCTACCATAATTGCATTCTCGCTGGCAAATCGCAACTGAATCAGCGGTTTTTACTCATATGGTCTGATGATATCCAACCAGACCTTGTGCTTTGGTCCGATCTGCGCATTAATGATTGCGTTACGCGGAGGCCAGCTTGTTAAGCACACCGCAGCTTTTTGGAACGCGCACCACCAGCGGCGCTCCTCGCGCCGCAGACGCCATGGTGGCCGGAATTGAAGCGGATATCGCCTCCGGCAAGCTCGGTGACGGCAGCTTCCTGCCGGCCGAACGCGAATTGATGGCCGAGTATGGCGTTGGCCGCGGTGTGGTGCGAGAAGCAGTCGCTCGCCTGGCAAGCCGCGGTCTTATCGAAGCGCGCCCACGCTTTCGGCCGGTGGTGCGCCGGCCGGGGCTGGACGCGGCGCTCGGCGCTCTGGAAGGTGTTGTCGGTCACTTGCTAAGCGCTCAGGCGGGAGTGAAGAACCTCTACGACACCCGGGTCTTTCTTGAAGCCGCTCTTGCGCGCAACGCCGCCGTCCACGCGCGCAAGGACGATGTGGCCACGCTTAGATCAGCGCTCGAGATGAACGAGGCGGCGATACCGGATTCGGCAAAATTCTACGCCACTGACGTAGGATTCCACGCCGTGCTCTATCAGATCACGCGCAACCCGGTCATGCCCGCGGTGCACAAGGCCTTCACTGCATGGCTGTCACCGCATTGGATGCGCATGCCCCGGTCACCCGAGCGCAACCGGGTCAACTTTTTGAGCCACCGCGAAATCTGCATGGCCATCATCGAGAGAGATCCAGATGGCGCCGAGCGGGCGCTGCTCAATCATCTTTCTGCGGCCTGGGAGTATGTCCGTGGCACATTTGAAATGCCCTGAGGGCCGGCGAGAATGACGCAGACCTACGATCATATCGTGGTGGGCGGCGGAGCAGCGGGTTGCGTGGTCGCGGCACGCCTGGTGAGAGCAGGACGGCGAGTCCTGCTTCTCGAAGCTGGGCATTCGCATCACCACCCGCTGCTCGATATGCCGCCAGGCATTTTCAAGATGATCAACGGTTCGAAGTTCATGCGTTATTACCGCACCGAACCGCAGCAGCATCTGGATGGCCGACAACACGAAATCTCGCAAGGCAACGTGCTGGGCGGCGGCACGTCGGTCAACGCCCAGGTCTATATGCGCGGCCGCGTCTCGGACTATGACGAATGGGATGAATTGCTGCGCGGCAACAATGCCGGCATCCGCTGGAACTGGGAGGCTGTGCTGTCCCACTTCAAGGGCATGGAGGGCAACAATCGCCTGAGCGGCGACTTGCATGGCAGCGAAGGACCACTGCTCGTCTCCGACCCCGGTCACATTGACGAGGTTTCGCGTTGGTTCGTGCAAGCTGTGCAGCGGCTCGGACTTCCCTACAATCATGACTTCAACGGACCGTCGCAACGCGGAGTGGGCTTCTATCAGTTCATGAACCGCCGCGGGAAGCGCAGCAGCGCGGCTTATGCCTTCATCGAGCCGCTGGCGAAGGATCCCAGGCTGACGCTGAGGTTGAACTCCGCCGCGAGGCGGTTGGTGATCCAGAACGAGCGCGCAAAGGGTGTAGTCTACACTGACCAATCAGGGACTGAACACCAGGCCTATGCCGACGCCGATGTGATCGTCTCGTCCGGCGCGCTGGTCTCGCCAAAACTCCTGATGTTGTCAGGTATTGGCCCGGCCGACGGACTTGCCAGACATGACATCGCCTGCATCGCCGACCTTGCGGGCGTAGGCCAGAATCTGATCGACCATCCAGAAGTGCCCATCATTGCCACGACGAACGGGCCCTACGGCTACTTTAAGCAGGGTCAGGGTTGGCGGATGATCAAGAACGGCTTGCATTTCAAGCTGTTCGGCGCCGGCACGATCCTGTCGGCGGGGGTCGAGGCTGGAGCTTTTGTCAATCCCGCCGACCCGGATGGCGAACCGACGATCCAGGCGTTTTGCGTGCCACATGTCTACCTGGACCGCGATATCCTCACGCTGGTGGAGAATACCTACGGGCTTACCGTGACGACCGTGGTTGTCAAACCGAAATCCCGTGGCTTCGTGAAGTTGCGCTCGGCAGATCCGAACGACATGCCGGTCGTCTCTCCGCATCTGCTCAAACATCAAGATGACATGCAGGAGATGATCGCCGGCCAGCGGTATTTCCTGAAGGCATTCCACGCCAAGCCTCTAGCCGATCGCATCAAGGCTGTGGCCGTTCCCAGAGAAAACGACCTCAGCGACGAGGCGCTGGAAAAGCACTGCAAGCGCTTCGTCAAGACGAATTACCATCCGGCCGGCACGTGCCGCATGGGTCCGGACAGCGATCGGATGGCCGTCCTGGACGCGGCCATGCGGGTGCGCGGGATAGAGAACCTGCGCGTTGCCGACATGTCAGCCTGCCCGAACATCAACGCCGGCAATACTGCTGCGCCCGCCATGATGCTGGGCGATCGCTGCGCCGACTTTATCTTGGAAGCGGGCGCAGTGACTCAATCGCGGGGCATGCCAGCAAGCGAACTGACCAACCTGCCATAGACGAGGAATATTCAACGTCGTCCAAACGCACAACCAAGGAGGAAAAGCATGATCATCACCCGTCGGAAATTGTTGGTAGGCTCCGCCGTTGGCGTGGCCGCCCTTACGCTTGCGTCGCGCGCCTTCGCGGCGCTCCCGCCGCTTGCCAAGAAAGACAAATATAAGGTCGGCTTCGCCCAGACCGAGAGCAACAATCCATGGCGGCTTGCTGAAACCAAGAGCATGCAGGATGAGGCTGCAAAGCTCGGCCATCAGCTCGTCTATACTGATGCTGCCGGATCCTCGGCCAAGCAGGCTTCCGATGTAAACTCCATGATCGCTCAGGGCGTCGACGCGATTTTCCTGCCTCCCCGCGAGGACAAGCCGTTGGTGCCGGTCATTCTGGCCGCGCGCGATGCCGGGATCCCAGTGTTTCTCATCGACCGCGATGTCGACCACACCATGGCCAAGCCTGGACAGGATTACGTCACCTTCATCGGTTCCGACTTCATCAACGAGGGTAACCGCATCGCCGAGTGGGTGGTAAAGAACGCCAATGGAAAAACGAAAATCATCGAGTTGGAGGGCACCACCGGCTCGTCGCCAGCCAACGACCGAAAGAAGGGGTTTGACGACATCATCGCTAAGCACCCGGAATTCAAGATTGTCGCCTCACAGTCGGGCGACTTCGCTCGCGACAAGGGCCGCCAGGTGGCCGAGACATTGCTACAGGCGCATCCTGAAGCCGATATCATCTATGCCCATAATGACGAGATGGCGCTCGGCGCAATCGCAGCGATCGAGGCGGCCGGCAAGACACCCGGAAAAGATGTGCTTATTGTCTCGATCGACGGCGAAAAAGACGGCGTGCAAGCAATCGTCGACGGCAAGATCGGCGCCATCTGCGGCTGCAGCCCGCTTTTTGGGCCCAAGGCTTTCGCCACGATGGCCGACTATGCCGCCGGGAAGCAGATCCCGCCCTTCATCAAGAACGACGATGACTTCTACGACGGCACGAATGCCAAGGATAAGATCGGTACGGCGTTCTGAGTTATCTGGTCAAAGGTGCCTCCTCGCCTCAGCGGGGAGGCTTTTTTCGGAGCTTTGCCGATGACGCGGCCGCCGGACGGGCCCTCTCCGCTGCTTCTCGACATGCACGACATCCAAAAGCGCTTCGCCGGCATACCCGCGCTGGTGGACGCGTCGCTTTCCGTGCGCTCGGGCGAGGTCCATGCCTTGATAGGCCAGAACGGCGCGGGCAAATCGACGCTGATCAAGGTCTTGACCGGATACCACCGCAGGGACGCGGGGCATGTGCTATTCGAAGGCAAGCCCTTTGAGGTCCACTCGCCCCACCAGGCGCAAGTCAACGGCATCAGCACGATCTATCAGGAGATCAATCTGGTCCCGCTGCGGTCAGTGACGGAGAACATTTGCCTGGGCCGGGAAAGGCGCCGCTATGGTCTGCTCGACTGGAATGCCATGCACGCCGAAGCCGAGCGCCTGCTGAGCCGCTTCTCCGTTGACATCGATGTTCGCCGTCCACTGGGTGAATACAACACGGCAACACAGCAGATGGTGGCGATCGCCCGAGCTATAGGGTTCTCCGCCCGCCTTGTCGTTATGGACGAGCCGACTTCGTCCCTCGACGAACGGGAAGTGGGAGTGCTGTTCAGCGTCATCCGTCAGTTGAAGGCTGAAGGAATGTCCGCCATTTTTGTAAGCCACAAGCTCGATGAGCTTTATGAAGTCTGCGACCAGGTCACAATCATGCGTGACGGCCGCACTGTGCGCAGCGCCGCGATGAAAGAGATCGGCAAACTGGAACTTGTCGCAGCTATGCTTGGCCGCGATGTGGCGGCTGTCGAGGGTCACGCCACAGCCTTCGGCGAGCGCGACCGCTCTAGAATCGGGGATGTGATGTTTTCGGCCCGCGGGCTTAGGGCCGGGCAAGCCGTCCGCAATGTTAGCTTTGACCTCCGGCGCGGCGAGATCGCGGGCTTTGCAGGCCTGCTCGGCGCGGGTCGGACCGAAACCGCACGGCTCGTGTTCGGTGCCGATCGCCCGAGCGCCGGCGAAATGACGATGGAGGGCGTTGTCTACCGCCCCGACCGTCCCGCCGACGCGATCGTCACCGGCCTTGGCTTTTGCACCGAGGACCGCAAGGGCGAAGGTATCGTCCCGGAGATGACTGTGGCAGAAAATCTCACCCTTGCGTTGCTTCCGAAAATCAGTCGCAACGGCGTGCTGGACGAAGCGCGCCAGCGCGAAGTCGTCGAGCGGTTCATCCGTGAGCTCGGCATAAAATGTTCCAGCCCTAATCAGAAGGTGAGAGAACTTTCGGGCGGGAACCAGCAGAAGGTGCTGCTTGCCCGTTGGCTGGCGATGAACCCGAAACTGCTCATACTCGACGAGCCGACAAGGGGAATCGATGTGGGTGCCAAGGGCGAGATCCAGCGTCTGATCCGTGGACTCGCAGACCAGGGCCTCGGCGTGCTCATGATTTCGTCGGAGCTGGAGGAAATCATCGAAGGTGCGGATCGGATATTCGTTCTGCGCGACGGCGTCAGCGTGACCGAGCTGGAAGCAGAAGACGCTAACGAAGAAAAAGTGCTGAGCGCAATGGCGCATGGGGCAAGCGCTTCCTCGGAGGCCGCGCCGTGACCGAACTGCCGAGATCATACGCGGATCGGGATGTTGCCGCGCGCAGCTTCGATCTCCTCGGTTTTTTGACGCGCTACGGAACCCTGATCGCGCTGGTATTGCTGGTTGCTTTCAACCTCGCCTTCACCCGTAATTTCGCGACGATGCAGACGCTGAACGTCAACCTCACTCAAGTCTGCACCATCGTCATCGTAGCCGTCGGAATGACACTCGTCATAGCCACGGGCGGCATCGATCTGTCGGTTGGTTCTCTGATGGCTATTTCGGGCGCTTTGGCACCCATGATCTTCCTGGGCAAGATCCTTCCGATCGGAAGCATCTACCTGGCCGTGGCTGCCGCGATGATCATCTCGGTACTGGTGGCCGGGCTGTTGGGGCTCTTCAATGGCTGGTTGGTCGCCCGCTTCCGAATCCAGCCCATCGTTGCGACACTGGTCCTGTTCATCGCCGGTCGCGGCATTGCTCAGGTGATGACGAACGGGAACCTGCAGACCTTCCGCGTACCTGAATTTCAATGGATTGGCCTTGCCCGACCTTTGGACATCCCAGCGCAAGTCATCATCATGGCTCTCATCGTCGCAGCAGCTGCATGGGCGTTGAAGAAAACGGTGTTCGGGCGATGCATACTGGCGGTCGGCGGTAATGAAAAGGCTTCAGAACTCGCCGGAATTGCCGTCGCCAAGATCAAGCTCGCCGTCTATGGCATTAGCGGTCTTTGCGCCGGGCTGGCCGGGCTTATTGTGATTGCAATCAACTCATCCAGCGACGCGAACCTGGTTGGCCTTGGTATGGAGCTCGATGCCATCGCGGCGGTGGCCGTGGGCGGGACCCTGCTCAGTGGCGGCAAGGCCACCATCGTCGGTACCCTGCTGGGCGCGCTTACCATTCAATTGGTGCGCTACACTCTTTTGGCAAACGGGGTGCCTGACGCTGCTGCCCTGGTGGTCAAGGCAGGGATCATCGCGCTTGCCGTATGGCTGCAGCAGCAGCATCGCGGATAGCCCATGAATCGCGCCCGCCTGGTCCGCATCATTGGCACTTACGGCGTATTGCTTGCGCTGGCTGCGCTCGTTCTGTTCGGGTTCCTGCGTTATGATCGGTTTCTCAGCTTCTACAATGTGATGACTCTCCTGCGCTACAATTCCATGTTTGCGCTGGTGGCGCTTGGGATGTGCTTTGTCATCATGACAGGGGGGATCGATCTGTCCGTGGGCTCCGTTGCCGCCTTGGGCAGCGTAGCCTCGGCATTGGCGAGTCCCTATGGGATCGTGCCGGGTCTCGCCGCGGGAATAGGCGCTGGGCTGGCCGCCGGGCTCATGAATGCGATCCTTGTCACACGCGCCAATCTGATGCCGTTTATAGCCACTCTCGCCACGATGCAGGCCGCCAGTGGCTCAGCCCTTCTGCTTGCGGGCAACCAGACCGTATCGGTGTCCTATGAGTCAGGCTTCACCGCCATCGGCCAGGGTAACTTGTGGACGTTTCCGATCCCCGCAGCAATCGCTGTCGTGGCATATCTCATCGGTTCCCTGGTCTTGAACTACACCGGCACCGGACGCGCAGTTCTGGCGATCGGCGGCGGCGAGGATGCTTCGCGCCTGATGGGACTGCGCACCGATCGCGTGAAGTTTTTGGTCTATCTCGCGAGTGGAGGACTGGCGGGGCTCGCCGGCGTCATCCTTGCCTCGCAGTTCGGAGCGGGACAGCCGATTGAGGGAGTCGGTTGGGAATTGTTCGCCATCGCAGCCGTCGTGGTCGGCGGCACACTGCTCACCGGCGGCTCGGGCTCGGTGGTGACCACGCTCGCCGGCGTGCTCCTGCTCGGCATCCTTTTCAATGTCCTGAACTTTGAGAATGGAATGGGATGGATTTCGCTTTCAGCCTACTGGCAATCAGTGATCCGAGGGCTGTTCCTGCTGGTGGTGGTCTTGCTTCAGGCCCGACTGACACGACGACGTCTGGGCGCGCTCTGATCATCTCGGCCCACTTCCCTCAGGTCTCGCTTTATCGGCTTGGCGACGTGGCGGGCCTCCTCGGCTGGCCGCCTCCTTGCGCACCCACGCCGCCAGGAAATTGCGTATGGTTCGACCGCCGATTTTGAACCCTGGAAGCTTGCAATGGGAATTCGGCCGTCAAGTCCCGCGTCCGCCCAGCCGCCAGCCTCCGATGGGTTAGGAGCGCTGGTTACGCCGGGCTTTGCTCGGTGGGCCATACAGCCTTGGCGCATTCTAGCATCCGGGCCAGGTTGAACTTCGCCGAGATCCTTTCGGCCGCTACATCAAATGCAATAGACAGCTCTAGGTAGGAGCCCCAAGGTGCGCTGGTCAGCGGCTGTGTTATGGGCTCCGCTGATTAAGAGCGACCATCGCACTCTCGCCCCCAACGGGAACAGAGAGATGCAACGGTACCTACCGCCTAATGCCTTTTATCCAGAAGACCTCGACGTGCTGAAGCGCGTGTTTGACGTCCTGTGCCGCGAGCGCGGTTGCCAGCCGGGTTCCCCGGACGCCGAAGCTACCGCCTTGCTACTGGTCAACATGTTCGAGAGCGGCCGGAGAACGGAAGAAGAGCTGCTTGAGGCGGTTCAGACCACGCAAGGCAAGCTAGGCGGTACTGGCTGCGCCCTTCCCGCCGCCTTATGGTGGTCAGCTCGCTTCCTCTGATAGGCAGCCGTCGATTCAGCACCTACGGCGTTCCGCCGATGCGAGCCGCCACAAAATTCCGCAGTTGAGAGATTTCATCAGAAATTTCTTAACCGACTTGTTTCTCGAGAATTGAGTAGCCGTCCTTTACGCGTCGCAAACTCCCGAGACTGGGAGTCTCGCAAGGCGATTTCGGCGGCATTGTGGAGCAACTCACCATACTCGATGATGTTCAAGGCATGAAATCGTCCTCTGGACAGCTGAGAAAGCATGCTCGGCATCAAAGCTGCGGACGTGCTTTCGGTATTCGCACAGCAGATTTACGCGGGGCCGACTCGGACCGAGCCGTGACCTCGACCACGCCAGAAGCTACAATCAGCGTGGCGCCCAGGATCTGGGCTTTGCTGACTGGCTCGGTCGAGAACAGGGCGGCGGAGACAGTCCCAGTCAGGACCTCGGCAAGGAGCAGAATGCCAACCCGCGCAGGCTCCACTCTTTCAGCTGCCCACAGGACTAATAGATTAGGAATGGCAAACATGCACAGCCCGAGGGTCAGCATGAGGGGCATTACATCCACGACAGCTGCAATGTTGGTCGAAAGGTTACCCGTTTGGTACCTGAGGACCATCGCTGCCAGAGTGGTGCCGAGACCCCCGATCGAAAAGGCCAGCATCGTGGATGACACCGGCAGCGACTCCCGGTGAAAGCTCCGCAGTGTACCGAGTGACCAGCAGATGCCCGCCAGCAGGCCCACCCAATCGCCCGTATTGTGTGGGATCGGGATGCCCTGATCGTTCTGGATCACCAACCATAATCCACCAAGTCCGAACGAAAGGGCCGCCGCGCGCCTGGTCGTCAGCCGGCCTTTCCAAAAGGCGATACTGGCCAGCGTGCTCCAAACCGGCGTCATGTAGAAAAGCAGGATGGCCCGAACGACATCCGTCATGGAGAGGCTCAGAGTATAAAGTGCGAAAGCCGTTCCGAGCAGCAATCCAGTGACCAACTGATCCTTGCTTTGTGTAGCCAGCACCGTTCGCCTTAGTGCCCAGGGCAGGATTGTCGCACCGGAGACGGAAAAGAACACCAGATTAACCCAGTCGCCAGAAGCCCCTCGCGCTTCGATCGCTCGCAGCGGGAGCCAGAATAAGCCCCAGATGCTCCCGGAAACCAGCACTCCAAGGCTGGGTAGGAAGGTGGGCTCGCTGTCGGGAAGATTCACGAGATATCACCACCGGTCGCGCCGCGGCCATCAAGATGTCTTTGCAAGCGATGTTTCATTGGGCCGTGTATCCGCCATCGATGAGGAAGTCCGCTCCGGTAACTGCACGCGACACGTCCGCAGCAAGAAACAGGGCCGCAGCTGCAACCTCTTCCGGCCGTCCGAGGCGGCGCACCGGGTGCGCTTCAATGAGTTGATCCAAGCGTGCCTGGCCGTTGGGCAACGAGGTGAGCCACTGCTCAACCATAGGGGTCGCGATGTAGCCTGGCGAAATCTGGTTGCATCGCACACCGGGGGCCGTTTTGGCGAGGTAAAGCGCAGCCGATTTAGTCAGCATGCCGACCCCGCCTTTGCTCGCCGTGTAGGCGGCCGAAGCGCCGTCGCCGACCTTTCCTAAGACCGAGCCGAAATTGATAATGGAACCGTCGCCCTGCTTCCGCATGGGTGCAATCACATGCTTGCATCCCAGAAACGTCCCATCCAGATTAACGGCTAGGGTCCTCATTAGGGTTTCGGGGGAGCAGGATTCGATCGTATCGCCGGCCAATGAGACCCCCGCGGCATTGACGAGGATGTGGATCTTGCCGTGCCTCGTCAGGACGCGCTCGATTAGGCTGCGCCAATCGCCTTCGAGCGAAACATCCATCTGGCAGGCTGCGGGGTTGTCCAAAGTCGTGAGGTCGGTCGCGACTACAACCGCGCCTGCGCTTTCGAACCGGGCCGCGACGGCTGCTCCTATGCCCGACGCCGCCCCGGTCACAATTGCTATTCTTCCGGTCAGCTTCATGCTGTCGTTCCACCGTCGATGATGTATTCGGCCCCGGTAGAGAAACTGGCTTCAGAAGAGCACAGCCACGCGATCAGATTAGCCACTTCCTGCGGCGTAATCTTGCGCCCTATCGGCTGATTCTGCGCCCATTCCTGTTCAGACGCGACTTTCGCAGTCTGGAAGAAATTCGCCACCATCGGCGTGTCCACGACTCCGGGATGGACCGAATTGCAGCGGATCGGATCGCCTTGGCGAGCGCAATAAAGGGCAATCTCCTTGGTGAGTAGCCGCACCGCACCCTTGGCGGCATCATAGGCGGCAAGCTCCGCATCCGCCTTTATTCCGGAGACCGAGGACAGGTTTACAATTGCACCACCGCCCCCTTCGCGCATAAGTGGAATTGCAGCCTGGCAGCCAAAAAACGTGCCGTTTAGATTCACAGCCATAACTCGGCGCCATAAGTCCAGCGGCGTATTCTCAATAGTGCCTTCCGCCAAAAGGCCCGCAGAGTTGACCAAGGCGTCAAGCCGGCCATACCGGCCGCGGAGGTCCTCCATGACTATGCGCCACTGGTGCGGATCTGTTACATCAAGTTCCAGCGTTGTCCGACCTTGTCGGGCCTTGCCGGTGGGGGGCTGCCTGACGTCTGCGGCGATCACCACCGCGCCTTGGGCCGCGAAGTTGTCGCAGCAAGCGGCGCCGATGCCTGAACCGCCGCCAGTGATCAGCACAACTCTGCGGTCGAGCGTCATGACATCGCCTCGTTGAAATCCGCTGCGAACCGGATCTTCAGGGAGTGGCTATTCCAGACGATGATATGGGTCATCACATTCGCGAAGGTCTTGCTACGGCTGTTGCTCCAACGAGACCCGGATCCTGTTCCAATTCGAGCAGTCCGCCGCAGTCTGCCTCCTGCCCAACCGCCATGGCGGGTTTCGTTGACACTCGAGATGGTCGAAGCCGATCGGTTCACCGTTGCTAAAGTCCTGAGGCAGTTAACGACGTCTCGGCAAGTTTCGAGCAAGAAGGGGATCCACCCGTGCTCGGGATTCGGATTGGGAAATAGGGCATGAAGACGTCGGGAACGTCCGGAAGCGGGCTGCCGGCAATGCGCTTTTGATCCCGACATACGATCTCTAATCGAGTCCAGCCGACTTCCCGAGCCCCTCGCAGTGGTCAGCATCTTGGATGACGAGCAGCGATTGGGGTTGGCGGAATGCACCCCAATGCAATCCTAGCTCCGCGCCGATTACATCGCCTCTGCCTCCAATAGGATTGCCACGTCGTTAGGCAGCTCGAACAATAGGGGCGATTTGGTAGATCAGTCAATAACGACAAGATTGTATTTTCTACTCAACGGCTTATGAAGAATCTGGCCCGATCCGGATAGATGGCGGCGAGGAATGCGTTCGCAATGACTAGCGCTTCCGTGCTGTCAATGGCGCCAGGCTTGAGGCGCATGTTGAACCAGAGCCCTTCCACCAGTGAGTTGATGCCTAACGCGGCGACATGGGGGTCGAGAGCCGAGTCCGTTCCCTCGCTGAGGAGCTCGTCGCAGATCTTCCTAGCCCTGCCATACTCAGCTTTGCGGATCTCGGAGAACAGCTTCATGTAGGCTGGTCGCGTATGGCACTCCGACAGGAACGCATGCCACAACGCAATTTTCTTCTTGCTTGCAATGTTGCGCTGGAACCCAGCCTCGATCATTAGTCTCAGTCGTTCTGCCGCCGGGCGGTCCTCAAGCGCTACGGCCGCGTCGCGAACCGCTACATATTCGTCGGTGACGGCACGAAGCGCGGCGAGCAGAAGGCTCTCCTTGGTTTTGAACCGGAAGCTGATGTGACCGTAAGCTAAGCCCGCTTTCTTGGCTATGTCGGCGAGCGTGGTTCGCGACAATCCCTTGCTGCCGATGACATCGATTGCAGCCTCGATCAGCTGGCGCTGGCGATCTTCTCCGCTAACTCGGTATCGCATCGTTGGACTGTCTTCGCTTAACATCTTGAGCAATCTCGTCTTATTCGCCACAGTTGACTGTCCAAACAACTCCAAATAGCTTGTCGAGAGGAAGCGGCAATCTGAGGAACTCCCGGCGAGTTGGATATCCTGGATGGAATTTCCAGGCCAGCATCGAGGCAGAGCCTGAAAGCGGTTAACATCGTCAGAGTTGCAGATGAAGGCGGTGCAGACAATGCCGCGCAGTACGGAATTGCGGGCCCATGTGCGGCGCCCGGCCAGGTCGAGTAGCTGCTTGCCTTGCCCGCCAATTACGAGGAGCTCAAGAAAACGCCGAGATGGACTTCTTGCTGGGTGATCGCAGTCCCGGCGTGGACCCTGAGTGAACCTGAACGCACGAAGGCGACAAGGGAAACGTAGGCGGGGCCTGCGGGAATGTATTGAAGTTGTGCCCCAACCTTAGGAACTGCAGCGGGCCAAGCCTTCTGAAAGACACAACGGAGCATTGTTCGCATGAGACGGCGGGATTTCGAGTTCATCATTGTCGGCGGTGGTTCGGCTGGCTGCGTGCTGGCCAACCGGCTGAGCAGCGACCCGCACAACCGCGTGCTACTGCTCGAGGCTGGTCCCAAGGACGGTGGCCTCTTCATGACCATGCCGGCCGGATATTATCGTACCTATCTCGATCCTCGCACGAACTGGACTTATGCTAGCGAGCCCGAGCCCTGCATGAACGGTCGGCGCATTTCGGTACCGCGGGGCCGGGTGCTTGGAGGATCCTCGTCTATCAATTCTATGGTCTACCTGCGTGGGCACCCGCTCGACTACGATGGATGGGCCGGCAACGACATGCCGGACTGGGATTATGCCCATTGCCTTCCGTACTTTCGAAAGTCTGAGACCAGCGACCGCGGCGCCGATGTCTATCGCGGCGACAACGGTCCGTTGGGGGTCAGTCGGGGCATGCTGCCACTGGAGATCTTCGACAGTTTTCTCGGTGCGGCGGCACAGGCCGGTTTCCCGATTTCGAACGATCTAAACGGCGCTGGGCCCGAAGGATTTGCTCGGCTAGACAGCACGCGCAAGGGTGGCCGGCGATGCAGTGCCGCTGTCGCTTATCTCCGTCCAGCTCTCTCGCGTCCGAATCTCACCGTGGTCACCGGAGCGCTAGCCCATCGCGTTCTAATGGAAGGCACAAGAGCAGTTGGGGTTGCCTTCGAAACCCGCGGGCGAATGGTCGCGGCGAGGGCGCTTCGGGAGGTGATCCTTTCAGGCGGAGCGATAAACTCACCACAGCTCCTGATGCTCTCGGGTATCGGCCCCGGCGACGAGCTCTCCCGTCACGGCATCGCGATCAGACACGAACTGGATGGCGTTGGACGTAACTTGCAGGATCATCTCGATATTTCATTGAAATTCACTTGCCGGCGCCCGGTGTCGTTGGCATGGCTGGGGGATCCAGTACGCCGCTTTGCGGCGGGCGTTCAGTGGATCTTCACCAAACGCGGCATCGTGTCTTCGAACATTTTCGAGATTGGAGGGCTGATCCGCAGCAACGCGACTGCGCCTTGGCCGAACTTGCAGTTTCACCTCAGCCCCGTGTTGTTCGACTACGCAGGCAGCAAGGTCAGTCTCGCAGAAGGCTTCATGCTTCACTGCTCGCAGCTTCGGCAAGAGAGCCGTGGCCGCATAACGCTTGCCTCGGCTGATCCGCGCCAGAAGGCCCGGATCCAGTTTAATTTCCTGTCGACAGAGAAAGACCGACAGGAGATGCGCGAGGGGATCCGCCTCGCGCGTGACATCGTGCATCAGCAAGCCATGGCTGACATTCTGGGCGAGGAGGTCGCGCCCGGCGCCAAGTTGCGCTCCAACGCCGAGCTCGACACTTGGGTGCGCGAGACTGCTGAAACCGAGTTTCATCCAAGTTGCAGCTGCAAGATGGGCAACGACGACCAAGCGGTGGTCGACGGCGATCTTCGAGTACGCGGGCTGCAAGGACTAAGGGTGGTAGACGCGTCGATCATGCCCACGATCATCAGCGCCAACCTCAACGGCCCGACGATCATGATCGCAGAGAAGGCCGCCGACAAGATTCTCGGCCGTCCTCCGCTTGCTCCTGCCGCTTTGCCACGCATTGCGGCAGTCGCCTAACCACTTGTCGAATTTGAGCCTACTGACGGCATTTGCCTGCGGTCGGCTGCCTCCACCCTTGTCGCGACCGACACGATGCGGCGCATAAACCGTCACAATCTCTCGCGTTGGGTGCTTGAGGTAAGCAAAGGCTATCTCGTGCGCACAGCAGCACGAGCAGCTTTCCCTTGACTCAGCTCCCTGCAATATCCTAATTGGATGGTTATCTAGTTTCCTTTTTGATCATCCAGTGAGCAGCCACATGGCAGCAGTCACCTCGACAGTTAGGCAAGAGGCGGAGATCGGCAGACGTCATACGCCGGATTTCGGTGGCCGAACGTTGTTCCTCGAAGGGAGCCTGTTGGTGATCTTCACTTTATCCACTGCGTTTGCGGTTGCGGGCGCGATCCCGATATGGGCGGCCTTCTTCTGCAATCTGGTGGTGCTCTACTCGCTTTACACCGTGGTGCACGAAGCGGTGCACTCCAATATCAGCTCACGCCGCAAGAGCTTGCGCTGGATCGATCCGGTCGCCGGCGTTATCGCTTGCGCGCCGCTTTGGCTGAATTATCATCAGCACAAGCGACAGCATATGGCGCACCATTCGCATACCAACCATGATGAAGATCCCGACATTTATGCCCGCGGCAGCTTTCTCGGTTGGGTTTTCCTGCGCCTTCCGTATGCGCTGCTGAATTATTTCAACCCGGTCCAGCAGTACCGCCAATGCAAACGGTTCAATTGCACGCCACGCGAGGTTGTCTATACGGCCGCGAGCTTTTCAGTCTACGCGGCCATCTTGATAGCGTCCCTAGCAGCGGGTTTCTGGCGTGAAGTGTTGTTCCTGTGGTTTATCCCATGGTGGATAGGCCAAACGGTCATGCTGACCTTCTTCACCTGGACGCCGCATCACGATCATCACGAGATTGGCCGCTATAGGAACAGTCGGGTGTCAATTTTTCCCGGGGCCAACTTCCTGCTGCAAGGGCAGAACTATCACCTGATCCATCATATGATCCCGAGCATCCCCTACTATCGCTATCGCGCCAGCTTTGAGGAGATGCGCCCGATCCTCGAACGGAAAGGGGTTCGGATCGAGGGATTTTGGCCCCGGGCGAACGGAAGACGCAAGTGACCGGCTAAGCCTGCGCCGCCGGCCCGTTGCGGCATAAGCTGCTACATCGGCGTCGGCTAATTTCTCAAGTTTCTGCTACTTGATCGAACAGTGCAATTTGATGGCCATCCCATTTTCGACGGCAGGCGCCGTTCAACAGAAGGAGTGCTGGAATGACGCAGAAGCGGACCAACAGCGGCATGAGCCGTCGGACAGTCTTGAAGGCGGTCGCGGCAGGCGCGGCTTTTCTCGGCGCTCCCGCCATCATAGGGCGCGCTCCGGTGACCTCGGCCAAGGCGGCATTCGAGGGCGAGAGCCTGATCGCGGTTTCTTGGTCGGGCAATTATGAGCAGGTCTTCAGGGAAACGGTGATTGATCCCTTCAACGCGCACTACAACACCAAGGCCGAGACCGTTGGCGGCTGGGATCAGATTGTCAGCCAAATCAAAGCGGCTCCCGCCGACAACCCGCCCTTCGACGTCAGCGTGGGCGAGGAATACATTTCGTCAGCTGGTCTTGCCGAGGGCTTGTATGAGAAGACCGATGCAACCAAGATACCCAATTTGAAGGCGGTCTATCCTTGGTTCTATGAGACCCGACCGGACAGGGCCAAGGACTATGGCATCCCCTTTGGGGGCGGGACATGCATGTTGCTGGCGCGCAAGGCTCTGGGCATCGATCCGACTTCCTGGGCCCTTCTGTGGGACCAGCGCCTGGCCGGGAAAGTGACGGCCGATAGCGCCGCCTGGTGGTGGACCCTGTCGGTGCCGGCCGTAATGGACAAGACCTCGCCGGGGCTGGATGAAATGTATGCCATGACCACGGCAGAATCGCTCTTCGCCAAGCTTGATCAACTGAAGATTGCGAAATGGTTCAAAGATGGTGCCGAGCAGGCCAACATTTTGAACCAAGGCGATGCCGACGCAGCGATGAGCTACTCCTCGGATGCTTATACTTTTCTGACGCAAAGCCCCGACGAGTACGTCGTCAAGGTTCCGCTGGAGGGGACTTCTGCATGGACCGACTGGTACTTCAAAGTCCGCGGAACGCGGCATGCGGAGCTTGCCGATCTGTTCATGAACTACATGCTTGAGAAAGAAACCCAGGATCGGTTCCTTGCCAAGTCGCTAATATTCATGGCGCGCAAGGATGTGACCGTGCCGCCTCAGTGGAACAACTATCCCACTGCCAACGAAGATTTCCACCGCATGTTCCAACTCATCACAATGGATGGTTGGGACAAGATTAATGCTGACTACCAAGCCTATGATGACCGCATGAAGCAGACAATCTCGAGGACTACGGGCTAGTCACGAACTCCGGTTTCGTCCTTCGTCACGGCTGTGATGGTGTTCATGGTTTGAAGATGCGACATGATAAGCGAGAGCCGGTCATTGCGGTGAAGCCGCTGTCATGGAGCGGCCGGTCGGCACGGGCCTCAAGGACAGACCTACGAAAGGGAACCGAAGATGGCGGTGGATTCTGGATTGGCACTTGAAGTCGACCGCGTCCGGCGGTGCTACGGCGCCGTCGTGGCGGTCGACAATGTCTCACTGACGGTTCGCCGCGGCGAGTTTGTGACCCTTCTAGGTCCGTCGGGATCCGGCAAGACAACTACGCTTCGTTTGATCGGTGGATTTGAGGAGATTCAGTCCGGATCGATCCGTATCAATGGCGTGCGGATCGATCAACAACCTCCCTATAATCGCGACACGGCGACGATTTTCCAATCCGGAGCTCTGTTTCCACACAAGACGGTTGCGGAGAACGTGGCTTATGGCCTGCGCATGCGCAAAGTCCCCAAGCACGAGATCGATGAGCGGGTCGCGAAAGTGCTTGAGACCGTGCGGCTACAAGGCTTCGAGGACCGCTATCCCGACCAACTCTCGGGCGGACAGAAACAGAGGGTGGCGCTGGCGCGCTCCCTCGTGGTGCGACCAGCTGTGCTCCTATTCGACGAGCCGCTTTCGGCGCTTGATTTGTCGCTGCGCCTGCAACTGCGCGCGGAGATCAAGCGGCTCCATGACGAACTCGGTTTCAGCGCAATCTATGTCACGCATGACCAGAGTGAGGCAATGGCGATGTCAAGCCGCGTCGCAGTTATGAATTGCGGTCGCATCGAGCAGGTCGACAAGCCCGAGCGGGTATTTCACAATCCCGCCAACGAGTTCGTTTACAATTTCATCGGCGAAAGTTGCTGCATGCCCCTGCGCGTCACCTCGGGGTTCACTGCGGATAAGCAAGGCCGTGCGGTTGATATGCGCCTTAGCAAGGGCCTGGCAGATGGAGACTGGCGGGTTTACGTAAGGCCAAACCGCGTCAAGATTGGCGGTAGTGCCGCCAATTCGCCAAATACCCTGAAAGCGGAACTTCATTTCGTGGAGTTTCTCGGTGACGTTTTTCGCTATCACCTCAGGGCCGGCGCGCTGGAGATATTCGCGGATCACCCCGGTCGAATCGCAAAGAGTTTGGGCGATGAAGTCGAAATCGGCTGGGGAAGCGAAGACATGAAAGTGTTTCAATGACGCTTGCCCAAACCGACAGCACCATGAGCGAGGCGACGGACCAGCCCATCAGAGCCAGCCGCAAGCCGGTTGTACCGTGGTTCCTGATCGCGCCGGCACTGGTGATTGTGCTGGTGTTCTTTGGTTTACCTACACTCCAGATGGCACGGATGAGCTTCAATCTTCACGTCGATCAGCGTCTGTATGTGCCGGGCTTCACGTTCGAACACTACCGAACGCTGTTTACGAACCCGCTCTTTTCGAATGCGATCTGGACCACCGTGCAACTGGCGCTCGTCGCCTCATTCTTCAGTGTCGCAATCGGCTTCACCTTTGCGATCTTGGCCTGGCTGAAACCGGCCCGCTGGCGACTGCTTTTCGTAGGACTGGCGCTCTGCCCGCTCCTGATATCCGAGATCGCCATCATCTTCGGCTGGTGGATGTTTTTTCCGAAAAACGGGCTATTGAGCCAAGCGCTGTTTTCCGCGGGGCTGATCACGGACAAGATCAGCCTGATGTATACCGAATTCGCCGCATTCGTGGGCCTGGTCTATGTGACGCTGCCCTACGCGTTCTTCATTCTGTTGTCTGTCCTGGATGGAATAGACAAGCAGATACTGGAGTCGAGCGCAGATCTTGGCGCGTCGCCTCTTGTAACATTCCAGGAAGTGCTCTTCCCGCTGACAAGAACAGGTCTGCTCGTGGCGTTTTCGCAATCCTTCATTTGGGCGATGGGTACCTATGCTACGCCATCAGCGCTCGGACCCGACACCCTTTGGACCATGGGCTTCCTGATCCAGGAGCAGATGCTAGGCAAGCACAATTGGCCGCTTGCTTCGGCGTTCTCGATGTTGCTTGTCGTCGGCGTTGCAGCGACGATGCTGCTGACCCGGTCGCTGATGTCCACGCGGTCCGCTTTCCATGTCTGAGATCAGCGCAGAACGCCAAACGACTTTGCGACCACGCCTCGAGCCCAGGATGCTGCGCGTACTCAGCTGGGCATTCACCGGCTTTTTGGTGCTCTATGTCCTGATCCCCGTGCTCATCACGCTGGTGATGTCGTTCAACAACGCGGCAATGATCCGATTTCCAATAACTGATTGGTCCGCGCGCTGGTACGCCGATTTCTTTGGCAGCACTCAATGGATGGACGCGCTGATCAACAGCATCGTCATCGCGCTCGGGACAACGGCTATTTCCACCACGACCGGCATTCTTGCCGCCTGGGCCTTCGAACGCTACCAGATTCCGTTTCGCACGTTTTGGTACATGTTGATCATGATGCCTCTGTTCATGCCCGGCGTCGTACTCGGCTTGGGGGTCGCGATCGCTTTCGGAGGAGTCCAGCTGGGATCCTACAGCTTCTACGGGTCACGAGAATTGGTCATGATCGCCCACTCCCTCTGGGCCATGCCGCTTGTCTTCATGCTGATGGAAGCCACCTTCCGCACTGTTGACTATCGCGTTGTCGAAGCCTCTTATGACCTAGGCGGAAGACCTATCGGCTCTTTTTTCGAGATCGTAGTGCCGATGGTTTCCACCGGAATCATCTCATCAGCCCTGTTCGCCTTCGTAATCTCTCTGAATGAATTCGTGATGGCGCTGTTTCTGACAGACCGCGACACCCAGACGTTGCCTGTGCTGATGTGGCTGAGTCTGCGCTCTGCGGGGACACCTCGGCTCGCCGTCGCGTCCGTGATTCTCGCTCTGACCGTCTTCGTCTGCATGAGCGTTATAATGCTCTGGTACGCGCGCCAGCTTCGAAAGGTAGCCCGTTGAAGATCAAGGCCGTTGTCGCAACCGCAAAAGGCGGTCCCGAAGTCCTGCAGATGCGGGATATCGATTTGCAATGGCCGCGCCGTCCTGATGACGTCTTGGTGGAACTGCGGGCTGCGGCGCTCAATCCAGCGGATGTTTTTTTTCGCCAGCTTGGCGGTTATGTCTGCGGGGACAATCCGCTGGTACTCGGCCATGACGGGATGGGAACCGTGAAGGCCATTGGCGACCAGGTGAGCTCGGTCCGGATTGGCGACAGAGTATGCTTCTGCAATGGTGGCATCGGAAACGAGTTCGGCACCTACGCGGAGGCGGCAGTGGTGCCACAATGGCAACTGGCATGCGTGCCGGATTCGGTGGACGACATCACCGCCGCCGCCCTGCCGCTGGTCGGCATCACCTGTTGGGAAGCGCTATACGATCGTGCCCAGGTCAGGGCTGGCGAGTTCGTGCTCATCCATGGTGGGGCTGGCGGAACCGGGCATATCGCCATTCAATTGTCCGCCTTGCGCGGGGGAAGGGTCGCCACCACCGTGAGCACGGCCCGAAAGGCCGCGCTGGTCAGTGAACTCGGCGCCGAGCTTGCTATCCGCTATCGCGAGCAGGACTTCGTCGAGGCGGCGCTTGGCTGGTCGCGAGGCGTCAATGTCGCCTTCGACAATGCCGGCGCGCAGGTGATGCAAAGAACTTTTCGAGCCATGACCGAATATGGCCGGGTGGTGACGCTGATGGGAACGCCGGGCGACGATGCCGATTCGACTGCCTATAACTTGAACCTCAGCATCATGAACGTAATGATGCTGACCCCGATGTGGAAGGGCCTGCAAAGCAGACTTAGGGAGCAGGTGGCCATCGTGCGAGAAGTGCTGGGCCTGGTAGCGCAAGGCCGTCTGAGAATCCAGCACGCGGCAACCTTCCCGCTGGCCCAGGCGGGCGATGCGCACGCCTTTCTGGAGACAGGGCAGGCTATCGGGAAGGTTACATTGCAGATCGCTTAATGCTATGTCGACGCCGGAGACCGCCTTAGCATGCACATCAGCAAGACCAGCATCGAACAAATCCGCCGCCGAGAGCTAATCGACGCCGCCTATCTTACCTTTCTGGAGCACGGCCTGAAGGGCATGACGATGGCTCGCATTGGCGAGCGAGCCGGTATGTCACACGGCATCGTCAACTACTATTTCACCAGAAAGGACGCGCTGGTCAGCGCCGTGGTACGGAAGGCCACCTTCCTCATTTCGCAGGATACGGCACGGCGGCTCCGCCAGGCGAAATCCCCCCGCGGACGGGTCAGCGCGATCATCGCCAGCAACTTCGCGAGCGACCTATTTACTCTCGATACGGCCCGCGCCTGGGTCAGCTACTACGCGGCCATCGGCCAGCATCCCGAGTTTGAACGACTTCAGAATGCTGTCGACCGACGCCTTGAGAGCAATCTCAGACACGCACTTCGCCAACTTACGAGTGATAGGCGAGCAGCCGAAATCGCTGAAGGAATTGCACTTTACATCGATGGTCTCTGGCTCCGCCGGGGGCGCACCAAAGACGGTGCCTCGAGTTCTACAGCAATCGCCAAGCTGGAAGCGTTTGTCGATGATCAGTTGGCAAGCGGGCACCGCAAGGGCACCGTCGCTGGCCTGCCGGGATGACGGCGGGGCCTCACGCGCCGTCCTGTAGTGCCTGTATGTTCAGCATATTGAAGTGATGAATGAAGTGTTCGCTCCAGGCTTCCGCCTGGCTGGGATCGACCATCAGGCGGCCGCGTGTGTATCCGAGCGAGTGCACGCCGCGCTGAACGCTTTCCACCAGCCCCACGTCTTCAGGACCAAGGCGATTGTTGAACCAGTCGACGGCAGCTTCGGTCCCGCGATCCATTTTTTCGTCAAGGCCGAAATAGAGTAGCGGCTCGACGGTCGTCTCTGGGCCGGTAGGATTGACGAGAAACACTAACATCATATTGGCACCGGGTAGCAGGACGAAAGCTACGTTCGGCCACAGGAACACGATTTGGAAGCCCATACTGCGGCCGCTGAACTTGCGCCCTTCATGTAGTTCATAGGGCAGTTTCTCGGCTTTGCCCCCCTTGCCGAGGAACTCGATCACCTTGCCTTCGATCGTCGAGGCATAGGTGTCTTGGTCGATGATGTCCGAGAGCTGCCCATGCGCCGGCCCTGAAAAGAAACTGTGGTAGTTTTCCAAGAAGTTCTCGACCACCACTTTCCAGTTGGCACGAATCTCGAATTCCTGCCGCTTGACGTATTTCAGCTCTGGCGCTTCCGGGCACATCTCCAGCAACTTCTGGCCGAAATGAGGGATGGCCTTGCTGAGCGGTACGGCGCTGCTGTCAAGATTTACGAACACGAAGCCGCCTATCACCTCGACCGCTATCGGCGAGAGCTTGATGGACTCTTTCGAGAAGCCAGTCACGCATTCGGCCTTCGGTGCGCCACGCAGATTGCCTTCGATGTCGTAGACCCAGGAATGGTAGGGGCAGCGCATCACATTGCGAACGTTGCCGGTGCCCTGTAGCAGTTGGTGTGCGCGGTGCTGGCAGACGTTGAAGAAACCGAGGATCCGGCCGTCCTTGCTGCGGATCACATAAACTGACTGCCCTGCGATATCGCCGACAATGTAGTCGCCGGCATTGGGAATTTGCGACTGGTGGCAGAAATAGAGCCAGTTTCGGCCAAAGACGTGGCGGATCTCCGCCCGATAGATGCTCTCATCGAAATAGAACGTGCCGTCCGGCGTGCAGCTGTTGGTCGGATCATCGGTAAAGCCTTCGCCAGCGATCTTGCGGATCTGGTTCAGCATGTCACTTTTCCTCCTCGCCGGCATAGCGACCGTGCGCTTCCAAGAACTCGATCTGGTTACCTTCGGGATCCGCGAAATAGAAGTAGCGCGTCTGGTGGACGCCGTTGGCGGCATGGCGAGTGATCTGGCCGGCCCCGATTCCGATACACTGCAACCGCTCCCATTCGCCTTCGAGATGGCTGACGGTGAAGGCAATGTGACTACGGCCAGGCTCCGGCCGCTCGGCATAAGGCCAGTCGTCAGGTGCTATCAGCTCGATCTCGAAGGGTGAACCGCGGCCGCGCAAGTAGACCAAGGTTGCGCCGTCATAGCGGTGGCGGTCGACCTCCACGAAGCGCAGCGCTTTTTCGTAAAAGGCTACGGCGCGATCGAGATCCCGCACCTGGATCATAAAGTGCGCGGCGTTCATGCCGGCACCGTCTGCGCGCCTAGCCATTCGTCGACGCTCGCGACCCGCATGGCGCCTGCCAGATATAGATCGATCAGCTCGACAAGCCGTTCGCTGCCGAATGAGCCGAAGTGGCCGGCATGCACGGTTTCCACCGGCAGATCGCGCAGCCGGTGGAGCGACTCGCGAAAGGCTTCCGGGTCGGAGTGCCAAGCATTGTCGATCAGCTGCCCGTCGTAGATCGCGTCGCCACTAAACAGCGTTTTCGTCGCCTTATCGTAGAGTGCGATCGAGCCTGGCGAATGTCCCGGAAGGTGCAACACCTGGAACGCGCGGTCGCCGAGGTCCAGCACATCGCCTTCGTCGAGATGACCGGTAAGCGGCGCCGGCGTCAACCGGTAGCTGCCGAGCAGATAGCCATCATGAGGAAGCGCGCTCAGCAGTTCGGCGCCGATCCAAGCCCGCGCGCAGCTGTTGTCCAGGTCAGGCACGGCATAGGCTGGGGCTTCCGAGGCGTGGCCCAGCCGCACTTCGAACTCGTGGGCGCAGCCCATATGATCGAAATGGCAATGCGTACAAACGGCGTGCACGGCTTGGCCCCGCAGTGCCGCAAGTTCCTGCTTGATCGGTCTCAATCCCATGCCGGTGTCGACCAGCAGGTCGCGGTCGCGGCCGTGGATTAGCCACATATTGCAGCGCATCCAAGGCGCGACATGGCGTTCCAGGATACGGCTCAAGCCCTGACCGATCTGCGAAATTTCGTACCATTCGGCAGCGACAGGCGGGGGAGAAACTTTCGCCATAGCCTATCTCAGGTGAAAGCCGGGATATCCGGTCTTGGCGATGTCGTCACAGGTCTGGCTGTAAACTTGGAATCCGTCGACATAGGGCATGAAGACCCGCGCCTTGCCGGGCACGTTAGCGCCGAGATACCAGGAGTTTGCCTTGACATAGAGAGTTTTGCCGGCGCTTTCGGTCACCTGCCGCGCCCATTGTTCCTGTGCCTCCGGGTCGGCCTCCACCGCAGTGAGCGCATTCTCCTCGGCGTGCTCGATCAGTTGTGCGATCCATTCCACATGCTGCTCGCAGGCCAGGATCATATTGGCAAGCACGGAGGGGCTGCCGGGCCCGGTGATGACGAACATGTTCGGGAACTCGGTGACCGCAACACCCAGATAAGCCTGTGGTCCGTCGCGCCAGCGCTCCCTGAGCAGCACACCGTGGCGGCCGCGGATGTCGATTCTGGTCAAGGCGCCGGTCATCGCGTCGAAACCGGTCGCCAGCACGAGAACTTCGAAATGGTGCTCGGCCTGGCCGGTGCGCAGGCCAGTTTCGGTGATCTCGATGATCGGGTCGGCCTTGATATCGACCAGGCTGACATTGTCGCGGTTGTAGGTCTCATAATACTGCGTATCGACGCACAGGCGCTTGGCTCCAAAGGGGTGGTCCTTCGGGCAGAGGATCTCCGCCGCCTGTGGATCCTTGACGATCGCGCGGATCTTGTTTCGCACGAACTCGGCCGCGAGCTCGTTGGCCTGTTCCGAAACCATCGCGTCGGCGAAGGCGTACTGGTAATTGAAGCCGCCTTCCTGCCACCGCCTCTCGAACTGCTCCTCGCGCTCTTCCGGCGAAAGCTCGAGGATCGACACGTAATATTCATCGGCATAGTCACCGGCATAAGAACCGCGCGATTTCTGCCGCAGCGCGCGGTAGTTCAGCTTGATCTCGGATTCCCGCTTTTGTGGGATCGGGCCGTTCCAGGCGGGGATCGAGTAGTTGGCGGTGCGCTGGAAGACCGTGAGGTGTTTCGCGTCCCGAGCGATCAGCGGAATCGACTGAATGCCGGAGGAGCCGGTGCCGACGATGCCGACCGTTTGGTCGGTGAAGTCGTAGCCCTCGCGTGGCCAGTCGGCGGTGTGCAACACGCGTCCGCGGAAATTACCCAGACCCGGCAAGTCCGGCACTTTGGGCACTGACAAGCAGCCCGTTGCCATCACGAGATATCGCGCGCGAAACGTCTCACCGGTACCCGTGTTGATTGTCCAGCGCTTCTCCAAATCATCATATTCGGCCGCAGTCACCGCCGTATCAAACACGATGTCGCGCCTGAGATCGAACCGGTCGGCGACATGATTAGCGTAACACAGGATCTCGGGTTGAGTGGCGTAGCGGTGCGGCCAGACCCATTCCTGCTGCAGTTCCTCCGAGAAGGAGTAGGAGTAGCTCATGCTCTCCACGTCGCAGCGCGCGCCTGGATAACGGTTCCAGAACCAAGTGCCGCCGACCCCGCTGCCGCGCTCGATCACGGTCGTAGCGAGGCCTAGTCGGCGCAAACTGTGAAGCATGTACATGCCGGCGAAACCGGCACCCACCACGATAACGTCGCGATCTTGCATGGTGGTTCGTTGTCTCCTCGGCCTCGATTTGATCACTATACAGTTATTTGGATGATTGTCCAATTTTTTGTCTGTCGGCGGGAATGCAAGTACGCCGCCGCGGCCGGTTGATTCGCACTGAGAGCTGCCCCCGATAGCAGAATCTTCGCCGAGGCAATGAGCGCCCGGCTGATCGCCAGATCAGCTGCTCTCCACCGGAGAGGTTGCATGCATCGCCATTGTGCGTTGGCTCTGGATCGGAAGCCGCGAAGCCCGAATTGCTGCCTGGTACCGGCAGCCCGTCCCGTGGCCTCCCATTTTGCTGATCGGCCGTGAAATCCCACCGCCAAGGGTCAATCAGAAAGGAAGGTGGGCGTTCTCTTTGACATTCTTCATCACGAAAAAGGTGCGTGTCTGCCTGACACCCGGAAGCGCGATCAATTTCTCGCCATGCAGCTTATTGAAATCCGCCATGTCTCGAACGCGAATCTTGATCAGATAGTCGAAGTCACCCGCCACGAGGTTACAATCGAGAATGGATTTCAACCCCAAAGCGGCTTCCTCGAACGCAGCAAAGCTTTCGGGCGTCGAGCGGTCGAGCACCACGCCGACCATCACAAGCGCACCCAGGCCAACAGCAGCAGGTGCAATCTCGGCTCGCACTCCGGTTATGAAACCCTCATCAAATAGCCTTTGCGTGCGCCGGTGGCAGGTGGCAGGGCTCACATTCACACGTCCTGCGAGTTCCGCATTCGTCAGTCGGCCGTCGGCTTGAAGGATGCGCAATATCTTGACGTCGATGCGGTCTAAAGTGCCCGTGAAAGAATCTTCCATTTCTTGCTCAAATATTTCCTTACCTCGCCGACTTTTTATATCTTATGCCTCATTTTTGCAAATATTCGATCAAAATTCGAGACCACCTTCCACGGCAAAGGCCCTATGCTCGAACAGTCAATCGAGGGTTATCCATGTCGCTTGTTGAGAAATTCGAACGCTATCCTCTAACATTCGGCGCGACGCCGATCGAGCATCTGCCACGCCTGACAGCTGCGCTCGGCGGAAAGGTGCAGATCTACGCAAAGCGGGACGACTGCAATTCCGGCCTCGCCATTGGCGGCAACAAGCTGCGCAAGCTCGAATACATCGTGCCGGACGCGATCGCATCGGGCGCCGACACGCTGGTGTCGATTGGCGGCGTCCAGTCCAACCACACAAGGATGGTGGCGCGACCGCCGCCAAGATCGGCATGAAATGCGTCGTGATACAGGAGAAGTGGGTGCCGCATTACGACGCCGTCTACGATCGTGTCGGCAACATCCTGATGACGCGCCTGATGGGCGCCGACAGCCGGCTGGTCGATGACGGCTTCGACATCGGCATCCGCAAGAGCTGGGAGGCGGCGATCCAGTCGGTGAAGGACGCCGGCGGCAAGCCCTATCCGATCCCGGCCGGCGCCTCGGTGCATAAATATGGCGCGCTTGGCTATGTCGGCTTCGCCGAGGAGGTGGCGAAACAGGAAGCCGAGCTCGGCTTCAAGTTCGACTATGTCATCGTCTGCGTCGTGACCGGTTCCACGCAAGCCGGCATGATCGTCGGTTTTGCCGTGCAGGACAGGGCCGACCGCGTGATCGGCATCGACGCCTCCGGCACGCTCGTCCAAACCCGTGCCCAAGTGCGCGGCATCGTCGACAACACCTCGGAACTGGTCGGCCTGGGTCGAAAGGTGCGTGAGGACGAAATCGTCATCAATCCCGACTATGCCTATCCGGCCTATGGCGTGCCGTCAGAGGAAACCAACGAGGCGATTCGGCTGGCAGCCCGCACGGAGGCCATGATCACTGACCCGGTCTACGAGGGCAAATCGATGCAGGGCATGATCGACCTGACCCGAAAGGGCTTTTTCCCCGAAGGTTCCAGGGTTCTCTACGCGCATCTGGGCGGCGCGCCGGCAATCAACGGTTACAGCTATTACTATAAGGAAGGCTGAACGAAGGTAGTGTCTCAGTTTGAAATTTGAGTGGCTATCAGCCGGCACCGCTCGCCCGTCGCGCCAGCCTGCAAACTCCTATATGCTTTGCCATATGAGTGAGCAAACCGACGAATCGGATGACATTGTCACCGCGCTTCTTCGCCAAGCGGCAGAGGCGCGCATTGAGGCAGCTTCGGCTATGGTCGAAGCACTGACCGCCGGCGACCCAGTTATCTGGGAACCGACTCCCGAGAAGATTGCGAAGTGGCAAGCCGAACTGGAAGAAGCTCAAGCCGAATTGGCGGATTTGATCAATGCCGACCGGACCTAAAGGCCAGAAACGCCCCGCCGATGTGATCGGCAACGCCGTCCGCGTCATGCGCATTGCCACAGGCGAGGAAACCGATGACGCGCCGGACGACGGCAAGAGCGCCGCCGCCAAAGAGCTTGGTTCGAAGGGCGGTAAGAAGCGCGCCGAGAACATGACACCGGAGCGGCGCGCAGAGATCGCTAAGAAGGCCGCTGAGAAGCGATGGTCTACTTCTCGCCGGGAGGACTAGGCAGGCGGTATACGCCCGTATTGAACGGCAATTGCATCGTGTCGTTGAAGCGCGGGTAATACTCGTCGAGCTTGATCTTAAAATCGTCCCAAGTCGTGCTCATACGCATAAGCAGGATCACGCCTTCCAAAAGCCGCTTCATCTCTGGTCGACCGTTTTCCGGCGTAAGGTAGCGGTTCAACTGTTGCGTTGGCGTTCCCTTGGCATTCCTTCTGACCCGCTCGTGAAGTGCTTGCCGCACTCCTGGCGCGAGCCGGTCGTAGATATCGTTTGTCCACTTGCCGATGACGCTCGGCTTGGCGGTCGTCTCTGGATTGAACTCCCAACCGTTCAACCGGAAAAGGTGCCGGCAGAAGTCGAGTTCGAAAATGCGCACCCATTGCTGCGCATCCTTCTCAACGTACTTGTCGATGATCTTGTCGATTGCGCGTGTTTAGTCCCGGCATTTGCTGGAGCGGATTGAGCCAGAAGCGTTCGGGCTGGGAGGCCCATGCCTTGCAGATGGACTCGTAGGGCGTGAGGCCTTTGAGGGTCTTGAGCCTGCGGCCGTAGTTGTAGGCGGCGACGAAGTCGGCGAGATGCTGGCGGAGCTGGTCGTGGCTCTCGTAGTAGAAGCGCTTGACCGTGGCGTCCTTGATGGTCCGGTTCATCCTCTCGACCTGACCGTTGGTCCATGGGTGCTTGGCCTTGGTCGTGCGGTGCTCAATGTCGGTGGTGGCGCAGGCATATTCGAAGGCATGCGCCCAGAAACGTTCGCCGTTGGCGATGGCTTCCTTGATCAGCGGCACGGCCGAGCCTCCGGCGCCGGGTGTGGTGAACTGGATGCCGTAGCACCTGCGGAATGAAGGAGCGGCGGCGGCCGAGACAGCGGTGCGCGCAGCTTTTCGCTGCAGGCGCGCAC
>NZ_JARTVT010000046.1:0-31610 GCF_029625685.1 Mesorhizobium sp. WSM4976
GACTGCGTGACCTTGCCAACGAGCGAAGACGCTTCGGCTATCGGCGGTTGTTCATCCTGCTGCGGCGGGAGGGCGAGTCGTCAGGGATCAACCGCATCTATCGGCTCTACCGGGAGGAAGGGTTGACGGTTCGCAAGCGCCGGGCGCGGCGACGAGCGGTGGGCACGCGAGCGCCGATCCTGGTCGAGGCGAGACCGAATGCGCGCTGGTCGCTCGACTTCGTGCACGATCAGTTCGCCTGCGGCCGACGCTTTCGCGTGCTCAACATCGTCGACGACGTGACGCGCGAATGCCTGGCCGCGATTCCGGACACGTCGATTTCGGGCCGCCGCGTCGCCCGCGAGCTGACGGACCTGATCGTCCAGCGCGGTAAGCCGGACATGATCGTTTCCGACCACGGAACGGAGTTCACCTCGAACGCGATCCTCGCCTGGTCGAAGGATCATCGCGTCGAATGGCACTACATCGCGCCGGGCAAGCCGATGCAAAATGGCAACGTCGAATCCTTCAACGGCCGGATGCGCGATGAGCTGTTGAACGAGAGCCTGTTCTTCGGCCTCGACCACGCCCGAAGCGCCATCGCCGAATGGAGGCAGGACTTCAACACCGCGAGACCCCATTCCTCTCTCGGATACCAGACCCCGCCGGCCTTCGCCGGAACCCTCACCGCAACCGGCTCCGACGCTGCGCTCATTGACGGCTTCGCGTCTCCGCCGGTTGCTCAACCCGCGCCCCACGGCGTAACAGAAACGGCCGAGGCTCTAATCGCCGCTGGATGACAGTGGCAGGTCAGCTCTTCATCTCCATCCTTGCCGACCGTCTCGGCCTCACGCGCCTCGTCGCCGGCGTCGTGGCGTAGGCCGCGATCGCCCTCCTCGCCTCGGGCGCGGCATTCACCGTCTAGGGGGTCATCAAGCACAAGGGTGCCGAGGAAGTCCGCGCTCAAATCGAGAAGGAGAACCACGATGCCATCAATAAAGGCATTGAAGCCAGCCGCTCTTTTCGCGATTGGAATGATCCCGGGAGCTGTGGGACTTCCGGCGTCAGCGGTGTTCCCGCGCTACGCTCGGCCATCGGTAGCAGCCTTGCCGGCGCGCAGGGCAAGACCCTCGCCGACCAGAACAAGATCGACGAGACGATGGCCTCGAGTTGCGCGGTGAAGTTTTACACGCCAGCCGAATGCGATCTGCAGACCAAGGCCAGCGCCGCCCGGCGCGATGAATTGAACTAACAGCAAGGGACGGAGATGATGCCGGTATCGGCAACAAGAAGCCTCGAAATGATGATTGGCGGCCTGCTGCAAGCCACCCAGGACACGCAGCGCGACATCACCGAGATCCGGCGCGACGTTAAGGAAAGCGATGCACGAGCGAGCAATCGGAGCAGCGCGCAGCCGCCAGCCGCGCGAAGATGTATCAGAAGACCGACGAACTGGTCGACCGCTACAGAAACCGCCGTAAGCAAACTCAACGACGATATGAATGGGTGAAGGCAGTTACCGCCGGGGTGACCCGATGGAAGCTCATCGGGCTGGGGAGCCCTTGGGGTAACTGGAATGGCGACGGCGGCTCTGGCTCCCTGGTCAGGGTCTATTGGTCCGATATCTGGCGCGTGCTGCGGGGCGGCTAGCCGCGGCCATATGCTATGTGATCTCGTAATAGAAATCGCATATCAGATCGGCAATTTTCATAGCTTCGAAGTCAGTCATATACGAAGCGTTCTGTACGACGACCTTCTCCAAATCATCGTGATCGATTGCCAGAAGGTCCAGCAATTTTGCAAATTTGATTTTGAGTTCGCTGTCGCCGTTAAATTCGTCGATCGTCACATTCAGGATGTTGCCGTTCGCTTCGACCAGCCTCGCCTGAATGCTATCTGTGGAGGCTGCTAACGCCCGGATCGCAGCGAAGAAGTGTTCACGAGCATTGGTATATTTGTCGTCCATTTTGATACCTCTGTCCCGTAAAAGTACGCCCTGGACGCGGGGTGCGATCCGCGACTTAGGCTTTCCATAGAGCGGAAGTCAACAGCTTCGGCCCTGTCCATCGAACCCGGGGCGTCCACGAACATGAGGCGGGATGGGATCCGGTCACTTCCGCATGATCCACTCGAGTAGATCTGGGTCAACCGACTGATAGCCGGTGTAGGTCTTGATGAGATTAATCGCCAATTCGCGCCACTGCTGGCTCGCGGAGAGAAACTTTCCGCTATTTCGGCCAGCCCGCCTTTGTCTGTGATCATAACCCCGCCTGCTGATTGAGCGAGCGCCATTCGTTTGCATCGCTCGCTGGCTCCGGCTGGCGGGCTTTTTCATGTCTCGGCCCCTCCATCTGGCTGATGAGTGGAAGGAATGTATCGCGCACGCCCCGAGGGCACCTTCGCCCCAAATTGGAGGGTGAACAAAAGTTGGTCGTCGCCGTCCGTCACATTCATGATCCAAGGGGTCATGTGCTCCCAGAATGACTGGTTGCTGTCGTTGATTATCTGGCCGGCTGCACGCACCGCTTCCGTACGTGCAGCAGCCAAATCGGGTAACTCGATTCCATTTGGGTCCGGGGTGAATTCGCCGTTGTCGACGTGGAAATGATAGATCGGCATGGTGTGCTCTCGCTAGTTGCAGTGACCCAACAGCCGCGGCTCGACTTCGTTCCCGGAAAGGGACTCCCAGTGGACCCGCGCAAGAATCTTCTTGGCCTAAATCTCCGCCTGGAATTAAGTGTTCTGGCGTTCTGTGAGGGAGGGCCGCATGCCGATTTATCAAAGAGCCAGATAGGCTGGCATATTCACTTCGTCCGAAGTCGCCCTGCTGGGGCGTGTGTTCGACAAGTTGAAGGAGGAACATTAGTCAAAGAAGCGACGTGAAGCCCTTGCGTCGCGGCTCATCCTAAATTTTCAGGCTGGAATCAGGGACGAGGCCGAACTGCTTTCGGTCACCAAGCTGCCGCTGCGCCGCTGAGGCTTACAGGTCGAGTTTGGACTACAAGGAGCGGCCGCCCTTTCAAAAACCTAGCCATGGGGCTGATTAAGGCGTAGGTATATTGAGTCGTCCGCGCATAACCTGGCAACGGACGGTTGGAAGAGACGATCAGGCTTTCGCCCCAACGGGAGGTAAAGCCGTGGAGAGCGGTACCCCAAACGAGCCTCAGACTGCCAAGGAAAAGCGCGTTAGCTGGCTTGTTGACAGAACCGGCATCACCCAGTTGCAGGCCCACGAGCTTATTGGCCTGTTAGGGGTGGGAAATGTGTCGTCGCTCGTGCGTGAAGCGCTCTTGCTGAAAAAATAGTCCGCATAGCTGGGACCGCGCAGGCTGGCATACCCCGGATGCGAAGGGCCGCGCGGGCTACCTTCCCAAGGTCTGGCGGAGATTCATCCCGGCCATGTAGGCAGCTATTTCGCGCGATGCCCGGCTCTCTCTTTGATCTTGGTTTCGTTCGGAAGTGACCCAGCTTCGAGTGCTCGGCTCAGAAGTGCGACCTCCTCCGGGCGAACGTGCCCTGCATCATCTTTCTGATCGGCATTATCTCGCCTCCGCAAAGCGACGCAACGATCGCTCCAGAACTTTGTTAGCTCAGGTACCGGCGTACAAAAGGGCCGAAGAAGCCGGCATCTTCAGTTCCTCAGACCTCGCTCTGCTTGGCCCCGTATTCGATAAATTGAAGGCCGAGCATCAATCACCGGAACGACGTGAAGTTCTGGCCTCCCGACTTCTGGCAAATTACCAGGCTGGCATCAGGAACGAGGCCGAACTGCTGGCAGCGGCAAGAATGCCGCTCGGACGGTAGACAGCGTTCCCGCCCCCCCGCCTCGATGTCCTTGTCGACACAGATCACCCCGCAGAGTCAGCCCCGGTCCCCGGGACAGACGCCGAGGGTTCGCAAGAATTTGGGGGGTCAGTTTTGGAAGGCGTTTGACAAGCGCCATCCCGTCAGCGGTTTCGGTCGCTTTGAGCGTCTACTCCACCATGAACCGCGAGTTGAAAGGAAGGCTCGCCGCTTCCGATGGTCTCGCGCAACAGCCGCTTCGGCGAGATGTAGGGCGTGCGTTGCTCCTGCAGGCTACGGATAAAACCTGAGAGCTCTTCGATGCCCGAGCCGTCACGGGCCACGACAGACCTCCGAATATCTCCTGCGCACCGACCATCGGTGTCCCAGGCAAGGTCAATGGGCCAGGAGGATCATGCCAGCAGTTGTGTCGGCACGCCGAGCACCGGCCCCGCTTTGGCAAGCCGTTGGTCAAGGGTGTACACCGTCATTCCATGCTCCGACGCAGTCGCGAGATGCAACGCATCGCCGGCACGAAGCCCCAGCGTATGCTGATCGACGAACTTCGCCGCCGCTCGAAACTGCCCGCTCGTGACCGAAAGCACAGTGAAGCTCTCGGCGACCAGCTTGTTGAACATTGCCAGCGCTGCGGCACGCTGCTCCAGGTTGATCTGCCCGGTCCGTAGCTTGACCGCCATGGCAGAGGACATTTCGGTGATCGTCCAGTCGCTGATCAGAAGCTGAGCAGGATCCTGCTGAGCGAGCCACATTTGGGCGCGTGGGGTCATCGCTTCATTGGAGAGCGCCGCGACGATCAGCGACGTGTCGATATAGAGCATCAGTAGCGATCGCTATCTCGCATCAACCGCACCAGATCGGCGGCACTTTGAGCCGCGGGCGGCATGGTTGCCGTCAGGGATCGAAGCAAGGCGGCGTCGATCCGCATGCGTGGCCTCGCCGCCGCTGTGAGGCGGGCGACTGGCTTGCCGCGTCGAGTAATGTCGATCGAATCACCAGCCTCAACCCGGTCAACGAGTTCGCTAAGATGTGCCTTGGCGTCCGCCAGATTGATAGCGTCCATGTCCTGCTCCTGACCATGTAGATGGTCATATAGTGCACTGGATTAAAAAAATCCACCGGGGAGAGAAATCGGGTAGTCATGGCGGCCGGAACTCGCACATTCTCCGGCCGCTCGAAATAGCGTCTTTCAGCCCACTTCATCTCGCCTTTGGCAACCTTCGAGGCGATGTCGAGAGCGACGCCCATGCCGAGATTTGGAAAGTGGGCCTCCATGGCCGCGTCGGTACCCTTGGCCAACTTGTCCTCGAAGGCCAGCGGATGGATGGGACCTGCCTCGTTAGGAGAGGCGTCGAGACTGTTGCTGAGGGCAGGCGGACTTTGCTACCGAGCCAGAGACAGCCTCGACCGCAACTGTGAGGTTTGGGCGACTAGGAGTTTTCGTGTCGGCATTTGCCTGAACTCTGTTCGGGCCTGGAGAGCGCCCCGGATGGCATTTCGATTTATTCATACGGCCGACATCCATCTCGATTCGCCACTGCGCTCGCTCGCACTCAGAAATTCTGAGCTTGCCGAGTTCGTCGGCGATGCCAGCCGACAGGCGTTCACTGCAATAGTGGACCTTTGCCTGGCTGAGCGTGTCGACGCACTCGTGGTTGCCGGCGATCTTTACGATGGCGACCAGACTTCGATGAAGACGGCGCGCTTTCTGGCCACCCAGATGACGCGTCTCGATCAGGCCGGTGTCAGGGTCTACATGATCCGCGGCAATCATGACGCCATGTCACGGATTACGAAGCAACTGGTTTTGCCCGACACAGTGAGCTTTTTTGGCGGCCGCTGCCAATCCGTGATCCAGCCTGGCGCTGGGGTGGACGTCGCGTTCCATGGGCTGAGCTTTGCCAGTCCCAAGGCGCCCGAAAGTCTGCTGCCCAAATATGCCGCCCCGCACGAGGGAGCAGCAAACATCGGCATCATGCACACCAGCCTGGCCGGCTCCCCAGGCCATGACGTTTATGCACCCTGCAGTGTCGCCGACCTGCACGGCCACGGCTTTGACTATTGGGCGCTTGGCCACATTCACGTTCGCCAGGTGTATTTTGGTGCAAGCACGCTCGTGATGCCAGGGATCCCGCAGGGGAGGGACATCAATGAGGCGGGTGAGAAATCGGTCACGCTGGTCACCATTCGCGACGATCGGTCGGTCCAGATCGAGGAGAGGCTCACCAGCGTCGCACAGTTCGAGCGGGTGAGCATCGACCTGGCCGGAACGTCGGAATGGACCGAGGCCATTGTCCGCATTCGGGCCGGGCTGGAGCAATCCAGAGAGGCTGCGCGCTCGCGCTACCTTGTTGTCCGACTTGGCCTGGTCGGCACGTCTGCCCTTTCATGGTCGCTTATGCGCGACCGGGACCTAGCCGTCGCTGAAGCCGAACAGGCAGCGGAGCAGGTGGGCGACACCTGGGTGGAGAAGCTGGAGCTTGATCTTTCGGCTCCCGATGTCGGAGATTCGGGTAGCGTTGCCGATCCTACTTTGGAACTCGCCCAATCGATGCGCGCCAATGCGGCGTCAGAGGCATTCCGATCCGACGCGCGAGAATTCGTGTTGAAGACGATTTTGGACCTGCCGCCCGATGCACGCGGCTTTGCGGGCAAGGACGAAGCGGGGCTAGAACAGTTTCTCGACGATGTGCTTGCCGGAAGCGTGGACCTGGTCACGGCGAGGCTCAAGGCAGGTGCAACGCGATGAGATTGCGGCGCCTTGATCTGACCCGATACGGCAAGTTTACCGGCAAGACGATCGACTTCGGAGAGAAGCCGGTTTCAGGTCCCGATCTGCATATCGTTTTCGGGCTGAATGAGGCCGGCAAGTCGACCGCGCTTTCCGCCTACCTTGATCTGCTCTTTGGCATCGAAGAGCGCAGCCGCTATAATTTCCTGCACGAATATAGCTCGATGCGCATCGGCGGACTGCTCGAATTCGAGGGACAGACCCTTGCCGTTTCGCGCACCAAAAGCCGTAGCAACTCACTGCACGATGCCGAAGGCAGGCCGCTGAGCGAAATCGCCATTTCGGCGCAGCTCGCCGGACTGTCCCGCGAGGCCTACAGCAGCATGTTCTCGCTCGATGACGAGACCTTGGAAGCAGGGGGCAAGGCGATCCTTGAATCGCGTGGCGATCTCGGCAAGCTCCTTTTCACCGCCAGCGCCGGGCTTGGTCATGCCAGCGATGTCTTGGCCGCACTGGAGATGGAAGCAGATGGGCTTCATCGAAAACAGGCCCAGACCACCGAAATCGCGCTGCTGAAGAAGCGCTTCGTGGAACTCAAGTCACGCAAGGAGACGATCGACACGCTGGCCTCGACATTCGAGGCCCTCGAGGCGGAACGGGTAGAAGCCCAGGACAAATATGACCGCAGCCTGGCTGAACGCGCGGTGTTATCGGCCCGACTCGCCACAATCGACCGATATGCGCGCGCCGCGCCGCTCCTGGCCGAAATCAAACGCAAGGCGAGCAGACTGGCTGAGCTGCCTGACATCCTTTCTCCTCCCAGAACCTGGAGTGGCAGCGTCGCGGAATTGATCGATCAGGACGCTCAGCTCAGAACCCGTCTCCAGGCGAATGCCGATGAGATCGATCGGACGAAGGCAAAGATCGAAGCAATCGCTCTCGACGACGCTGTCCTGGCGATCTCCGAACAGGTGCGAGGACTGGCTGACCGCAAGGCGCGCTATTTGTCCGCGGGCATGGATCTGCCGACCCGCAAGATGGAAGTCCAGATGCTCGACCAGGTCGTGGCGAACTGTCTGGCCGCGCTCGGAAGATCGGCCGAACAGGATCCATCCCGGCTCATCCTGCCTGCCTTCGTGGTCGGCACCCTTCGCAACATGCTCGAGCAACGCTCCGGCATCACGACGAGTCTGCGGATGGCCCGTGATGAAGCCGCTGCCGCGCTCGACGGACTCAACGCTGCGCGCGGCCGCGTCAGCGAGGAGAGGGCGGTGCCGGAGCCCGCAAGAGCCAGGCTGATGGCGGCCGTGTCGGAGGCGAAAGCGTCCAGTTACGCACGGGACACGAGAGAGGCGCGCGCCTTGGAGGACGAGCGGCAAACAAGGCTGGCCGATGCGATGCGGCGACTTCAGCCGTGGTCGGGAGATGCGAGCGTACTGTCGAAAATATCGGTTCCGCCGCCGACGCAGATGGCCGCATGGAAAACTCTGGCCGCAGAGCTTCAAAGAGACAAGGCAGTTTTCTCCGAGCGTCTGGCTGAGCATGAGCAAAACCGGGCATCTACTTCATCGCGCCTGGCTGCTGTGCGCGCCTCGGCCGATCTCGCCGACGATGACGCAGCCGCAGCCATACGACGCGAGAGAGACGAGGCCTGGCGAAATCACCGGGCGGACCTCAAGGCCGAAACCGCAGATGTCTTTGCCGCAGCATTGGCCAGGGACGATCACGTCGGCGCGGCTCGCTTGGCCCATGCGGGCGAGCTCGCGGATCTGCGCGCAATCAAGCAAAAGGCGGCCGAGACCGAAGCGGCAACAGAGCGCATAAGCTGCCAACTCGCGGGCGTGGCCCAGCGCGCAGAAATGGCGTCCGCTGAAATCAAGGAAGCTGCAAGCCACTTTCTTCAGGATTGCCAGGCGCAGTCGCTCGACCTCTTGATCGGACTTCTCGAGGAGCGCATTTCCGCGCGCGTCGACGCGCTTGCGGCTTGGGACGACATCCAGCTCGCACGAGCAAGGATAGAACGCGCAACTGCCGATGGAGAGCGGATCCATCTCGGATTGGCCTCGGCTCTTCAAAGCGTTGGCATTGCGCCGGAAGCTGGTGAGGCCCTGGAGGCAATGGTGGTCACCGCCGACCGCTTTCTGGACAGGCAGGCGAAGGTCGACGCGGAGCGAGCGGAAGTGCTGCGGAGCATCGCCGCAAAGGAAGAGGAGCTCGCCGCCAGGCGGCTCGCTGTAGAAATTTCCGAGCGGCGAGAAGGTGCATGGCAAGCAGAGGTCAAGGAAACGCTCCAAGGCACTTGGCTCGAAGAAGGCATCGCCGGTGCCGGGCTTGGAAGCGTGCTCGACCAGTTGTCTGAGTTGTCAAAGGCCCTGCAGGATCGTGAGGCCATGCGCATCCGCATCTGCAAGATGGAGGCGGACAGGACTGCGTTTGCCGAAGAGGTTGCCCGCCTTGGTGCGCTGGCTGGCGAGCCTGCAAGCGACGAGGCGCCAGAACAGGTGAGTGTCAGGCTGACAGAGGGTCTTGAGCAGGCCGAGCGTGCCCGTGAGGCGAGGGCAAATCTACTCGTTGACGTTCAAAAGTTGCAGGGCGTTCGACAGGCACTGAACGCTGAGGTCGCGGTACACGAGACAACAAAGCAGGCAGTGCTCGATGCCTTCGGGGTAAGAACGCTGCCGGAGGTCGGGGAGCGCGATGAACAGCTTCGCGAGCGAGACGGCCTGCAGCGTGCCGTAGCCGAGCTTGAAGCGCGACTGACGAGTGAGCTCGCCCTCGACGACTTCATCCAGGCGCGGTCGTTGCTGGAGGGCCTCGATCTCGACGGACTCGCAATCGAAAAGGCCGAAGTCGAGCGACGCCTCGCCGACCTCGATGACTCACTGCAACAGCAGCTCGTCCGTCGCACCCGGGCGACCGACAAGCTCGACGCGATCGGCGGCGACAGCGCAGTTGCCCGGATCGATGCCGAGCGTCGCACCGTTCTTCTCGAGATCGAGGAGAAAGCTGTCCGCTACATCGAATTGAAGCTTGGGGTGATATCGGCGTCTAGCGCGCTCCGGGTCTATCGCGAACGTCACCGCTCTGGAATGATGAGCGAGGCGTCCGACGCCTTCGCACTGATAACGCGCGGCAAGTACACAGGCTTGACGACCCAGCCGGTAAAGGGCGGCGAGGTGCTCATCGCAACGCAAGAGGATGGCCAATCGAAGGTCGCAGACGCTCTTTCGAAGGGCGCGCGTTTCCAGCTCTACCTGGCTTTACGGCTCGCCGGATACTATGAGTTTGCCAAGCTCAGACCGGCTGTTCCGTTCATCGCCGACGACATCATGGAAACCTTTGACCATCTCAGGTCGGAGGAGGTTTTCCGATTGTTCGGTGAGATGGCTAGTGTGGGCCAGGTGATCTACCTCACGCATCATCAACACCTGTGCGAGATTGCGAAGTCGGTTGTCCCCAACGCGGCCGTCCACGAGCTCGGGTAATTCAAACTGCATTTGTTGCTGGCACGCTCTCGAGAAAGTGGCATCGCTAATGACCCCTTCGCGCCCAATCGCGGTCCTTGATGTCACTCCCTCCGTCACATGAAAGCGGCCATTCAGATTAACCGCAGGCGACGGCCTAGATTCGATAGAATCTTTCTGCGTTGGTGCAAAGCACAGCGACGCGCTCAGATTCGGACATATCCTGCACGACGGCGCGAATGGTGGAAACGATCTTTGCTGGCGCTGCAAAGAGCAGATCCACTGGCATGTTGGTCCCTACCATCGTGCGCCCGGGGCCGAAGCCGTCCAGCACATGGCGCAGCAGTGGGAGCGTGTGCTCGATCTTCCAGGCCGGAGCGCCCAGACCGAAACCGCACAGTTTGACACTGACATTAGGTGCCAGGGCCAGGCGATTGATCGCCGAACGCCAGCCGGCCAACCCTTCCGCGCTGCGATCGGCCACCATGCCGAAGTGTTCGAGCACGATCGATGTGTCGGGAAAGGCGCGCGCTAGGGCCAGCGCCATGTCCATCTGCGGCCAATAAAGCTGCAGGTCGAAGCTCAGCCCGAGCGGTGCCAGGCGGGCAAAGCCACACCGCCATTGCGAGCTCTCCATCAGGTCAGGGCCTGGCGCGGTGCGCAGGCGAGGGTCGTCGTGCCAGTTCAGGATCTGGCGGATGCCGCGCACGCGCGGAAAGCCGGCGTGGGCCTCCAGCAAGCGACCTGCATCGGGGTCGGCGAGATCGGCATAGGCGACGATTGCGTCCGGCATACCCTCTTGCCTCGCCAGCCTGCTCAGCCAGCGGGTCTCGTCGAGAGGATCGTACGGATTGCGGCCGTTCTGGACATGCACCGTCTTGACGATGCCGAGGCCTTCCATGTCGCGGCGGTAGTCGGCCGGCAGGTAATCGCGACGGATCGGCGCCAGGTCGCCCTCCAGGGGTGGTGGCCGGCCGGGATCGAGCCACGGATAGGCGGCGTCGGACAGGCTCTGGAAATGCTGGTGCGTGTCGACGATCGCCCAGCTTTCGTCGACGGGTCTCATCCGCGCTTTCTTGTCCATTGGTCGGCGAACACGGCGAGAATGACGACCGCGCCCGACGCCACATATTGCCAGAAGGATGGCACGTTCATCAGCGTCAACCCGTTCTGCAAGGCGCCGAGCGTCAGGGCGCCGATAAGCGATCCCAGCGGATTGCCGACGCCGCCGAACAGGCTTGCCCCGCCGATCACCGCCGAGCCGATCGCCTGCAGCTCGAAGCCGCTGCCGCCGATCGGTTCGGCAGCGCCGATGCGCGCGATCAGCACGAAACCGGCAAGGCTCGAAAGCACGCCGGAGATCGTGTAGACGGTGACCTTCACCCGTTCGATGTTGACGCCCGAGAGCCGCGCCGCCTCCTCGTTGCCGCCGATGGCGATGATCTGCTCGCCGAGTGCCGTATAGCGGACCAGAAGATAGGCAAGGGCAGCGATCGCCAGCGCCAGGAGCACCGGTGACGGGATGTCGAACAGGCGGCCGGCGAAGATGGCGCGGAATTCCTTGGCCAGTCCGTAGATCGGCTGGCCGTCGGTGTAGATCAGCGCGGCGCCCCTGAAGATGCTGAGCGTGCCGAGCGTCACGATGAAGTCGGGCAGCTTCAGCCTGGCGATGAGCACGCCATTGACGAAGCCGCAGACCAGCCCGACCAGCAATCCGGCGCCGATGCCGGCGAGCAGCCCGTGCGAAAGCATGTCGGCTGCCACCATGCTGGACAGGCCGACGATCGAGCCAACGGACAGGTCGATGCCCTTGGTCATGATGACCAGCGTCATGCCGACCGCGATCACCGCGTTGATCGAGGATTGCAGCATGACGTCGATAAGGTTCGACGGCTGATAGAAGGTGCTGTTGAGAACCGAGAACACCAGGAAAAGCGCCACGCAGCCGATCGCCACGCTGGCCTTGCGCAGCGTATCGCCGCGCCGAGATACGACGAGGCCTTTTTTCTCGGCCGTGTCCGTGCGGGGCAGGGAACTGAGTTCGGTCACGGATTGTCCTCTCTGGCAGCAAGCGCCATCAGCCGCTCCTCGGTCAGCCCGGCGTCGTTGTCGACCATGGTGCGCAGCCGCCCCGCGCTGACGATGCCGATGCGGTGGCAAATCAGCAGAAGTTCCGGCAGTTCGGATGACACGACAAGCAGCGCCGCGCCATCAGCGGCGAGTCGGCGCAGCAGCGCATAGATTTCCGCCTTGGCCCTGACATCGATGCCGCGGGTCGGCTCGTCGAAGAGAAAGACGCGCGCGCCGGTCGCCAGCCAGCGGGCGATCACCACCTTCTGCTGGTTGCCGCCGGAAAGATTGCGCATCTCGGTGCTTATCGAGGGCGGCCGGATATGCAGCTCATCCACATAGCGCTTCGCCGCTCGCCGTCTCTCGGCGCCCTTGATCACGCCCAACGAAGCAAAGCGGCCGTGATTGCCAAGGCCGAAATTGCGCTCGACATCGGTCATCGGCACGATGGCATGGCCTCTGCGATCCTCGGGGATCAGCGCGATGCCGGCCCGCATGGCATCCGCCGGCCCTCGGGGCGTCACGGGTGTACCCGCGACGTTGATGTCGCCATCCGACATCGGATCGATGCCGAATGAGGCGCGCAGGATGGCCGAGCGTCCCGAGCCGACAAGGCCAGACAGGCCGACGATCTCGCCGGCGCCGACCGACAGGCTTACATCCTTGATCCGGGCGGTGGAAATGCCGCGCAACTCCAGCAGCGGTGCGCTCTGGACCGGCGCCGACTTTTCGGCGTGCATTTCGCGCGACAGTTCACGGCCGGCAATCAGCTCGTTGAGCCTGGCCTCGGAATAGTCGCCGATCGGACCAGAGGCGACGACGGCGCCGTCGCGAAGGATGGTGATGTGATCAGCTATAGCGCGGATCTCGTTCATCCGGTGCGAGATGTAGACGATGGCTTTGCCCGCCGCCTGGAGACGCCGGATGACGGCGAACAGGCTCTCTTGTTCCGCCGGCGTCAGGCTCGATGTCGGCTCGTCGAAGGCAATGATACGGCCGCCCCGGGCGAGCGTGCGGCTGATCTCCACCAGTTGGCGGTCGGCCATGCCGAGCGCCGATACCGGCGTGTCGGTCTTGAGATGCGGCGCGAGGTCATCGAGGATCGCGCGCGCCTCACGGCGGAAGCCGGCGCGCGGCACGAGCCTCAGCCCGCGCGTGCGGCCGAGGAAGATGTTCTGGGCGACGTCGAGTTGCGGCACCAGGCTGAGCTCCTGGCTGACGAGGCCGATGCCCAGCGCCAGCGCGTCGCGCGGGCCGTCGATGCGGACAGTGCCGATCGGATCGAGCGTGATCTCCCCTTCGTCCGGCTGTACGATACCGAACATGACCTTCATCAGCGTCGACTTGCCGGCGCCATTTTCGCCGAGAAGGGCATGGACCTCGCCACCGCGCAGGTCCAGATCCACGCCCTTCAGTGCCTGAACGCCGGCGAAGCGCTTGGCGATGTCGGTCATCCGAAGTGCGGGAGGACGGCTTTCGCGGTCCTCTGCTTGGGAGGCTGCACTTAACACTGAGATTGCCTCAGTTGGTCTTGGGGTCAGGGAAATCCTTGACGTTGTCCTTGGTGATAACCGCCTGGGGCGAAAGGACCCACTGTGGAATGGCCTGGCAGCCGAGAAGCCGCAACGCCATCTGGACGCCAAGCTGGCCCTCCTCGAACGGGAATTCCGCCACGGTTGCACGCATCTCCCCGGCGCCGACCGACTTTTTGGCTTCCCGAATGCCGTCAGTGCCGACGATCGCGACCTTTTCGAGGCTGCTGCCGCTGGTGACGGCTTCGACCACGCCGAGCGCCATGCCATCGTTGTTGGCGTAGATGCCGACAAGGTCCGGGGTCTGGCGCAGGATGCTCGAAGTTGCGTTCAACGCGGTCAGCCGGTCCCAGTTACCCGGCTGGCTAGCGACGAGTTCCAGATTGGGATACTTCTTCAGTTCTTCCTTGAAGCCCTGAATGCGCAGGCGTGCATTCGGCGACCCGGCGGCACCCTCGATCTGCGCCACCTTGCCGCCGTTTGGATAGGTCTGGTGCAGGAAGGCAGCCGCCTTGGCTCCGATCGAGACCTGATCGGTGCCGATATAGGTGCTGGCGCCCTCGGTGCGCGCGTCGTCGATGATGACGGTCGGGATGTTCGCGGCACGCGCCGCTTCGATCACCGGGGCGAGGTTTGAATCGGACTGCGGCGACAAGAGCAATGCGTCCGGCTTTTGCGACAGCACCGTCTGAGCAAGGTTGAGCTGCTCGATCATCGAGCTTTCGTCCTTGGCGGCCTGGACGTCGACACTGAGCTTGTATTTCGACGCCTCGGCCTTCGCGCCAGCCGCCACGTCCTGCCAGAACTCGTTGATCAGCGTCTTGGTCACATAGGCAAAATGCAGGCCCTTCTTCGGCGCCGGCACCGCGCCGAATTCCGTCTGGAGCGCCGTCGATTCGATCTTGTCCATCTTGGCCGTCGGATAGGCCGGGCAGCTGTCGTCGGCAAAAGCGGGGATCGCGCCAAGAAGGGCGAGCGCAGTCGAGGCGGCGAACACGCCGCTTATCCGTAGTTTCATCGAATTTCCTCCCATTGGGTACCGGATCACCTCCGGAACTTCCTCTTCCCTGTAGACCCGAGCGCCACGGCCTTCACCTCTCGCCTGCAATCGCTCCGACTGTTCACGACTTCACTGTGTTGCAGCAAGTTGGAAATTAGAGCATTCGATCTGTTAGATTCAAATTAGAAGCCCTATCCGATTTTTTAGCCAGGCTTAAAGAAAACTGGTATGGCTTGGACGCATGTGCGTGGAGGAAAGATGCAGATCCCGGTGAAAGCCATTTGGGTCTTTCATGCTGCGGCCCAGGCCGGCAGCATCTCGCGCGCCGCCGAGGAGTTCGGCGTGACGCCGTCGGCGGTCACCCAACAGATCCAGACGCTGGAAACCCAGCTTGGCGTCAGCCTGATGACCAAGATGGGCCGCCGCGTCGTGCTGACGGAAGCCGGCGAGCGCTATTTCGCCACCATCACCGACGAGATCGAGCGCATATCCGAGGCCACCAGCACCATCCGCGGCTATCGGTCGGTGACGATGCTGACGGTGCGGGCAACGCCGACGCTTTCCAACAAATGGCTGCTGCCGCGCCTTGCCTCCTTCCTCGACCAGAATCCGGAACTGGAGATCCGCCTCGACGGCACGAATGAGCCGACGGACTTCAACCGCGAGCTCGTCGATCTGGAAATACGGCACGGCGATGGCCGTTGGCCCGGCCTGTTCGTCGAGGGCATGGCCGCGGAGAGCTTCATCCCGGCCTGCGCTCCGGCGCTGGCGGCGGCGGGCAGCCTTGGTATCGAGGATTTGACGCGGTTTCGGCTCATCCATTCGGTGAAGTCGCAGGCGCAATGGCCGGCATGGTTCAAGCTGGCGGGCACGCAGCCGCCGCAAAGATGGCGCCGCATCCTGTTCGACCGCTCCCACATGGCGATCGATGCGGCGCTGGACGGGATGGGTATCGCGCTGGAAAGCAGCATGATGATGGAGCGCGAACTGCGCGACGGCCGGCTCGTCTGTCCCGTCCCTGATCCTCCTTCGCTGCGCATCGTCACGCAATGGATCGTGTGCCCGCGTGACCATCTGCGGCACAAGAAGGTGCGGCTGTTCCTCGATTGGCTGCGCGCCGAACGCGACGCGATGCGAGGCCAGCCGGCATAAAGACAAGCCTCCAAGCAGGGGTTGGGCCTTCAATTATTGTTGGCAGTCGCGCGCTCATCGCGCACTTGATAACTTTACGACTTTCTGTATTTGTGTGAAAAACTCGAAGGTCCGAAGGTTTCGCATGCTGTCCCGTTTTGCCACCCGATTGAACTCGTTCGCTTCCGCGCCGCACCTGCAATGGCCGGACCTCTCCGGCAAGCCCGGCATGATGCAGATGGCCGAGCGCGCCGCCACCGTCCGTGGTCTTACCGATGTGGATCTGAATTTTCCCGACCACGTGTCCGGCGAGCCCGTGGACATTGCCCGGCGCATCGGCGACCTAGGGCTGTCGATCAACGGCCTTGCCATGCGCTATTACACCAACCCGGCCTTCAAGCGCGGGGCATTCACCAATCCGGACGCGGCGGTGAGGCGCGAGGCCATCGACCTGACGAAGCGCGGCATCGACGCGGCGCGCGCCATGGGCGCCGCCCTGATGACGATCTGGCTCGGCCAGGACGGGTTCGACTATAATTTCCAGCTCGACTACGGGCAGGCCTGGGACTGGGAGGTGGCCGGCATTCGGGAAGTGGCGGAGCACGATCCGGACTGTCGCGTCAGCATCGAGTACAAGCCCGACGAGCCGCGGGCGCAGTCGCTGCTGCGGGATGCGGCGACGACGCTGCTGGCAATCGTCGAGGCCGGTTCGCCCAATCTCGGCGTCACCGTCGATTTCGCACATGCGCTCTATGCGGGCGAGCAGCCGGCGCTTGCCGCACACCTGATCAACCGCCGCAGCCGCTTGCTGGGCGTGCATCTCAATGACGGGTACGGCAAGCGCGACGACGGGTTGATGGTCGGCGCGGTGCATCTGCGCTCGACGTTGGAACTGCTTCACCAAATCCGCCGCGACGGCTTCGACGGTGCGCTCTACTTCGACACTTTTCCCGACATGAGCGGGCTCGATCCCGTCGCCGAATGCGAAGCCAACATCGCGACGGTGCGGCGATTGCTGGAGATTGCCGACGGGCTGGCCGGCGACAACGGCCTTGCCGATGCGCTGGCCCGCCAGGACGCCGTGGCCAGCCAGAGGATCGTCAACAGGGCCTTGCTCGGCGCGTAGCGGGAAGGGCGACGATGCCGGAGGAAAACGCATGAACCTGCCGCTTGGCGATCCGAGAACCATCGGCCCGCGCATCCGCATGATGATGCCGCATCTGACGCCGCTGGAGGGGCGGGTGGTCGACATGATCCTCGGCCGGCGTGATTTCGGCGAAAACACATCGCTAAAGACCGTGGCCGAAGACGCTGGCGTGTCGGAGGCCATGATCGTCAAGATCGCCAAGAAACTCGGCTTCGACGGATTCAAAGATTTCCGCGCCGGCCTCGCCGGCTACAACCGCCTGCCGACCGCCGAACTGCATGAAGAACTCTCGCCCGACGACACCGATGCCGAGATCGCGCGCAAAGTATTTCGCACCTCCGTGCATGCGCTGGAGGAGACACTCGCCATTCTCGATCCCCAGGCGCTGGAGCGGGCCGCGGACCTCATCTTCGGCGCGCGCCAGCGCGACCTCTACGGTGTCGGCGGCTCGGCGCAGATCGCGCGCGACGTCGCGCACAAGCTCTTGCGGATCGGCGTGCGCACCAGCGTCTTCGACGATGCGCATATGATGTTGATGTCGGCTTCGCTGCTGGGCGAAGGCGATGTCGCCATAGCCATCTCTCATTCGGGAACCAGTTCGGCGGTGATCGAGCCCATTGAGCTGGCGCGCCGACGCGGCGCGCGCACCATCGCGCTCACCAACTATGCGACGTCGCCGCTCGCCTCGGCCGCCGACGTGGTGTTGTGCTCGACGGCCCAGGGCTCGCCGCTCCTGGGCGAGAATGCCGCCGCGCGCATTGCGCAGTTGATCATATTCGACGCCGTCTTCGCCGCCGTGGCGCGGCGCGACCTCAAGGCGGCCGAACGCAACCTCGCCGCGACCATGGGCGCTGTCGCCGGCAAGCGGCGCGGCGCATGAGCACCGCGCCGCGTCCTGTCGTCGTTGCGGTCGGCAGCCTTCACTACGACATCATGGTCGACGCACCCGACCGTCCGCGCAAGGGCGAGACGGTGACCGGCTTCGGCTGGCGGCCGAAATTCGGCGGCAAGGGCGGCAATCAAGCGATCGCGGCGGCGCGGGCCGGCGCCGATGTGCGCATGGCTGGCGCGGTAGGCGACGACGATTTCGGTGGGTTTCTTCTCGCCAGTCTCACCGCCGCCGGTGTCGACGCTTCGCGCATTGCCCGCATCGAAGGCCACGGCTCGGGCATGAGCGTCGCCATCTCGGACAGCAGCGGAGACTATGGCGCCGTGATCGTCTCCGGCGCCAATACCGCTCTCGACCCCGGGAGCCTCGACGACCCCACGCTTTGGCGCGGCGCGGGCATTCTCGTCCTGCAGAACGAAATGCCGGATGCCGTCAACCTTGCCGCCGCGAAGGCCGCGAAACGGGCGGGCGTGCCGGTGTGCCTCAATGCCGCCCCCCACCGATTGCTGACGGACGAGTTCGTCGCGCTGGTCGACATCATGATGGTCAACGCCATCGAGGCCGAACAGTTTTGCGGCTGCCCGGTCGGGGATATTGCCTCGGCGATGGGCGCGGCCCGGCTGCTCTCTAGCCGTTTTGCCACGGTGGTGGTGACGGCGGGCGCAGACGGCGTGGTCGGCTTGCAACGCGGCCACGAGCCGGTCGTGGTGCCCGCCATTCCTGTCCGGCTGGTCAGCACGCATGGCGCGGGCGATGTCTTTGCCGGAACCTTTGCGGCGGCGTTTGCCGCGGGTAGCGCTTTCGCGGCGTGTCTCGATCTCGCCAACCGGGCCGCCGCCAGGCATGTCTCGACCTGACCGCATGCCGGCCCGTGCGCTTTAATCTTTAGCGCAGCTAAACGATCAAGCTCACCTTCTAAATTGAGCTAACAGCTCTCTCGCAATACGAATGGAGCGGTTCGGCAAACAGGGCCGGACCATCGGCAGCAAGGCTTGCCGGGGAAAGCAATTGCGCCGTTGCGGGAAGGTGTCAAGCGCCTTCGCAACGTGTCCACGGTGGACCGGGACACGAAGGCCTATGTGCGCCTCGCCATCGCCTGCGCCGTGCTGAATTCGGTGATGCGAAGGACACGGAAATGAATCTTTATACCCTGCTTGCCGCGCGCGCGGAGCGCGGACGCCCGGTGCGGGTGGGCCTGATCGGCGCCGGCAAGTTCGGCTCGATGGTGCTGTCGCAGGCGCAACGCATCGCCGGATATCACACGGTCGCAGTGGCTGACTTGAACGTTTCCAAGGCGCGGGACTCGCTCCAACGCGTCGGCTGGCCGGCCGCGCGGTATCAGGCGAAGAATGCCGGCGAAGCGGTGAAGAACGGCACGACCTTCGTTACCGACGATGTTGCCGCCCTGCTTGCGTGCGAAGAGATCGAATGCGTCATCGAGGCGACCGGTCATCCTATTGCCGGAACCCGCCATGCGCTAGCCGCGATCGAGGCCGGCAAGCATGTCGTGATGGTCAATGTCGAGGCCGACGTCATGGTCGGGCCGATCCTGGCCGAGAAAGCGCGCCAGAAGGGGGTCATCTATTCGATGGCCTATGGCGACCAGCCGGCGCTGATCTGCGAGCTAGTGGACTGGGCGCGGGCGACCGGCTTCGAGGTGACGGCTGCGGGCAAGGGCATGAATTTCGAGCCACGCTACCGCTATTCCACGCCCGACACGGTCTGGAGCTTCTTCGGCTGGAGCGAGGAGGAGGTGGCCAAGGGCGACTTCAATACGAAGATGTACAACTCCTTCACCGACGGAACTAAGGCGGCGATTGAGATGGCCGCGGTCGCCAACGGCACCGGCCTCAACTGCCCCGATGACGGGCTGGGTTTTCCGCCCTGCGGCCTGCACGATCTTGCCAAGGTGTTCCGCCCGGCCGCCGATGGCGGGCGCATGGCACGCTCTGGCCTCGTCGACATCGCCGCCAGCCAGGAGCCGGACGGCCGCGAGGTGTTCAACAACATCCGCTACGGCGTCTTCGTCACCTTCAAGGCGCACAATGAATATTCGCGCGCCTGCTTCAAGCAATACGGCCTTCTGACCGACCCGTCGGGCTGGTACGCCTCGATGTGGCGGCCGTTCCATATCATCGGGCTGGAAACCTCGATCAGCGCACTGTCGGCCGTGCTGCGCAATGAGCCGACCGGGTCGTCGAAGGAGTTCCGCGGCGATGCCGTGGCGACGGCCAAGAAGGACATGCAGCCCGGCGAGATGCTGGACGGCGAGGGCGGCTACGCCGTCTGGGCAAATGCCATTCCTGCTTCGATCAGCCTGGAAAATGCCGCGCTTCCGATCGGGCTGGCGCACAATGTGCGGCTGAAGCGCGCCGTCAGGAAGGACCAGATCGTCAGCGTCAACGATGTCGAGCTGGTCAACGACCTCGACGTGGTGAAGCTGCGGCGCGAGATGGAAGAGCGCTTCCGCCCAACGCCGAGCGTGGCCGCCTGATCCTCCCGGAAGGAAAGTCATGACCAAGCGCAGCGCGCCACCCTTCGTGGTGATCCCCGAATTCCGCGTCGGGCCGCAGGTAAGGACCGGATTTCTCGATGCTGCCTTGCACGACGCCCGCCATTCGCTCGCCGATGAGGCGGGCTGCCGCCGCTTCGATGTCGTCTGCCCCGAGGGCGCCGAAGACACGGTGTTGTTCTACGAAGTGTACGACGACCGCGCCGCGTTCGACGCGCATCTGCAAACTCCGCACCTGAAGCGCTTCCAGGCGGCCATGAAGGCGCTCGAGGTCGAAGAGACCGTCGTCCGCTTCGCCGCTCTCAGAAACGCCTGATCCGGCAGCGATCGCCGCAATGAGCGTCACCAGGATCGGCTTCATCGGGACCGGCATCATGGGTGGCCATATGGCCCGCCGGCTGGCGCAAGCCAGCTTTGCCGTGAAGGTCTGGAATCGCAGCCCGGGCAAGGCCGAAGCGCTCTTGCACTTCGGCGTCACTGTCGCCGCCGAAGCCGCCGAGGCGGTTCGGGACGCAGATGTCGTCGTCTTGATGCTGAGCTCGGGACCGATCTGCGATGAGGTTCTGTTCGGTCCGAATGCCGCCGCCGATGCGATGGCGCCGGGTTCGACTCTTGTGGTGATGAGCTCCATCCCGGTCGAGACGGCGCGCAGGCAAGGGGAGCTGGCGGCGCAAAGGGGCCTCCGCTACGTCGACGCTCCGGTCTCCGGCGGTGAGAAAGGCGCGGATGAAGGGACGCTTGCCATCATGGCGGGCGCTGAAGCCGACACCATAGACGCGCTGAAGCCCGTCTTTGCTCCGCTGGGGCGTGTCACGCATGTCGGTCCGGCCGGCGCCGGCAGCCTGGCAAAACTCGCCAACCAGCTGATCGTCGCCAGCAACATCTGCGCCGTCGCCGAAGCGCTGCTTCTGGCAGAGCGCGGCGGCGCCGACCCGGCGCGCCTACGCGAGGCGCTGCTCGGCGGCTTTGCCGACTCGACGGTGTTCCGCCACCACGGACGGCGCATGGTCGAGGGCGATTTCGTGCCCGGCGGTCCGGCGAAATATCAGATCAAGGATACCGGCACGGCGCTAGCGCTCGCGGCCTCCCTCGGGCTGGCCCTGCCTGTCGCAACCGAGGTCGACCGGATTTTCCGCGGGCTCGTGGACCATGGCGACGGCGATCTCGACCACAGCGCGGCAATTATCGAACTGCGGCGGCTGAACACTCGATAGATACAAGAAGGCAATGGCAGTTTCCCGGCAACACGTCTCAAGCAGGCAAGGCTCGGCCGAGGCCGTCGGCGCTGGCTCAGTCGTTCGCTTTACGCGATAAGATTTCAGGCTCGTGCCAGGCAACGGGACGATAGTGGTCCGCTGGGCGAGCAGCCAAGCTAGTGTGATCTGTGCCGGGTTTGCGCCTTTCGTCGCAGCAATGCGTTTCAGAAGGTCCCCGAACGCTTCATTGCCAGGCGATGGTGATCAAGTGGAGTCGGCGGTCACGCTGGCGGTGCATTTTGATGGCGCTCGACCTTCGTCGAACCTGAAACGCTTGCTTTGCAGGTTCTTCAAGTTTCCGATCGTTGGGGCGAAGCAGGCGGCGAGCTGACGGGCTATTCGCCCGGGTCGAATTCCCCTGGTAATAGGACCTCCTCGACAGGTGCCAACGGATTCGCGATCCGTCGTTCCAGGATGTCGACGAGTTTGCGCCCGACGGCCGCCATGTCCACCGAATGAATCCCGATCTTGGCCGGCAGGAAGCGGGACAGGCGCGTGCTATCACGGGTGACGATGTGGACATCGCGGCCCGGAACCAGGCTCCGCCTTCCAAGAGCCTGCAGCGCCCCCACAAGGCCGAGTTCATTGGCGCACGCCAATCCCGTTGGCGGATTGGACGATCCCAGCAAGTGATCGAGCCAGGCAGCGCTAGATTCCATCGTGAACGTGCCATGGCCGATCAGCGATGGGTCGATCCGAATGCCGGTCTCGGCCATCGCCCTTTCATAGCCTGCAAGGCGCATTGCGCTCGCCTGATCGTTCGGCACGAGAAGCTGCAGCGCTATGCGCCGGCAGCCTTTTCTCGTGAGCCATCGCGTGGCTTCGTAGGCAATCTTTTCATTGTCGATGTCGACATAGGGATAAGCGATGTCCAGGTCGGTTCTTCCGAATGCGACGAATGGAATGCCTTCATTCAAAAGCAGAGGCACACGCGGATCGCTTGAGGCCATGCGGGTAATGATAAGACCATCCGCGCTGCGTGCTTGAAGCAGGCGCCGCACGCTGTCGACAGGATCATCGTCAGGGGTAGTGGAATATATGGACAGGCTATAGCCGGCCTGCCGCGCCGCCATTGTCATGCCTTCGATCAAAGGCAGCTTCGCCAGATCGGACAGGTAGTCGTGCGTTTCCATGGGGAGTACCGCCGTCAGCGTCAGGGTCTGTCCAGTCTTCAGCGCACGGCCATGATGATTAGGAACATAGCCGACCCGCTTCGCCACTTCCTTGACGCGTGCCACGGTCGAGGGATGCACTTCCGGACCATCTTTCAGGGCGCGCGATACCGTGGTCACGGAAAGGGAAAGTTCCGCCGCGATCTGTTTTAGATTGGCCATAGCGCCCGACCTGGTTCACCACATCGCCGCCTGAACTTTGCGGATGCGCGGCTAACTCTCGCTGAAATCGTAACGTTACCGGATTCGACATGAGGGTCAAATCCGAGCCCGCTGAAACTGAGAGTGGGCTGAGTGAAAGCAGCTTGACTCTTTGGTGTTTCACGCTAATCGTAACGTTACAATTATAAAAAAAGCCCACATCCGGCAACATTTTGAGTCAATCCTGGAGGAGAAACCATGTCCCGGCTATTACGCATTTCGCTGACAGCGATCGCAGTCTCGGCTGCTTCCATGCCCGTCTACGCCCAAACGGTCACGATCACGACCGCAGGCGGCGACTACGGAAACGCCATGAAGAAAGCCATGTGGGGTCCCGCGGCAAAGGAACTCGGCTATGATGTTCGCGAGGAGACGCAGAGCGACGGCCTGGCCGCCGTGAAGATGCAGGTCACTTCGGGAGCCGTCACCACCGACATCATCCACCTTGGCTCGCCGGAAGGCGCACAGGCGGCCGCGCAGTCGCTGCTGGAGCCGCTCGACGGCAAGATCATCGATCTCAAAGCCGTGCCGGTAGGTGCACGGTCCGACTACTGCTACCCGTTCGACTCCTATGGCACTGTCATGTCCTGGAACACGAAAACCTACGGCGAGAATCCGCCGAAGAGCTGGGCTGAGTTCTGGGATGTCGCCAAATTTCCGGGCCGGCGCGCCCTGCGCGCAAACGCGCAGGACTTGATCGAGATCGCGCTGCTCTCAGATGGGGTGGCGCCGGCGGACGTCTACTCCGTGCTCAGCACACCGGAAGGCCTGGGGCGCGCCATCAAGCGGCTTGAAGCGATCAAGCCGAATGTCTCGGTCTGGTGGACCTCGGGAGCCCAATCCGCGCAATTGTTGAAGGACGGCGAGGCGGATCTGGTCGTGACCTGGAACGGACGGGCACAAACCGTGAAAGCGGATGGTGGCGCGGTTGACTACACCTTCAAGGGCTCTGTCATCGGCACGGACTGTCTCGGCGTGCCGAAGGGAGCGCCGAACAAGGAAGCGGCCATGAAACTCATTGCGGCGATGACGCAGCCCGCGCGCGTGGCGAAGCTGACCGATTTCATCGCCTACGGACCGGTCAATCCTGCCGCCTATCAAGGCGGCCTCGTTCCTCAGGACCGCCTGAAGACCCTTGCGACCGCGCCCGAGAATGCTGGTACGTCGGTGTTTTCCAATGCCGACTGGTGGCTCAAGAACGGCGAGGCCGCGCAAAAGGCCTTCGATGAAATGACGAGCCGCTGAGCCTCGAATTCATCAAGTTTGAGGACATGATGTCGTCGCTTCCGATCACCATCGACAGCGTGCGCAAGGTCTACGGGTCCTACGTCGCGCTGGACGGTGTCTCGCTCGACGTTCGGGCTGGCGAATTTCTCACGCTGCTCGGCCCGTCTGGATCAGGAAAGACCACGCTGCTCATGGCTCTGGCCGGCTTTGTCCGGCCGGATTCCGGCAGGCTCTGGTTGGGTGATCGCGATATCACTCGCCTGGCTCCCAACAAGCGCGATATCGGCATTGTGTTCCAGAACTACGCCCTGTTTCCCCATATGAATGTCCTGGCCAATGTCGAGTACCCGCTGGCACTGCGCAAGATGCCGAAAGCGGAGGCCCGGCGGCGGGCGCTCGAGGCCCTGGCCCGCGTGAAGCTGGAAGGCCTGTCGGAGCGCGACATCGCCGCACTGTCCGGTGGCCAGCGCCAGCGGGTGGCGTTGGCGCGGGCTATCGTCTTCGAACCGCGCGTGATGTTGATGGACGAGCCGCTTTCGGCGCTCGACAAGAATTTGCGCGAAACCATGCAGTACGAGATACGGCGTCTGCACGATGATCTGGGGATCACAACAATCTATGTGACACATGACCAGCGTGAAGCGTTGACCATGTCCGACCGGGTCGTCGTTATGAACTCCGGCCGTATCGAGCAGATCGGCACGCCACAGCGGGTTTATGATCGTCCGTCGACCCGCTTCGTCGCGGAGTTCATGGGCGAGGCCAACATGATGCCCCCCGGCTCAGTGCGTGCGATCGACGGCGCCGCTACCTCACGCGAGACCCTGATGATCCGCGCGGAGAGCTTCCATCTGGATGCGAAGCTGGCAGGGCGAGACGGAGTAGCGCTCGAAGGGATACTGCGCGCCAAGGCGTTTCGTGGCGACAACTGGCTTTTGACACTGGCGCCTGACGCCGGGCAGGCGGTTCTCGTCTCTATCCCGTCGGCGCTGGCCGGCGCCTGCGCCGAGCTTAGGCTCGGTCAGCGGGTGACCGCATATGCGCCCGCAGACAAAGTTCACGCGATACCGGGAGCGAAAGGGTGACCGTCCTCGTCGATCCCGCGCTCGCCGCAGATGCGCGGCGCGAGCGGCGGTTCTTCCTTTCGCTCTCACTGCCGGCTCTTTTCGTCGTTGGACTGGCGGCGATACTGCCCATCCTTTGGATCATCCGGCAATCCTTCCTCAGCATCGCGGGGGAATACACGGTCGGCAACTACGAGAAAGTGCTTTCGAGCGGTCTGACCTGGTTGGCGCTTGTGACAACGTTCGAGCTGTCCCTCGGCACGCTTTTTGCTTGCATACTTCTCGGAACACCTTTGGCATTCGCTCTTGCCGGCGCCAGGCCGAGGGTGGCGAATGTGCTGATGGCGTTTGTCATGCTGCCATTATGGACCTCCATTCTGGTGCGCACCTATGGCTGGCTTGTGCTGTTGCGGCGCGACGGCCTGATCAACGCGGCCTTGACAGCGTCAGGCCTGACATCCGAGCCGCTGCCGCTCGTCTACAACTTCACCGGAACGCTGATCGGCATGGTTCACTACATGCTGCCGCTATTCCTGCTGCCCGTTTATGCCGCGATGCGCGATATCGAAACAGACCTTGTTCGCGCGTCGGCGAGCATGGGAGCCACGCTTGGGCAAGTGATACGCACCGTCATTCTGCCCCTTTCGGCCGGCGGCATCGTCTCCGGTTCGATGATCGTCTTCATCTACACCATTGGTTTTTTCATCACGCCGGCGGTGCTTGGCGGCGGCAAGGTAAATCCTCTGTCGATCCGCATCGAGCGCACGCTGTCCACCTTTCAGGACTGGGGTTCTGCGAGCGTGCTGGGCATCCTGCTCCTCGTCGTCACGGCGCTGGTCGGCGTAATGTTCGTGGCGGCACGGCGGCTGATGGCACAAAACAGGACTGGTGCCCATGCTTGACTCCTATCAGGACAACAGGCTGGCCCGCATTCTGCTTTGGGGCTTTTCCACGTTAGTGCTGATGTTCCTGATGCTGCCGACACTGGTGGTCGTGCCGCTCTCCTTTTCGGCCTCAGATCTCCTCGAGTTTCCGCCGCATGCCTATTCGTTGCGCTGGTACGAGAATTTCTTCGGCTCCGCGACGTGGATGGACGCACTGAAGACGAGCCTGATCCTCGGGACGCTGACGGCGATGGTCGCTGTGCCCTCGGCGCTGCTGGCCTGTATCTCGATGAACAGGCTCGGCGGCAAGGCCGCCGCGACCATTCAGGGTGTTCTGCTTAGTCCCTCCATCGTGCCGGGGATCCTGCTTGCGATCGGTCTCTTCTTCGTCCTGGCGGCGCAGCGCCTGGTCGGCACGCTGTTCGGCGTGCTGGTCGGACATGTCGTGCTGGCCATTCCGGTTGCATGCTTCGTGTTGTTGCCTGCTCTGGCCCGCTTTGACTGGAACCAGGTTCAGGCGGCGCGCAGCCTCGGTGCGAACTGGCCTCGGGCCATCGGCGGGATCATCGTGCCGCAACTTCGGGTCAGCCTGTTGTCAGCGAACTTGATGGCCTTCCTGACTTCGCTCGACGAGTCCGTCATTTCGATCTTCGTCGCCAGCGGTCGCAACAGCACGCTGCCGAAGCTGATGTTCCTGTCGCTGCGCGACCAGATCGACCCCACCATCGCGGCGATCTCGACATTGTGGACCGCGCTGGTCGTGGCCGTTGTCCTGATCGTGGCCTTTCGCCAAAAAACCTGACCGGGACTGTAAACATGCCTATCGATCCTCACCCTGGCGACGATCTGGCCGGCCATGCAACGGACATCCCCAAGGTGGGGCTGGCGATCATCACCGGCTCGGCCAACTGGGGGCTTGCATTCCCGGAGGATGTCGAAGTCGACGGCGTTCACACTTTGCGGCGGGACATGAGCTTTGAAACGCCGTTCGGTCGCACGGACAACTGGAAGCTGCTCGAGTTCGATGCCTCCATTACCCTCGAAGGCCAACCAAAACGCGCGCTTTGCATGTACTCACACGGCAATCCACGCGATCATATCGACCATTCCTGTCACCGCCGCGCGTTCTGGGTACTGATGCAGGCCGGTGTACGGCAGGTCCTTGCCTGCTCGACGATCGGCGCCGTCAACAAGGCGATCAAGCCTGGCGACATGGTGGTGCCCGCCGACATCATCGAGCTGACGCAGACCCCGTTTTCACTTCTGCCTGGCCGCCAGAGCTTCGACTGTTCCGGCAAGCAGATTGTTTGCCCGAGATGCGCGGCGGTCCTGGTCGAGACGGCGCGTCGCCATTGGCCGGCCGGATGCCGGGTTCACGGCATTGCACAGCAACTGGTCGCCGCCCATTGTTACGGGCCGCGACTGACAACCCCGGCCGAAGCACTGGCATTTCGCAGCATGGGGGCGGATGTGCTCAACCATTCGATCGCCCCCGAGGCCACCTTGTCGCGCGAGATCGGCGCGTGTTTCGTGCCTTGCGCGTTCGTCACGGCGGGCTTCAACGACTATATGGACCGCAATCGCCAGAAATTGCTGCAGGACGATGTCTTGCCGAGCCTGTCCATGACAGCCTCGCGGGTCGCGCTGGAAACCGCCGCACGACTTCCGGCCGATCCGGAATGCTCCTGCCAGGGTTTGAAGTCGCCCCAGCCCGAGGAGCGCTCCAGCCGCTTCTGAGGCGCCGCGCGGCCTAGTTGGCATCCTCGAATCCAAGTAACAGAGCAACCTCCGCGCTCGACATCATTGTTTTGCGCAAACAGTGCTCGGCAAGCGATGAGCGTATGCGTACACATCGATGGTAAGCTGGAATGACGTGCCCTTCTCCTGAAGCCTACTCTGTGTCAAACGGCCCTTTAATTGCGGGTAGTTGTCAATCCGGATCTCGCACTGCCATCGCCGGGGTCATGGTCCTTTCCGAGGTCGAGTGCCTCATGATGATGTTCGGGTCGGGCGCCTCAACGTTTCCAACGAGATGCAGATGAACTGCTGTCAGCCGTTTGACCGAGGTCGCCGCAACCACCGTCCCGGCGGGGACATCACGAGTTCCGGAAACGGACCCGCGATTGGGATCGAGTGCTGATCTGTTATGTCATCTTTTCGCAGCCCCACTCGAAGCTGGTGCCGTCAACCCAAATGCAATGAAGCAGAACCGCGATCTTCCGTGCGACCGCCACCTTTGCCTTCTTCAAGCCGATCCGCCTCGACAGACGCATCCCCCAGGCTTTCAACGTGGACCATTTCTTCGTCCGGTGCAGGAGGACGCTGGCCGCCTCGTAGAGATAGGTTCGCAACAGTCGATCGCCCCAGCGTGAGACGCGGCCATTGATATCCGTTTCACCGGACTGCTTTCGTCGCGGAGTCAGGCCGAGATAGGCTCCTACGTTGGCGGCCGAGCGAAAGCGCGAAGGGTCGTCGATCGTGTGCCGGAAGGTGAGCGCGGTCACCACGCCGATGCCGGGGACTGTCATCAGCCGGCGTGTGGTTTCGTCTTCACGAGCGAGATGCCGAACCTGCCGATCAAGCTTCTCCTGTTCACAGCAGGCCTGCTCATGGACAGACAGAAGCGCCTGAACCAAAGGCCGAAGCGGATGGCCGTCAGCAACCAGTTCCCAAACCTTTTGCCGGAACTGTGACCCAATCGATCGACTGAACTGCAGCCCATATTCCTTCAGCATGGACCGTGTCTGATTTTCGAGATCGCGACGGATCTCGACAAGTCTTGACCGTGCGACCAGCATGGACCGGGTGGCCTGACCCTCTGCGCTCTTGACCTTCACTTCCCGATACCAGCCGACGCGAACCAGTTCGGCCAGGCCGCGGGCATCGTTCTCATCGCTCTTGTTCATTCGGACTGAAAGCGCTGCCTTTGCATGCCGAGCATCAAGGCAGACGACCGGCAATCCGACCCTTTTCAGCTCGTGCCATAGCCAGCTGGACATGGCGCCCGTCTCAAATCCGATGCGCTCGGCTTGAGGGGGCGTTTGCGGAGCAACTCGGTCAGTGCTCCCGGATCGGACTTCGCCTTTCCCTGGAACACCGTCTTGCCAGTATCGTCGACCACGCAGACGCTCGTCTCCCTCTGCGACACATCCAGCCCTACATATTGCTTCACTGCGGCCTCCTCCATCTCAATGGTCGGCGGCCTTTTGCCGTCAGCCGAATCTTCGTCCAAAGGAGCGACGGCAGCAATTACGTCATCGTTTCCAAAACTGACCCCCGATCTGGAGTGCGCCCCTGAGGGGGGACAGATCGGCTTGAGGATCGCCTCGATCGGCGCCTGCGAGGGCGAGACGCCCGCGGCCTGGATGACGCCACTGATTTCGCCCAGTTCCGTCGTCGGGCTTGCGGCTCGTCGACCCAGCCACCGCGGGCATAGGAATGCGCCCGCGGCTTCTTGAAATCGGCCGTTGCGCCCTTTAGCGCATCGTCGAATTACTCAAGCAGCACCTCCACGATCCTGGTCAGCTCACGCTGCTTTGGCGGGGGAAGATGATCGATGCTGGATTTCATAAACAAAGGTCGGTATAGCGCGCCTGATCTACCCCCCTGCGTCTGCCCGGTTATCAGTTCCAGATCGTGCCGACGGCGCATCGCCGCGAAGGGCGGCCGCTTGGCGCCCTTATTACCGCCGAGAGCGTGGCAACTTCCCCCGCCTTGCGGCTCCGCCGGAAAAAGACTGTCGCCTGGAGACAAATATCTCCTGCAGTTCTTGAAGATTTTCCACGTGCTGCTGCTCCGATGCGGACGACGCTCCGCCAGCCCTGACGTGCGAAAGCTTGTTCCCGATTCGAAAAATGTTTTCCTCCAGCACTTCCAGGGGGTCCGACAGCGGATTTCGGTCATCAGCAGTTGCCGCAGCACAATGATGGTCATGTGGAAACCGATCCTCCAGCATGCAAAAATAAGGCGCACTGAGTGCATTGGGATTTCGGCGTCGATTTTGATCTTCGTCAGTTTTGGTGCGCGCCGTCATGATTTCGGCTTTACCGGAAGGCCGGCCGGCAAGGTTGAACTGGCAGGCACACGATCCCTGCCTGCGGGAAGTCGGGGGATCTAGGGCAGGCAGGCCAGGCCCTTACCCCGAGTTGCTGCGAGAAAGAGAGAAACTGTGCGCCTTTGGGCCTAGGCCACGCATTAACAATTTGTGTCGGCTAAGAATAAGCAGTCGCAGCTAGTGGGCATAGGCGACGGGCTTCCTGCGATTTCTAACGGCTAACGTCCGTTAGGGACCCCCTCACGGTCCGGCACAAAGGTTCCATGGCGGAACTACATTCGTTAGTAATTGTCATCATCACGCGATGCGGCTCGAACTTGCGTTCAATGTTGGAGGCGTCAGCGCCGACCTTCGGGACTGTCTGCCACTCCCACGTGATGCCGATAGACCATTTCCCAGCCCTTCCACCCCGTGAACAGAAGGATGAGGACCACAATAAGGGAAAGCACGAGGCCAACGGGGACCACCGCAGCATCGCCGTGGGCGTATCGGGAATACCAGTTGTAGAGTTCGATGATAACGACCAGCACGTTGCCGCCCGCGTGCAGCCACGCATCTCGCAGGTTGCGGACTTGATCGTCGCCCAGCACATCTGTCAGGCCGGCAATGGCGGCCAAGGCCGCCATTACTAGGCCCGCCCCGAGAAGCCAGACGGAGCCGCTGACCCAGCCCGGATTGCCGGTTCGCCAGAAGATCAAGTCGCAAAAGAACGTAGCGACGAAGGACGCGATTGGAAAGGGGATCAGCATCGGATGAATCGGATGGCCGCCGATGCTTGCTGTACTGCGCGGGTAGTGGGTCATGAGGACTCTCCAGGCGATCAGTAGAACAGTACGGCCGATAGAACGGCCAGGCCGACCGACACCGGCACGGCTACCATCAAGCACGTCTCGACAATCAGGGTTTCGTTATCATTGAACATGGAGCAGTAATGTTCCCGTCCACAGTAAGGTTCCGACGATCGCCGACGCTCCAGCGTGCAACTTTTCTGGAGTGCTCACGTTTTCAGCACGGACAGTGGAGATTATCATGCAGGGCAGGAACACCGCGCGGGGGTGGAACGAAACATACGACCCTGCCGAACTGGCTGCAAAGCACGGCCTCTCGCTGGAACAGGCCAAAATCGTCATCAACTCGAACGGCCCGTCGCGGCACAAATGCGACGTGAGCGCCATTGCCTTCCGGCACGCTTTGGAAATACGTGGTGACCGTCCAGGTTCACGAAAGCGCGTCCAAGTAGCGAGCGTTCTTTAGCGCGCTGGCAAGTGCTTTTCACGGCAAAATCGATGAAGCTTTCCCAGACGCACCGAGCCGGCATTGCGAGTGAGGTCTCCTGCAGGTTAGTCCGGGACATTGCAGCAAGCCCCGGCGACTGAGGGGCTTAACCCTGCTTCCGGGATGATCCATTCCAGCATTTGCGGATCAACATCTCTCTGGCCGGTGTATGACCGTACCAGCTGCGCAGCCATCTCCCGCCATTGACTCTCCGGGGCTTT
>NZ_JARTVT010000047.1:0-30454 GCF_029625685.1 Mesorhizobium sp. WSM4976
TCCGGTGCTCGCGCCGCCGACGCGGTGACCGTCGCCGAGCCGGAACCGGCCGAATACGTCAAGATCTGCGACGTCTATGGCGCCGGCTACTTCTACATCCCGGGCACCGAGACCTGCCTGCGCATCGGCGGCTACGTTCGCTATGACATCGGCCTCGGCGACGTCGGCTCGTTCGACGGTGCGAAGAGCATAGATGCGCTGAACGGCAAAGAGCAGGGCACTTGGAAGAAGAACGCCCGCTTCACCCTGAAGACCTGGACCGGCCAGGAAACCGAGCTCGGCACGTTGAAGACCTATACCGAAACTCGCTTCAACTTCGGCAACGGCAGCGGCTGGAGCGGCGGAAGCGACGGGTCTGCAAATACCAACCCGGCCCACAATTCGGGTGTTTCGCTGAACTTCGCCTGGATCCAACTCGGTGGTCTCCGCGTCGGTAAGGACGAATCGGCCTTCAACACGTTCATCGGCTACGCCGGCAACGTCATCCAGGACACGATCGTTCCCTATGGCGACTTCGACACCAACGTCGTGCAGTACTACTTTGACGCTGGCAACGGCTTCTCGGCTGTGGTCTCGCTCGAAGAGGGCTCGGGCACCGGCAATGGCTACCGTGGCACGATCGACAGCTATGTTCCGCATGTCGTCGGCGGCGTGAAGTACACGCAGGGCTGGGGCGCCATCACCGGCGTTGCTGCCTATGACAGCACCTACGAAGAGTGGGCCGGCAAGATTCGCGCCGACTTCAATGTCACGAGCGAGCTGTCGCTGTTCGGCATGTTCGGCTACGGCTCCGACAGGCATACGGTTGACTTCGCCAACGGTCGTGACTTCTACAAGCAGTGGGGCGGTCACTGGGCGTTCTGGGCTGGCGGCACCTACAAGTTCAACGAGAAGACCGCGTTCAACCTCCAGGTGTCGGGTGACCAGGATAAGAACTACGGTGTGGCGGCTAACGTTGCCTACACTGCCGTCCCGGGCTTCACGGTCACGGCTGAAGTTGACTATGACCACTACGGCCACTTCGGTGACCCGAATGTGTTCGGTAACTGGACCAATGCCAACAAGAAGAACAGCGTCGGCGGTATCCTCCGCTTCCAGCGCGACTTCTAAGGGCTGGTTCAATACACACGTGAAATCCGGCCCGGGCGTCTCCACGCCCGGGCCTTTTTTTCCGCGGTTGGTCGCAACGCAAACGAAAGGATGGGGGTGAAACGATAAGCTGATTGGGTCTGTCGGATGATTTTGTGGGATCCGCTCCGGCGGATGGGATCGGCCACCAGACACGAAAACTCTTGAAAGGACATCTCCGAACGGTTAGGGCTGGCCCCTTAACCACAGTGGGATGTGGCTAAAATGTCGAACGAAGCGGTTCAAGAGGGTGAGCCCTCTGGTCATTTTGCGGTATTTTCTTCTCAGAATTCGAACTTTCGATACACATACAACAAGATCAGAGAAGTAAAGTCGTATCGGATCGGGGAGCTTTTCGCAGCTTATCGAGATATACTCTGGGATGATGGGCGGCATAAATACAATGTCAGCTCTTTCATCGGTGAAATAGACGAGATCCTTCTGGGAGAGCGTTTCAGCACCTTTGACCAGAACACCCTGGACAATCTTATCGGTACATTGCGCCAGCGCGGTAACAGCAATGCAACCATCAATCGCAAGATGGCTGCCCTCAGCAAATTGCTGCGTAAGGCGCATAAGATGGGAGATATCCACAGCCTGCCCGAGTTTCGCCGCCAGAAGGAACGGGCGGGGCGGATTCGTTTCCTCGAGAGGGACGAAGAGGCAAGGCTGTTCGCGGCGATCAGGAGCCGCAGCGAGGATGCCTACCGGCTTTCCGTCTTCCTGGTCGATACCGGCTGCCGCCTCGGCGAGGCGCTCGGCCTTATCTGGAACGACATTCAGGAACATCGCGTCTCCTTTTGGATCACCAAATCCGGCCGCAGCCGCACCATTCCGATGACCGAACGGGTCAAGGAGGTGATCAAGCTGCCGTCGAATACGGAAGGACGTCGGCCGAAGGGCCCATTCACCAAGCTCACTCAGGCGCAGTACCGCTCGATCTGGAACGAGGCGAAGACGGAAGTCGGTCTCGGCGCCGATGAGCAGGTGGTGCCGCATATCCTGCGCCACACTTGCGCTTCGCGTCTCGTCCAGGGCGGCATCGACATAAGGCGCGTGCAGATGTGGTTGGGCCACCAGACGCTGTCGATGACCATGCGTTACGCTCATTTGGCCACCAACGACCTCGACGGCTGCGTTACCGTTCTCGAGAGGCCTCGCAGTCAAGAATCGTCGCCGGGCTCGGCGGAGAGCTCCGTGTTTGCCTCGCCCCTTACCACGCCGACTTCCACCCCGTCGTCTCGCAAAGCGAAGCGGCCGGAGCCGGCCAAGGCACGCCGCAAGCACTCGAAAGGCGAATAGGCTGGTCGGAACGGGTCCCGTCAGCGAGCCCAATCTATATTCTAATGGCAGAGCCGGGGCTGATTTAGTCTCGGGTTTTACTTTCGCTCAACCTGATTTTCGGCCTGGTCGAGAAACGCCGCTATCTTCTCCCGCACGCCGTCGGTCTCGAGGAAGGGCGCATGGCCTTGCCCCTCGACGGTGGCCGATTCCATTCCGGGATGACGCCTGCGCATCTCCTCAAGTGTCGCCACGGACAGAAGTTTCGAGTTTGCGCCGCGGATGGCAAGCAGCGGCTCGGCGGCAAGTGCGTCGAACTGCGGCCACAGATCCGGCAAAGGCTTCGAGAAGTCGGCGCCGGCCAGCGTGTCGATCAGGGCCGGATCGAAATCCGGCACCCAGCCGGCCTCCGTCTCGCGGCAGATCGCCCGGACCATCCGCGCCCAGTCGGCGTCGGTGAGCGCCGGGAAATCGGCGCCATGCACGCGCCGCTGGGCATCCACCGCCTCGGCGAAAGTCTTCGGTTTCGGCGCACGGTCGAGATAGGAGCGGATATGGATCAAGCCTGCCGTCTCGATCACCGGGCCGATGTCGTTCAGCACGATGGCTTTCAGCGCTGCCGACTTCAGCGCGCCAAGCGCATGGATGATCAGGCCGCCGCGCGACGTGCCGACGAAGGCTGCCTGCTCGATGTCGAGCGCCGACATCCCGGCAAGCACGTCACCGGCTTCGACCCCGACATTATAGTGGCCGATATCGGGATCGTAGTCCGATTGGCCGCGGCCGCGGTAGTCGAACGCGATGACCTTGCGGGGGCTCTCTGACTTGATGGAAAGATGGAGCGCCAGTTCATGGAAGTCGCGGGCATTGCGGGTGAGGCCCGGCAGGCATACGACCGGCCAGCCGCTGTCGTTTGTTTCGCCATAGACCCGGGCATGGAGCTTCAAGCCGTCGGGCGCGGAATAGAAGAAGTCGGAGAAACCTTCGTTCGCCATGGCAATGCCGCTCCTCGCTGGTGACCGACAGCTACAGGCGAGGGCAGGGATCGTCAAATGGGGAAGACCTTCCCTTCTCGGCAGCGTGAGAAGGAAGAACGCCTCAGCTCCGTCCGTTCACAAGGTCTCCCACGATGTCGTACTTGCCCGAAATACGCATCTTGTAGACCTCGTAATTCTCCATCACGCGCTGCACGTAACTTCTTGTTTCCGTGTACGGAATCCGCTCTATCCAGTCGACGACCGCATCCACGTCCTTGCCGCGCGGGTCGCCGTATTTCGCCACCCACTGTGCGGCGCGATTGGGGCCGGCATTGTAGCCGGCGAAGGTCAGCACATAGGAGCCGCCGAAGCGGTCGAGCTGCTCGCCGAGGAAAGCCGAGCCAAGCGTCGCGTTGTAGCCGGCATCGCTTGTCAGCCGCGCCTGCGAGAAACTCATGCCGGCCTTCTTCGCCAGCTGCTTGGCGGTGCCCGGCATCAACTGCAGCAGGCCGCGCGCGCCGGCACTGGAAACGGCGCCCACATTGAATTCGCTTTCCTGGCGGGCAATAGCGTAGGCGAGCGCCTTGCCGGACCCGGAAATGTTGGCCGAATCGGGAATGACACCCAGCGGATGCGACAGCGCACCGACATCGATGCCGCGCTGGGCGGCGATCTTGCCGACTTTCAGCGCCATGAAATGATTGCCCTGCTTTTCCGCCAGCACCGCAAGCAGCGCCAGCTCTCCCGGGCTGGTCAATTGGCCGGCAAGGTCGCGATAGAGCGTCTCGGCATAGCGATCGTAGCCCGCCTCTTGCAGTCGCTTGATCGCGCTCACCGCCTCGCGGCCGTCGAAGCTCTGGCGGTCGGCCGCACTCGGTTTCGGATAGGCGATGTTGAGTGCCCTCAACCCCACGCGCTCGCCGGCGAGTTGGCCATAGAAGGTCGTGCCGTAGCTGGCCGCGCGCGTGAAATAATCCTTGGCGCTCCCTGGACCGCCGACTTCCGCGGTTCGGCCGAGCCAGTAATAGGCGCGTGACAGCGACACCGGTCCCTGCGCGAGCTCGGCGATGCGCTTGAAGTGGGTGGCGGCGGTCGCCGGATCGTTCAGGCCGCGCAGCGCGTACCAGCCGGCATGGAACTCGGCCTCGGCGGCATTGGCCGGGCTTTCGGCTGCATGCAGGGAGACGATTTTGTAGGCGGTCTTCATGTCGCCCTGATCGACCAGCTCGCGCGAGAGCACACGCCGTTCCACCCACCAGGCATCGGGGTCGACCAGCGAATCGCGATCGGTCGGCGCCTTCATCACGACAGCAGCGGCATCGGCGAATTTCTGCTGCTTGCGCAGATATTCCGCCTCGGCGAAGAAATAGCCGGCCGAGCGCTGCGCCGCGGGCACCGCCTTCAACAGTTTTGCGGTGTTCTTGTCGCCCTTGTCGGCCGCGGCCCAGGCATCCGCCAGGGGCTGCGCGCCGGCGAGGCCGGCGACGCGCAGGGCCGAGGACGGCCGGTCGGCATAGAACATGCGCTCCATGCGGTAGCGATGGTCGGCCGCCGGGATCAGCATGCCGAACTCCTTGATGATGGCGTTCTCATCCTTGGCTTCCAGCTTCTCGCTGCGCCAGAACGGCACCAGCGCTGCGCGCGCCGCCGCCAAGTTGCCAAGCGCCACCTGCGAGCGGGCAAGGATGATGATTCCCTCCGGCGTCAGCGGCTGGCTCCGGCCGAAGGCCTGCACCACCACCTGCGGCGGCGGGTTCTCGCGATAGAGCGCGCGCTCGCTGTTCCTGCGCAGCGCGATCGTGCCCGGCCACCCGGGGAGCATCTTGGCGGCATCGGCAATCTCGCCGCTCGGCACCTGGTCGCCGCCATAGAGCGCGATCGCCCAGGCCAGGATGTGCCGGTCGAGCGAAGTGGCGGGCAGCGTGTCGCGTGCATTGCGCGCGCCGGCAATGTTGTTGGCGGCAAGCGCGTCGAGGCCACTCTTCAGTTGCGCGATGTCGGTGGGTGGGACGGCCGGCATCTGGCCAGGCGCTTGAGGCACGTCCGGCGCCGGGATGGAAGCCGTCGCGCGCGCGTCGACGCTGCCACCGATCGCCACGGTGGGCGTCAGCGCGACGATCGCGCCCAAAAGCGCGAAGAGATGAGGCCGCCTCGTCGGCATGGTTGCAATCCTAGCACATCGTCAGCAGGCGCGGGCACTAGAGAACCCGATGCGGAGCCTAAACTTAGGTCGTGAAGGGCTCGTAAACAAAAGGTTATCGAGGCCGTTCGAATAGCGCTTGCTGGCATTACGCCGATGCTTGCCGCTAAACCGTGTCGAGACTATGGTGCGCGGCTTCGCTTTCGGTTAGAAGGCGCGCAAGTAACCCGACCGACAAACCTGATACGTTCCCGAGAGTTCCAAGGAGTTTGGAAGATATGCTGAGAGGCTCGCTCACCGCGCTCGTCACACCGTTCGAAAAGAGCGGGCGTTTCGACGAGAAAGCCTTTCGCGCCTTCGTCGAATGGCAGATCGCGGAGGGCACCAAGGGCCTCGTTCCGGTCGGCACCACCGGCGAGTCGCCGACGCTGTCGCATGACGAGCACCGCCAGGTCGTTAAGGTCTGCATCGAGGTGGCTAAGGGCAGGGTGCCGGTCGTTGCAGGCGCAGGCTCCAACAACACCGAGGAAGCGGTCGGGCTGGTGCAATATGCCGAAAAGGCCGGCGCCGACGCTGCCCTCGTGGTCACGCCTTACTACAACAAGCCCACGCAGCGCGGCCTTTATGAGCATTTCGCGGCTGTCGCCCGGGCGACCAGGCTGCCGATCATCATCTACAACATCCCACCACGCTCGGTGATCGACATGACGCCAGAGACGATGGGCCGCCTGGCCCACGACTTCAAGAACATCGTCGGCGTCAAGGACGCGACCGGCAAGGTCGAGCGCGTCTCCGAGCAGCGCATGACCTGCGGCAAGGAGTTCATCCAGCTATCCGGCGAGGATGCTTCGGCCCTCGGCTTCAACGCCCATGGCGGCGTCGGCTGCATTTCGGTGACATCGAATGTCGCGCCACGGCTCTGCGCCGAATTCCAGCAAGCGACGCTCTCCGGCGACAGCGCCAAGGCGCTCGAGCTGCAGGACCGGCTCTTGCCGCTGCACAAGGCGATCTTCATTGAGCCTGGCGTTTCCGGGTCGAAATACGCGTTGTCGAAGTTGGGCAAGGTCGAGAACGTGGTGCGCTCGCCGCTGGTGACGGTCGAGGCCGCGACGGCTGAAAAGATCGATCAGGCGATGAAGCACGCCGGCTTGATTAATTAGGAATGAGGCGCCACCTCTCCGCATTATGAATCAAGTCAAGAAAGCCGACCCCAACAACAGGACGGTCGCCGAAAACCGCAAGGCGCGCTTTTCCTACGAGGTGCTCGACACAATCGAGACCGGCTTGGTGCTAACCGGCACCGAGGTCAAGTCGCTGCGCCAGGGCCAGGCCAACATCCAGGAGAGCTACGCCTCGGCCGAGGGCGGCGAGATCTGGCTGATCAATTCCTATCTGCCGGAATATCTGCAAGCCAACCGCTTCAACCACGAGCCGCGCCGGCGCCGCAAATTGCTTGTCTCGAAGCGCGAGATGGCCAAGCTCTCGCAAAGCGTCGAGCGCGAGGGCATGACGCTGGTGCCGCTCAAGATCTATTTCAACGACCGCGGCCGCGCCAAGCTGCTGCTCGCGATCGCCCGCGGCAAGAAATTGCACGACAAGCGCGAGACCGAAAAGCAGCGCGACTGGTCGCGCGAGAAGGGCCGGCTGCTGAAGGAGCGTGGCTGAGCCGCGGCCAGGCGGCAGAAACCGACCGCCTGAAAAAAGCCACTGGCCGACTCTTTCGTCCGGCGCAATCTCATCTTCTGACGGGGGGGCGGTCTTGAGGAAGCGGATCGTTTTCTGGAGCCTTGCCGGGGTGGTTGTCGCCTGTGCCGTCGCGGCAGGCGCCTATTTCTGGTTCCGTGGCTTTTCACTGGACCGCGCCGAGTTTCCGATCAGGGGCATCGACGTTTCGCATCATCAGGCGACCATCGACTGGCGGCGCGTCGCTGCCGACGATGTCGCCTTCGCCATCATCAAGGCGACGGAAGGCGGCACCCATGTCGACACACTGTTTGCTGCTAACCTACGCGAAGCCCGTGCGGCCGGCCTGGCGGTCGGCGCCTATCATTTCTTCACCTTCTGCCGGCCCGGCGCCGACCAGGCGAAGAATTTCATCGCCGTGGTGCCGCGCGGCGAGCGGCTTTTGCCGCCGGTGGTCGATATCGAATTCGGCGGCAACTGCCCCCAGCGACCCTCGCCCGAGCAGTTGAACACCGAGCTTGCCGCATTCCTCGGCCCGGTCGAGACGGCGTTCGGCAAGCAGGCAATCCTCTATTTGACTGACGAGGCGGCCGACGCCTACTCGGCAACCATCATCGCGCGCCGGCGCTGGCTGCGTTCATTGGAGACCAGGCCGAGTGAGAGGGACTGGATCTATTGGCAGTATCACAATATGGGCCGCGTCGACGGCATCGAAGGCGATGTCGATCTCAACGTTCTGAAGGGCGGCCGCGAGACGCTGGCCGAGCTGTTCGCTCCGCCCCCTAATTCCTCAGGAACGCCGCAATCTCACTGAACACGCTGACGAACATCTCTTCCGTCAGCACACCCGTGTTGGTGTTGTAGCGCGAGCAGTGATAGCTGGAAAACAGCACGATGCCGCCAGCTTCCTGCTTGCCGCCGTGGCGGAACGGAATGGCTGCGACGCGCTCGCCCAGCGCCCGCACCGTCGACTGATGCGCGATCGAACCGAGCGTGAGGATGGCGCGCAGGTTGGGGAAGCGCGCGATGGTGGGTTTCAAAAAAGTCCGGCAGGTGGCGATCTCGGCGCCCACCGGCTTGTTTTCCGGCGGCACGCAGCGCACCGCATTGGTGATTGCCGTGCCGACAAGCTCCAGTCCGTCGTCCGGCCTTGCCTTGAACTTGCCGCGCGCCAAGCCCTGCGCGATCATCGTGCCGTAGAGCAGGTCGCCGGCGTAGTCGCCGGTGAAGGGGCGCCCCGTTCGGTTGGCGCCGCGCAGCCCGGGCGCCAGCCCGACGATCAGCAGCCGGACGGAATTTTCGCCCTCGGGGGGCAGGAACGTCGGCACCGGTGCATTGAACCAGCCCGGCTCGCGTTCGCGCCAGGCGGCGATGAAATCATGCAGCCGCGGGCAGAGCGGGCAGTCACGGCTGGGTTCCGGAGAGGGTGCGGCGCTCAAGGCCGCCGCCCGTCAATAATCGTCCTCGTCGACTTCGGCGGGTTCCGGTCGGCGCACCGGCCGCTCGGACGGATCGCGGCCGACCTCGCTCTTCAGCGTCATCAGATCGATGAAATGGTCGGCCTGGCGGCGCAGGTCGTCGGAAATCATCGGCGGCTGCGAAGCCATCGTCGAAATGATGGACACCTTGCGGCCGCGCCGCTGCAGGGCCTCGACCAGCGTGCGGAAGTCGCCGTCGCCGGAGAAGATGACATAATGGTCGACGACGTCGGCAAGCTCCAGCGCATCGACGGTCAGCTCGATGTCCATGTTGCCCTTGATCTTGCGGCGGCCGGTCGAGTCGGTGAATTCCTTGGCGGGCTTGGTCACCACCTTGAAGCCATTATAGTCGAGCCAGTCGATCAGCGGCCGGATCGAGGAATACTCCTGATCCTCGACCAGCGCGGTGTAATAATAAGCGCGCAGCAGATAACCGCGCTTCTGGAAGCTCGACAGAAGCTTGCGATAGTCGATGTCGAAGCCCAGCGCCCGCGACGTGGCGTAGAGATTGGCGCCGTCGATGAAAAGAGCGATCTTTTCACGGGGATCGAACATAGAAAAACATCCCTTTCGAAAATTTCTGTCGTCAAAATGCGTCGACGAATGGGTCCGACAATGCGTTTGCTACCCGTCACATCCGAGATAACGCGCAATTTATGGATATCCAAGGGCACGGCCCGGCATTGCAAGCAATTGTGATCGCGACTACGTGAGACGTATCATGGCATGATCCAGCGATTAGCCGCGCAAAGGCGGCAAAGCCGCCCGCGCTGCCATAAAGCTTGTATTTCGGCCGCGCCCGCGTTATGGAGCGCGCCAGCTTTCCATCAAATCCATCGCATGAAAGGGGCAGTCCATGGCCCGCGTAACCGTTGAAGATTGCATCGACAAGGTCGACAACCGTTTTGAACTCGTGCTGCTCGCCGGCCATCGCGCCCGCCAGATCAGCCAGGGCGCGCAGATCACCGTTCCGCGCGACAATGACAAGAACCCGGTCATCGCGCTGCGCGAGATCGCCGAGGAGACGCTGTCGCCCGACGATCTCAAGGAAGACCTGATCCACTCGCTGCAGAAGCATGTCGAGGTTGACGAGCCGGAGGCCGAGGGCGAGGCGATCACCGATCAGACCGGCGCGACCGCCGTCGCGGCCGACGCCGACGACGCCGAGGAGAACATCGCTTTCGACCGCATGAGCGAGGAAGACCTGCTCGCCGGCATCGAAGGTCTGGTACCCCCGGAAAAGAGCGACGACTACTAAGAGCTTTTGATAATTCTGCTCAGCTGGTTGTTGAGCGTATTCTGAAAAGCTCCAGAGTTCGCCTGGATCAAGAATCCGGCACTTCCGTCTCGTAAGTTTCGTGGCTATCTATGGGATGCGTCGCACGTCAGTGCGGCGCATCAATCATTTCAGCACCGCGAGATCCCGCCCATGATGCGTCAGTATGAGCTTGTCGAGCGCGTGCAGCGCTACAAGCCTGACGTCAACGAGGCGCTGCTCAACAAGGCCTATGTCTATGCCATGCAGAAGCATGGCCACCAGAAGCGTGCCTCGGGCGATCCCTATTTCTCGCATCCGCTGGAAGTGGCGGCCATCCTCACCGAGATGCATATGGACGAGGCGACCATCGCCGTTGCCCTGCTGCACGACACGATCGAGGACACGACCGCGACCAGGGCCGAGATCGACGAGCTGTTCGGTCCCGAAATGGGCAAGCTGGTCGAGGGCCTGACCAAGCTGAAGAAGCTCGACCTCGTCTCCAAGAAGGCCGAGCAGGCCGAGAACCTGCGCAAGCTGCTGCTCGCGATCTCCGAGGATATTCGCGTTCTCCTCGTCAAGCTCGCCGACCGCCTGCACAACATGCGCACGCTCGACCATATGCCCGAGTCCAAGCGCCTGCGCATCGCCGAGGAAACGATGGACATCTATGCCCCCTTGGCCGGGCGCATGGGCATGCAGGGCATGCGCGAGGAGCTGGAGGAAATCGCCTTCCGCTACATCAACCCGGAAGCCTATCGAGCCGTCACCGCGAGGCTTGCCGAGATTTTCGAGCGCAACAAGGGCGTCCTGCAGGAGATCGAGACGGCGCTGTCCGGCCTGTTCGAGAAACACGCCATCAAGGCGAGCGTGAAAAGCCGGCAGAAGAAGCCATGGTCGGTGTTCCGCAAGATGGAGGCCAAGGCGCTCTCCTTCGAGCAGCTCTCCGACATCTTCGGCTTCCGTGTCGTCGTCGATTCGGTCGACGACTGCTACCGCGCGCTTGGCGCCATCCACACCACCTGGTCGATGGTGCCCGGCCGCTTCAAGGACTACATCTCGACGCCCAAGCAGAACGACTACCGCTCGATCCACACCACCATCGTCGGCCCGTCGCGCCAGCGCGTCGAATTGCAGATCCGCACCAAAGAGATGAACAAGATCGCCGAATACGGCGTCGCCGCCCATTCGATCTACAAGGATACAGGCGGCAAGATGAACGGCGCCGGCCACGCGATCTCCAAGGAGACCAACGCCTATGCCTGGCTCAGGCGCACCATCGAGCAACTGGCCGAGGGCGACAATCCAGAGGATTTCCTCGAGAACACCAAGCTGGAGCTGTTCCAGGACCAGGTCTTCTGCTTCACGCCCAAGGGCATGCTGATCGCGCTGCCGCGTGGCGCGACACCGATCGACTTCGCCTATGCCGTCCACACCGATGTCGGCGACACCTGCGTCGGCGCCAAGGTCAATGGCCGCATCATGCCGCTGATGACGGAATTGAAGAATGGCGACGAGGTCGAGATCATCCGCTCCAAGGCGCAGGTGCCGCCCGCCGCCTGGGAATCGGTAGTGGTCACCGGCAAGGCGCGCGCCGCCATCCGCCGCGCCACCAAGAACGCGATCCGCAAGCAATATTCGGGCCTTGGCGCCCGTATCCTGGAGCGCGCCTTCGAGCGCGCCGGCAAGACCTTCACCAAGGAGAGCCTGAAGCCGGTTCTGCACCGTCTGGCGCGCAAGGATATCGAGGACGTGCTGGCCTCCGTCGGCCGCGGCGAGCTGAGCTCCACCGACGTCATGAAGGCGGTCTTCCCCGATTATAAGGACGAGCGCGTCACCGTCGCGGCGCCCAAGCAGCGCGAGGAGGGCTGGTCGAAGATCCGCAACGCCGCCGGCATGCTGTTCCAGATGCCGGGCACACGCGCCGCGCGAAAGGGCAAGGACCAGCCTCGCGACGGGGCCGTGCCGATCCGCGGCGTGCGCGGCGACCTGCCGGTACGCTTCGCGCCGGAAGGTGCCGTGCCCGGCGACCGCATCGTCGGCATCATCCAGCCGGGAACCGGCATCACCATTTATCCGATCCAGTCGCCGGCGCTGCAGGCTTTCGATGACCAGCCCGAGCGCTGGATCGACGTGCGCTGGGACATCGACGAGCGCACCAAGGAACGTTTTCCCGCCCGTATATCGGTCACCGCCATAAATGCGCCGGGCTCGTTGGCCGACATCGCCCAGGTGGTGGCGTCCAACGACGCCAACATCCACACGCTGTCGATGATACGCACGGCGCCCGATTTCACCGAGATGCTCATCGACCTCGAGGTCTGGGACCTGAAGCACCTCAACCGGCTGTTGTCGCAGCTCAAGGACAATTCGAGCGTCAGCGACGCACGGCGCGTCAACGGCTAAATGAAAGATTGAATGGGGAACGAAATGAACACCGACGAAGTGCTGGGCATTTTCCGCGAGGCCGGCGCCGTTCTCGAAGGACATTTCATCCTGACGTCCGGCCTGCGCAGCCCGGTCTTCCTGCAGAAGGCTCGCGTGTTCATGCATCCGGACAAGACCGAGCGTCTCTGCAAGGCGCTGGCCGAGAAGATCCGCAAGGCGGTGCCCGGCAGGATCGACTATGTCGTCGGCCCGGCCATCGGCGGCCTGATTCCGGCCTATGAGACCTCGCGCCACCTCGGCGCGCCGGCGATCTGGGTCGAGCGGGAAGGGGGCGAATTCAGGCTGCGCCGCTTCGAGATCGCCAAGGGCGCGCGCGTCGTCATCGTCGAGGATATCGTCACCACCGGCCTCTCGATCCGCGAGACCATCGATTGCCTGCGCGAGCTTGGCGCCGAGGTTGTAGCGGCCGCCTGCATCATCGATCGCTCGGCCGGCAAGACCGATGTCGGCGTGCCGTTGATCGCACTTGCCGAATATGAAGTGCCGGCCTATCCCGCCGACCGCCTGCCGCCGGAACTCGCCGCCATCCCGGCCGTTAAGCCTGGAAGCCGCAACATCTGACGTCGTGATGTGCAAAAACAAGCACTTGAGCGCGCCGCTTGCACCTCCTTGCCAGCGGCATGTGTCGAGTTGGCGATGATAGCCGGCATCGACCATTTCGTGCTGACGGTCCGCTCGGTCAAAGCGACCTGCGACTTCTACGAGCGTGTGCTCGGCATGCGGCGCCTGGATGAGCCGAACCGGCCGACCGCGCTTTTGTTCGGCTCGCAGAAGATCAACCTGCATGAAGTCGACCGCACTTTCGAGCCGAAGGCCAAGGCGCCAACTGCCGGTTCCGGTGACTTCTGCCTTGTGGCTTCGGTGCCGCTTGCAGAGGTCCAGGCTAGCCTCGCGGCGAATGGCGTGGCGATCGAAGTCGGCCCGGTCGAACGCACCGGCGCGCGCGGTGCGATGATGTCGGTCTATTTCCGCGATCCGGACGGCAATCTGGTCGAGGTCAGCGAATACCGGTCATAGACTTGGCCAGACCAAATTCGAAAGCTCACATGGCGACAAGCTTCAATCCCTCCGAAATCTGGCAGCCATTCGGCGCTTTTTCCATGCTGAAGATCCAAGGGGTGGGCCAGATCGTCCATCTCAAGGGACAGGTTTCGCTCGACAAGGAAGGGCAAGTCGTCGGCAAGAACGATATGCCGGCACAGGTCCGCAAAACGTTGGAGAATATTCAGGCCGTTCTGGCGTCCGTTGGCGGCACGATGGCCGACATCATATCCTTGACCCAGTACGCCACGGACATACAGAAGTTCATGGCCGCAGGAGAAATTCGCAAGCAGTTTTTTGCTGAGCCATTTCCGGTTACGACCACTGTGGAGGTCGTTCGCCTCTATCATCCCGACCTGTTGATCGAGATCACGGCGACCGCGGAAATCCCTCATGACCGCTTCAGGCGGCCGTAAGACTTTTCAAGACAGACTACGCGATGTTTGGCTGGCTGTACCGCTGCTGCAATCAGGTGAGGGCCGCTGAACCGATGCGCGGTTCATCAGTCGATCCGCCGGCGCCGTCATCGCGCGGGCGGGCACGTTGTCTTTCTTTCCTCAGTTTCGCCAGAATGGCGGTCTTGTTAGACCTGCGGCAGTCCATCGCGGCGGCGTTTCGTTGTTGTTCGGCCTTGCCGTCGCTATATCAGTGTCTTGTTGCCTTTCTGCGCCATGGAGGCGCAAGATATGTGTGGCGCGTCCCGGTGGGCAGGGGCAGCGCATTGGACCGGGAACTGGAACAGAGTGCTTTTTCGACGCCGAGAGCCTGATGGCCTCCTTGAGCGGGTGCGTACTTATCTATGGCCGCGCCGCTCGTTCTCACGTTCCGTGCAGTATTTTTCCAAGCGCATCCTGCGGCTGAAGTCGACGCCACATTCGGTCGCCGCCGGCGTCGCCGCGGGTGTTTTTGCGTCCTTCTTCCCGCTTGGCGTCCATTTCGTGGTTGCCGCGGTGCTTTGCTGGGTGATCGCCGGCAATCTGGTCGCGGCGGCGCTTGGCGCGGTGTTTTTCGGCAATCCGCTGACCGCCCCGCTGTTGTGGGGCGCGTCCTGGGAAATCGGCAAACTGATCCTGCGTGAGCATCTGCCGAGGCACGGGCCTCCCGAGCATCTCGGCGAAATGATGCACAAGCTCTCCTTCGACAAGCTCTGGCAGCCCGTTTTGGAGCCGATGCTGATCGGCGCGGTGCTGCTTGGCCTGGTCTTCGGCCTCCTGTTCTATGGCGTCACGCGCTGGGGCATGACCGTGTTTCGCGAGCAGCGCAGGAAGCGCATGGCCGAGCATGCCGAGAAGAAAGCGCGGCAGGGTGGACGGGAAATGCCGGCGCAATGATCATCGGCATCGGCAGCGACCTCATCGACATCAGACGCATCGAGAAATCGCTGGAGCGGCACGGCCAGCGCTTCGTCCAGCGCATCTACACCGAGGTCGAGCAGGCCAAGTCGGAAAGGCGGGCCGCCCGCGCGGCTTCCTACGCCAAGCGCTTCGCCGCCAAGGAGGCCTGCGCCAAGGCGCTGGGCACCGGCATGGCCGAGGGCGTGTTCTGGCGCGACATGGGCGTGATCAACCTGCCGAGCGGTGCGCCGACCATGGCGCTGACCGGCGGCGCCGCCGCCAGGCTGGAGAAGATATTGCCGAAGGGCCATCGCGCGCTGATCCATCTGACCATAACCGATGATTTTCCGCTTGCTCAAGCCTTTGTGATCATCGAGGCGGTGCCCGCCGAACAAGCGCCACATTGATTCCATCTGACCACGAGCGGCATGACGTTGCCCAGCGCGCGCCGAGACTCTATACCAACATCGCACAATCGAGGACGACATGAGCGTGGCTGAAAAATCGCAGAAGAAATCCGGCGGGCTTGGTGAAACCTTTTCCGTCATCATCCAGGCTCTGCTGCTCGCGCTCGTCATCCGCACGCTGCTTTTCCAGCCTTTCTCCATCCCGTCGGGCTCGATGCGGCCGACGCTGCTGGAAGGCGACTATCTCTTCGTCACCAAATGGGCCTACGGCTATTCGCGCTATTCGCTGCCGTTCGGCCCCGATCTCTTTTCCGGCCGCATCTGGGGCTCGGAGCCCAAGCGCGGCGACGTGGTGGTGTTCAAGTTCCCGCCGGACCCGTCGGTCGACTACATCAAGCGCGTCATCGGCCTGCCCGGCGACAAGATACAGATGAAGAACGGCCAGCTCTTCATCAACGACGTCGGCGTGCCGCGCGTGAAGACCGGCCAGATCGAAAATCCCGACATCACCGAAGTGCCTCAGCCCGTCGACGTCTATCGCGAGACGCTCCCGAACGGTGTCAGCTACGACACGCTCGACCTGACCCCGAATTCGATCGGCGACAACACCCGCGAATGGACCGTGCCGCCCGGCCACTACTTCATGATGGGCGACAACCGCGACAATTCCTCCGACAGCCGCTTCACCGTCGGCTTTGTTCCTGCCGAGAACCTGGTCGGTCGCGCCAATCTCATCTTCTTCTCGATCGCCGGCAAGGCAAGCCCGCTCGAGATTTGGAAGTGGCCGTCGCTGATGCGTGCCGATCGCCTGTTCCATTTCGTCCACTAGAGCGATGGCGGCCAGCAAGCGTTTGACCGCCGATGCCCTTGCCGAGGCGCTTGTCGAGCGTACCGGCCATGCCTTCGCCGATCGTCAGCGCCTGCAGCGCGCGCTGACCCATGCCAGCGCGCGCTCGACCCATGCCGGCGTCGACTACGAACGCTTCGAGTTCCTGGGCGACCGCGTTCTCGGCCTTGTCGTCGCCGACATGCTGCTCGCGGCCTTTCCCGAAGCCGCCGAGGGCGAGCTTTCGCTGCGTCTCAACGCGCTGGTCAATGCCGAGGCGCTCTCCGACATCGCCGAGGAGATCGGCTTGCCCGAGCTGATCCGCGCTGGTTCCGATGTGCGCAATCTCGAAGGGCGCAAGCGCACCAACCTGCGCGCCGATGCGCTGGAATCGCTGATTGCCGTGCTTTACCTGGATGGTGGCCTCGAGGTTGCCCGTGCGTTCATCCACCGCTACTGGCAGCCGCGCTCGCAGGCGATCGGCGCTGCTAGGCGCGACGCCAAGACCGAATTGCAGGAGTGGGCGCACCAGGCCGCCGCCGGTGCCGTCCCCGCCTACCGGGTCGACGGCCGCGAGGGACCGGACCACGATCCGCTGTTCACCGTCAGCGTCAAGGTCGGCACTTTTGCTCCCGCGATCGGCAGCGGCCGCTCCAAGCGCGAGGCCGAGCAGGCCGCGGCGGCTACTCTTTTGCTGCGCGAGGGCGTATGGAGCGCGGCATGACAGAAATTGAAGCCCCTGAAGTTCCCGCGACGCGCTCCGGCTTCGTCGCGCTGATCGGCGCTCCCAATGCCGGCAAGTCGACGCTGGTCAATCAGCTGGTCGGCGCCAAGGTGTCGATCGTCACGCATAAGGTGCAGACCACCCGCGCCATCGTGCGCGGCATCGCCACGCATGACAACGCGCAGATCGTCTTCGTCGACACGCCCGGCATCTTCAAGCCGAAGCGGCGGCTGGACACCGCGATGGTGACGACCGCCTGGGGCGGCGCCAAGGATGCCGATGTCGTGGTGCTTCTGATCGACGCGGAGCGCGGCATCAAGGGCGATGCCGATGCCATTCTCGATCGGCTGAAGGACGTCCGCCAGCCCATGCTGCTCGTCCTCAACAAGGTCGACCGCGTCAAGCCCGAGACGCTTCTCGCGCTGGCCGCGACCGCGAACGAACGCGTGCCGTTCAAGCGCACTTTCATGGTCTCCGCGCTCACCGGCTCCGGCTGCAAGGATCTGCTCGACTATCTCGCCGAGACACTTCCGTTGGGGCCCTGGTACTATCCGGAGGACCAGATATCCGACCTGCCGATGCGCCAGCTCGCGGCCGAGATCACGCGTGAAAAGCTCTATCTGAGGCTGCACCAGGAGCTTCCCTATTCCTCGCATATCGAAACCGAGAAATGGGAAGAAAAGAAGGACGGCTCGGTCCGCATCGAACAGGTCATCTATGTCGAGCGCGACAGTCAGAAGAAGATCGTGCTCGGCCACAAGGGCGAGACGATCCGCGCCATCGGCCAGGCGGCACGCACCGAAATCGCCGAGATCCTGGAACAGAAGGTGCACCTCTTCCTGTTCGTGAAGGTGCGCGAGAACTGGGGCGATGACCCGGAGCGCTACCGCGAGATGGGGCTGGAGTTTCCCCATTGATGCCTGTCGCCCGAAAGCGCGAAGCGCCTTTGGGACGACGATATGGATGATCCGCAACCGAGCATCGACACCGATCTCGTACGCCGGCTAGTCGATGCGCAGTTCCCTGAATGGCGGGATCTGCCGGTCAGCCGGGTCGCTTCCGGCGGCTGGGACAACCGCACCTTCCGTCTTGGCGACGAGATGACGGTCAGGCTGCCAAGCGCGGCCACCTATTCGCTGCAGGTCGAGAAGGAGCAACGCTGGCTGCCGAAATTGGCGCCCCTCCTGCCGCTCCCCATTCCGACGCCGCTGGCCATGGGCGAGCCGGCCGAAATCTACCCCTGGCGTTGGTCGGTCTATCGCTGGATCGAGGGCGAGACGGCGAAGAACGCGCACATCGCCGATCTCGTCGCGTTCGCGCTCTCGCTCGCCGATTTCCTCGTCGCCTTGAGGGGCATCGACCCGACGGACGGGCCCGCGCCCGGCCGGCACAATTTCCACCGCGGCGGGCCGCTGACCGCTTATGAGGACGAGGCAAGGCAGGCAATCGCCACGCTGGAAGGCAGGATCGACACACAAGCTGCCACGACCGTCTGGGAAGCCGCACTTGCCGCTACCTCGCATGGTCCGCCGGTCTGGTTCCATGGCGACGTCGCCTCGGGGAACCTTCTGGTCGAGGATGGCGGCTTGAGCGCTGTCATCGATTTCGGCACGTCCGGCGTCGGCGACCCGTCCTGCGATCTGGCGATCACCTGGACCTTCTTTGAAGGCGCCAGCCGCGAGGCCTTCCGCACCCGAATCGACGTCGACGACGCCACCTGGGCGAGCGGCCGCGGCTGGGCGCTGTGGAAAGCGCTGATCACCGTGGCCGGTCACGACGCCAACCAGACCGAGGTAGATAGGCAGCGTCAGGTGATCGACGAGGTGCTCGCCGATCACCGGAAATGGGCGTGACACGGCACCAGCGAATGTCGCCACAGATCTGCCCGGCGTTCCGAAATCTTGATTTCGCCACCCAAGGGGTGAAAAGCTCCGCCCATGGAATGGCGCGACGAAGGAATCGTTCTCGGCACTCGCAGGCATGGCGAAACCAGCGCCATCCTCGAGGTGATGACGCGCGCCCATGGCCGCCATCTCGGCCTGGTGCGGGGAGGGCGCTCGCGCAAGCAGCAGCCAGTGCTGCAGCCCGGCAACCGTGTAGACCTTCTGTGGCGGGCGCGGCTCGACGAGCATCTCGGCATCTTTCAGGCCGAGGCGATCGAGATGAACGCCGCGCGGCTGATGGATAGCGCGGTTGCCGTCTACGGCCTGCAAACCATGGCCGCGCATCTGAGGCTCCTGCCCGAGCGCGATGCCCATGGCGGCCTCTACGAGGCGCTTGCCGTGATGATTTCCCATCTGGGCGACGCCGACGCAGCCGGAGAGTTGGTGGCCCGCTTCGAGCTGCTCATCCTCGATGAATTGGGCTTCGGCCTTGACCTCAGCCAATGCGCGGCGACCGGCACGAGGCAGGACCTCGCCTATGTCTCGCCGAAATCGGGCCGCGCCGTCTCCCGCGAAGCGGGTGCTGCCTGGCACGACAAGATGCTGGCGCTGCCCGCCTTCCTACAGCGCGGCTCCGGCCTGCGAGCGGACGCGGCGGCGCTTGAGGACGCCTTCCGGCTGAGCGGTTTCTTCTTCACCCGCCACGTCTATGAGCCGCGCGGCTTGGAGCCGCCCGACGCCCGCGCCGGCTTCCTCGCCGCGCTGCGCCGGCATCATGCGGCGATGAGGGCGGTTGCCGGCGAGGCCGGATAGAGGGGCAGATGCCTAGTCGGCGCCCCGCCGTTCCAGGAAATCGTCGAGCATGGCGCGCTGGCCCTTGAGGATCTTGAGGCCCGCTTCGGGCAGCGAAAACCAGCCGGCTCGATCCACCTCGGGAAATTCCTTCATAGTCCCCGATTTCGGCGGCCACTCAATGGTGAACATGTTGCTCTTGATGGCGTCTGTGTCGACATCGGCCTCGACGCTCCACGCCACCACAATCTTGCCGCCCGGCTGCCTGTAGCTGCCGAGCGGCTGGAAGTCGCCGTCAATGGCGACGCCGAGCTCCTCCTCGGTTTCCCGTTTGGCGGCTTCGAGCTCATCCTCGTTGTCGCCGATCAAACCCTTCGGGATCGACCACGCGCCTTCATCCTTTCGCGCCCAGAACGGGCCGCCTGGATGGACGAGCAGAAATTCGAACACACCGCCTGTGTGTCTGTGGATCAGCAGGCCGGCACTTCGCTGCGGCATCGGTCACCTCACGGCATCCTTTGATCGCACGAGAATAGCACGGGTATTTCGTGGCAGAGGTCAGGCAGTCTCGCGCGCAATGCTGGCAGGCTCGGCGACCTGCCATTGGACAACCAGGCAAGTTGCTGGCAATCAATCACGAAACATGCTCGATCTTGTCAGCCAGCGAGAAGCTGATTTGAGCCAGTCGTCTCGTTGCAGCATTTGTCGGCCACGACTGGTCTGGTTTGAGGGAACCACCATGTTTTTCAGCCTGATCGCCATTGCCGCCGTCATAGCTCTTTTCGTCATCGTTTCACGACAGCAGAACCGCATCGCGCTGGTCGAGCGCGAGCTCGGCGTCCTGCGCGGCCTGGTGCAGTCGGGAGCTTCGCTGCCCGCGCCCAAGGCGGCCGCGCATCAAGGTCTTTCCGAGGAGGTCAAGGTAGCCGCGTCGCCTGTCGCGCCGTTGGCCGACGGCACGACCATGACCGAGGAGGGAGTCGCGACTCCCGAGGTCGTCGAAAGCGAGGCCGAGGCCGGACCCTGGACGAAGGCCCAGGCGGCCGAGGGGCGATCCGCCGAGCCGTCCGAACCGGCGCAACTCCAACCCGTGGCCGACGCGCCCGCGGCTGAGAAGCCCACGGCCGCCAAGGTGGCACGGCAGACCGATGTCGAGACGGCGCTGGGCACGCGCTGGGCTGTCTGGGTCGGCGGCATCGCGCTGGCGCTGGGCGGCCTGTTCCTGATCCGCTACACCATCGAGGCCGGCATTTTCGGCCCCGGCGTGCGCCTGACCATGGCCGGCATCCTCGGCCTGGCGCTGATTGGGGGCGCCGAATTCATACGCCGCACCGGCTTCAAGGTGCCGGTGCAGGGTGCCGCCGGCGCCTATATCCCCTCGATCCTCACGGCTGCCGGCGCCTTCATCCTGTTCGGCACGGTCTACGCGGCGCACGGCATCTACGGCTTCATCGGGCCCGCAACTGCCTTCGCGCTGCTTGGCGTCATCGGCGTCGCGACCATTGTCGCTTCGCTGGTGCATGGCCTGGCGCTGGCCGGCATTGGCCTCGTCGGCGCCATGGTCACGCCCTCGCTGGTGGCCTCGCAGGCGCCCAATCCCTGGGCCTTGTTCGTCTATCTGGCGATCGTGCTCGCCGCGAGCGCTGCAACCGCCCGCTTCCGCGACTGGAAGGCGCTGATGGCGGCCGCTTTCGTCGGCACCGGCGTCTGGACTATTCTCTACATGGTGGACGCACCCGATGTGAACCTCGCTGCCGTCCTGTTCATCAGCCTTGCTACCCTTGCAGTGCTTGCCTTCGTTTGGCTCGGCCTTTTCATGGTTACTGGCCGCGAAGGTGCGGCGCGCGGCTTCGACTGGCCGTCGATCGTGCCCGGCTTCTTCATCGCCCTGACTGCGATGGGCCTTTCCGTCGATCCGGCTTTTGCCAGCGCAGGCGATGCCTTGCATGGCGCGGTCCTTTTGGCTGCGCTGGTCGGGGTGGCGCTCTACCGGCCGCGCGCTCTTCCGCTGGTCTTCGCCGCCGGCATCGCCGCCGTGCTGATCTATCTCGGCATAATCCCGCCCGCCACGATCGGCGCCGATGCGCTCGATGTCGGGCTGGACGCCCAACCTTTGGCATCGTCCGATGCACTGACTTTCCGCATCGGCATCGCGCTTGGCCTGGTCTTCCTCGCCGCCGGCTTCTGGGCGGCGCGCCGCTTCGCCGCCACCGCTTCGACACGCGCGGCTTGCTGGGCTGCTTGGGGCGTCATTCCTCCGCTGGTGGTGCTGACCGCCCTGTGGCTGACCTTCGGCGATATCGACCGCGACCTTGGCTATGCGCTGCCGGCCTTATTGCTGATGCTCGTCTTTGCCGTCGGCGGCGAGTGGATCGCACGCGCCGAGCAGCCGCCGCTGGCGGGCGGTCCGGCCGTGTCCTTCGCGCTCGGCGGCGCGGGCGTCGCCGGCTTGCTGATGCTGCACATGGCCTTCGGCTCGGGCTGGACGACCGTGCTGCTCGGCGCGGCCGCCATTCTGCCGGCGTTGGCCACGCGCTGGCGGTCTTACCCTGCGCTGGGCTGGATAGCGGTGGGCGCGGCGGTCGCGGTGCTCGGTCGCGTCGCCTTCGATCCCACCATCGTCGGCGCTGAATTCCTGTCCAGGACGCCGGTCTTCAACTGGCTGCTGCCGGGCTACGGCGTGCCGGCGCTCGCCTTCGGCTTTGCCGCATGGCAACTTGCCCGCACCACCAGCGGCCGGCCGCGCCTTGCCATGGAGGCGGCCTCGGCGCTGTTCGCGCTGCTCACCATCGCCATGCTGGTGCGCCACGCCATGCATGGCGGCGTCATCGACATCGGCGCGGTCACGCTTGCCGAGCAGGCGATCTACACGCTGATCGCGCTCGGCGCCGGCGCCATACTGGTCGCAATAGACATGCGCTCGCCGAGCTCGGTTCTGCGCTATGGCTCGATAGCCGCCGGCGTGATCTCGGCGGGCCTCATCGCCATTCAGCATTTCGTGGTGCTAAACCCGCTGCTGACGGACGAGTCGACAGGCACGATCCCGGTCTTCAACCTTCTGTTCCTCGCCTACCTGCTGCCTGCCATCGCCGCCGGCGCGCTGGCGCTCTATGTCCGCGACAAGCGCCCACGTTGGTACGCGGCGATGCTGGCGCTGATCGCTGCGTTGCTTGCCTTCGCCTACGCCACGCTCTCGGTGCGCCGCCTGTTCAAGGGCGAGTTCATCGCCCTGTGGAGCGGGCTTGGGCAGCTCGAGACCTACACCTATTCGGCGCTGTGGCTGGTCATCGGCGTGGCGCTGCTCACCGCCGGCGTCTGGCTGAAATCGCAGGTGCTGCGCATCGCCTCCGCCGTGCTGATCGCGGTCGCGGTGGTGAAGGTCTTCCTTTTCGACATGTCGGAACTGGAAGGCGTGCTGCGCGCGCTCTCCTTCATCGGCCTCGGTGCCGTGCTGATCGGCATCGGCCTGTTCTATCAGCGGCTGCTGACGCGGGCGGCGAGGGACGCCAAGCAGATTTCTTGAAAGAATATTCATCGTTGTATATCTAGAATATCCGAAAAGGGATATTGGCATGCCTCTCTACATACGTGACGATGAAGTGGATGCGCTGGCCGCCAAGTTGCAGCGCGAAACAAACGCACCGAGCAAGACTGAGGCGGTGCGGACAGCCCTTATTCACGAACTGGAACGCAATCGTGCCAAGGTACCGCTGCGCGATCGGATTGTGCGGCTTCAAGCGGAGGCGAAGAAGATCGGTCTGCCCAATCCCGATTTCGATATGAAGATATTCACCGATGAGATGTGGGAAGAATGATGTTTGTCGACGCTTCCGTGATCGTCGCAATTCTCAACCAGGAACCGGGTTGGGAGGAGTTATGCAAGCAACTCTCCCGGCCTGTCGACTTCTACGTCTCTGCCATGGTCCGTTTTGAAGCGACGCAGGCTTTGGCGCGAGCCGGCGCGGGTTCCCGCAAGCCGACCGCTGAAGCACTCCTCAAAGCCCGCGATCTGGTGGATCAACTCATTGTGGAAATTGGCGGGGAAAATGTCCCGATCGGCGACGAGATCGGTTCGCGTGCTATCGATGCCAGCGCTCAATATGGCAAAGCCGTTGGTCATCAAGCTGACCTGAATTTGGGTGACTGTTTTGCCTATGCCTGCGCGAAAGCTCTCGGCACTCCGCTGCTCTACAAAGGCAATGATTTCCTGCTCACGGATTTGAGATAGGTAGGCTTTCTCGCGATTGCCGGGAATAAGCCGGCCTGCGCCGGCGTTATCCACGTGCTTGGGTAATCGCAGCGGTTCGGCCGCTTCGCGCTGACTGCTTGCACCGCGCCGGGAAGGCGCGTTCTATCGGGATAGAAAGCGACCACGAAACAAGCGGTCATGGACGACAAGAAGGCAGCGATCCTGAGCGAGATACCGCGGTTGCGGCGCTATGCGCGCTCGCTGCTGCGCGACCGCGATTCCGCCGACGACCTCGTCCAGGACTGCCTGGAGCGGGCGCTTGTGCGGCTCGACAACTGGCAGACTGGAGAAAGCCCCCGGAGGTGGCTGTTTACGATCATGCATCACTTGTTCATCGACCAGATGCGCAAGGTCAACCGGCGCGGCGAGGCGGCGATGCTGCCTCTCGAAGCCGGTGAGGCCCAAGCCGCGCCCGCCGATCAGGTCGAGACCATCGCCTCGCGCGAGATCATGGACGCCCTGCAGGCGATCAGCCCCGATCGCCGCGCGGCGCTGGTGATGGTCGCCATCGAGGGCTTTTCCTATGCCGAGGCCGCCAACATCCTTGGGGTGCCGGCCGGCACGCTGATGTCGCGCATCGCGCGCGGCCGCGAGGAATTGCGAGGATTGCTCGACGACACATCGCGCCGCCGCTCGATAAGGATCGTCGAGAAATGACCCGCCGCGATTTTTCCGAACGCGATATCCATATGGCCCTCGACGGCGAATTGCCGGGCGAGGAGCACATGGCTTACGACGCCTGGCTTGAGGCCAATCCCGAGATGAAGGCGAAGTCCGCGCGCTACATTGCTGACCGCGCCGCCATGCGGGCCGCCTTCGCGGGCGTGATGGACGAGCCGGTTCCGGCGAGGCTGCGGCAGGTGGTGCTTGGCGAGGTGCCTGCAAGAGCATCGGCCTGGCGCTCGCGGTGGTGGTTGTCGGCTGCCGCGGCCGTGATGCTCGCGGTCGGTGGCCTCGGCGGCTATGTCGCCGGTGTCGACAGCATCGCCCGTCGCGGCGACGGCGACGATCGACTCGCCGAGCAGGCGATCGCCGCCCATGTCACCTACGCTGCCGAGAATCGCCACGCCGTTGAAGTCCCTGCGAGCGACAAGGACCATCTCCAGACCTGGCTGTCGAACCGTGTCGGGCTGAAGCTGGTCGCGCCCGATCTTGCGGCCGAGGGCTTCGATCTCGTCGGCGGCCGGCTGTTGCCTGCCGGCGGCCAAGGCAAGGCGGCGATGCTGCTCTATGAGGACGCCAAGGGCGAGCGCATCTCGCTCTATGTCACCGCCGAATCGTCGGAGACATCCAAGGGCACCTACGCGGCCGAGGCGGGCGGACCGGAAGCAGTCTACTGGCTCGACAAGGGCTACGCCTGCGCGGTCGTCGGCTCATTGCCGCCGGAGCGCCTGTCGGACGTCGCAAAGAGCGCCTATGGCCAGCTGGTGGCCGGCATATCGAGCTGAACCAGCTGCGTTTTTCGGCCGCCGGCAGTCGCTTGAACAGCAATTCTGTTCAAGCGACTGGCCCTTTGCTGCCGCCGCGGAAATTGTCACAATTCGGCCCTAATCAAGGAGCGATAGCGCTTGATGAATACTGGCGCTTCGGCCAGTATTCGCGACGCATCCACCGGGGCCGTTTCTTAAACCCAATCGAGGTTCTCCCAAGCCCGCATGCCTGCCGAGATCCGCAAGGCCCGCGCGTCAGACGTCGATGACCTCGCCGCCATCGAGAAGGCTGTTTTTCCGGGCGACAGGCTGTCGCGCCGCTCCTTCCGCCAGTTCATCGAACGCGAAACCGCCGAGATGCTGGTGGCCGAGAACGAGGGCCGTGTCGCCGGCTATGCGGTGGTGCTGTTTCGCAAGGGCAGCGGCGTGGCGCGGCTCTATTCCATCGCCGTCGGTCCCTTCTTCGGCCGCCTCGGCATCGGCCGGCTTCTGCTGGCGGCCGCCGAAGAGGCGGCCTTTGAGCACGACCGTCTGTTGCTGCGCCTCGAGGTGCGCGAGGACAATGATCGCGCCATCCATATCTACGAACAGGCCGGCTATCGGAAATTGGGTCGCGAGCCCGACTATTACGAGGATGGCGCGACGGCGCTACGCTACGAAAAGACGCTGCGCGGCGACACGCCCACGGCAACCAAAGTGCCGTTCTACCAGCAGACCTGCGAGTTTACCTGCGGCCCCTGCTGCCTGATGATGGCGATGGCGAATTTCGACCGTGGCTTCGTGCCCGATCCGGTTATGGAAATCCGCCTGTGGCGCGAGGCGACCACGGTCTTCATGATGTCGGGTCCGGGCGGCTGCGAGCCTTTCGGCCTGGCAGTCGCCGGTTATGAGAGCGGCCTCGCCGCCGAGATATTCGTCTCCTTCTACGGCGCTCTGTTCCTGCAGTCGGTGAGGAGCGAGGACAAGCGCCGGGTGATGGAGCTCGCCCAAGTCGATTTCCGCCGCCGCGCCGAACTTTACGGCGTCCCGGTTAACTACCGTCCGTTCGGCATCGGCGACATCCGCCAAGCCCTCGCCGAGGGCAAGCTGGTGGTGGTGCTGGTCAGCGGCTTCCTTATGTTCGGCAAGAAGGTGCCGCATTGGGTGCTGGCCATCGGTGACGATGGCGATCATATCCTGATCCACGACCCCTGGGTCGAGGACGAGAGGCAGGAAACGATCCTTGATGCCGCGAACATTCCGGTGCCCTACGACATCTTCATGAACATGGCGCAATTCGGCCGCGACGGTCTGCGCGCCGCCATCACTCTGGGAAAACGCTGAGACAATGACCTGGGTTATCCTGACAGGCAGGCAGAACGATCTCGACCAGGTGGCCACGCCCCACAAGATCATCACCAACCGCGACTATCTCGCGCATCCGGCGCTGTTCCGCGGCCAGCGGCCGAAGGTGATCAACCTGTCCAACAATTACGGCTACCAGAGCCGCGGCTACTATGCCTCGCTACTCGCCGGCTCGCGCGGCCACCGGGTCATCCCGACCGTCGAGACCATGATCGACCTCTCGGAGCGCAAGCTCTACGAGCACGCCCTGCCGGAGCTCGAGCTTGCCTTGAACAAATGCCGCAAGGACCTGGGCGGGACTTTCCCGGCCAAGGTCGCGATCTTCTTCGGCATCGGCCCGTCCAAGGTCTGGGACCGCTTCACCAGGCTTCTGTTCGACTGGTTCCGCGCGCCGGCGCTCGAGGTCCATATCAAGGACAGCGCCGAATGGGCCTCGATCCGCAAGATCGGCTTCCTGCCGCTCGCCCGCATGACCGAGGATGAGGAAGAGTTCTTCCTGCAATGCCTGGACACCTACACCAACCGCGAGTGGCGCGACACCAAGGGCCGCACGCCGGCGCGCTATACGTTCGCGACGCTGGTCGACCCGCACGAGGAACTGCCGCCGTCGGAGATCTCCTCGCTTCGCTACTGGGCGAGGATCGCCGAGAAGATGGGCGTGGAAGTCGAGCCGATCACCAGGAAGGATCTCGCCAAGCTCGCAAATTACGACGCGCTGTTCATCCGCGAGACGACGTCGATCTCCAACCACACTTATCGCTTCGCGCGCCGCGCCCAGCAGGAAGGCATGCCGGTGATCGACGACCCGCTGTCGATGATCCGCTGCACCAACAAGGTCTATCTCAACGAGTTGATGACCTTCAACAAGGTGCCGGTGCCGCCGACGGTGATGATTGCCGGCACCTCCGACTTCGAAGTGGCTGCGCAGACGCTTGGCTTTCCGCTGGTGCTGAAGATCCCGGATTCGTCCTTCTCGCGCGGCGTCAAGAAATGCGAGAACATGGCGGAGCTGACCAAGCTCGCGACCGAATGGCTTGAGGATTCCGATCTCCTGATCGCGCAGAAATTCATCCCGACCGAATATGACTGGCGCGTCGGCGTGCTCGGCGGCCAGCCGCTCTTTGCCGTGCATTACCTGATGGCGAAGAAGCACTGGCAGATCGTCAACCACAAGGCCAGCGGCAAGCCCGACCAGGGTGGAATCAAGACGTTCACGCTGAAGCAGACGCCGCCGCATGTCGTCGAGACGGCGGTCAAGGCGGCCAAATGCATCGGCGACGGCCTCTACGGCGTCGACCTCAAGGAGACCAAGGACGGGGTCTTCGTCATCGAGGTCAACGACAATCCCAATCTCGACCATGGCTGGGAGGATTCGGGCGAGAAGGACGAGCTTTGGGTGCGGCTGACGCAATGGTTCCTGGAGCGCCTGGAGAGGCCGGAGAAGTAGGGGATGGGGGAGGAGGACTGAGGAATTGAAGAATTGAAGAATAGAGTGTCTGGCGGAATCATCCGTCACCGCTTCCTCGGCTTCTCGTTTCCTAATATCCTTGGTTCCTCAGTTCCTCAGTTCTTCATTTTCCTCAGTTCTAAAATTCTTCAATTCTTCAGTTCCCCAATTCCAATCATTCAAACCGAGGGGAAGCATGCTGTTCTTCGTGATCGAGGACTTTCGCGGCGCGGACCGCAAGGAGATCTACCGCCGCTTTCGCGATAAGGGCCGGCTGAAGCCGGACGAGCTCATTGTCCACCACTCTTGGATCGCAGGCGACATGAGCCGCTGCTTCATGCTGGTGGAGGCCGAGGATGTGACGATCCTGCAGCGCTGGGCCATCGAGTGGAACGACCTGGTGGAGTTCGAGATCGTTCCGGTGGCGACGAGCAAGGATATGGTCGCCGCGCTGGCCGGCCATCTTTGAGCAGGTGCCCGGATTGCCGTTGTCAGGTTGACAGGGCACCGAGCGCCGGAGACCTGACTGCGCGCACGCATTCCTCGACCAACCATTCCCGGAACGCGCCCACGATATCGCGTCTTGCGCAGCGTTCAGGAATCGTGAGGCAATAGGGTTGGCGCAGTTCCAGGGAATGCGCGGCGGTCCGCACCAGCTTGCCGTCCTCCAGCGCCTGGGCGCAATAGATGCCTTGCGCCAGCGCCACGCCCAGCCCTGAAATGGCGAGATCGAGCGCTGCTCGGGACGAGTTCGCGGAGAGACCTCGTTGTGTCGCACAGTCCGGCTCGCTTCCCGCCCCCTCGAACCAGTTGCGCCAGGTTGGAAAGGATGCGCCCGTCGGCCCCCAGTCGGTGTGGATCAGCGGCAGGCCGGCAAGGCCGTCGGATCTGGTCGCTCGGGCCAGCGTCGGCGCGCAGACAGGATAGACGGCGTCCCTGACGATCTCCTCGGTCGGATGTTCGCGGTAGTGCGGGCCGTAAGAGAGCCGGATATCGATCAATTCATGATCGAAGGGCACCGGATCGTCGTCGCCCCTGAGCGATATATCGGCGGCGCCATGAGATGCGACGAAGCCGGCGAGCCGCTCCGAAAGCCAGCCCATCGCCATGGAAGGGGGCACCGAAACGACGAGCCTCGGTCGAAACGCGCCGCCGCCGACATCGCGCGCGACGCTGCCGATTTCCCGGAAGGCCACGGTGAGCCTTGGCAGCATCTCCACCCCGGCCTCGGTCAGCACGGCTCGCCGGTTGATCCGGTGGAACAGTTGTCGCCCCATCTGCTCCTCGACGGTGCGGATCAGCTGGCTGACGGCCGCTGCCGAGATCGACAGTTCCTCCGCCGCGGCGGCAAAGCTGCCTGTGCGCGCCGCCGCTTCGAAAGCCTGAAGTCCGCGCAAGGAGGGAAGGGCGACCATCGCAATCCATAGATAAGTTCACCTTATCTATTTCACAGAAATCCTCGTTTTTCGAAAGGTTTCTTTCTGGGTACGGTGGCTGCATGAACGCAATCGACCACGACGAAGCCGTCGACCATCGCTCTGTGATCGCCTCGCTGACCAATGAGGAGCGCGGTTGGCTGACCGGCAAGTCGGATGGGCCCGGCCTTGTCCAGCTCGCCCTCCATCTCGGCGCGATCATCGTACTTGGCGCGCTGATCGCGGCCAAGGTGCCGTTCTGGCCGGTCCTGATGCTGCCGCAGGGCATCCTGATCGTTTTCCTGTTCACGCTGCTGCATGAGACTGTGCACAGGACGGCGTTCGAAACGCGGTGGTTGAACGATGCGATCGCGCGCTTCTGCAGCCTGGCGATTGCGCTCCCGGCCGACTGGTTCCGCTACTTCCATTTCGCTCATCACCGCTTCACCCAAGATCCGGAGAACGATCCGGAACTGGCCTTCCCGAAGCCTGAGACCTGGCGGCAATACATCGTCCACGTCTCCGGCCTGCCGGTTTGGCGGGGACATTTTCAGACGCTCCACACCAACGCGATGGGGCGCTGCCGCGACAGCTACGTGCCGCCAAAGGGCCTCCCGAAAGTGACGGCCGAGGCGCGGGCGATGATCGCCCTCTATGTCGCCCTGCTGGCGCTCGCGGTCTGGTTCAAGGCGTCGGCGCTGCTCACTGTCTGGATCGTGCCGGCGCTGCTTGGCCAGCCTTTCCTGAGGCTTTATTTGCTGGCCGAGCACGGCCGCTGCCCCCTCGTCGCCAACATGCTGGAAAACAGCCGCACGACGCTGACCAACTGGTTCGTGCGCAAGCTCGCCTGGAACATGCCTTATCATGCCGAGCACCACGCCTATCCCGGCGTGCCGTTCCACCAGTTGCCGGAATTCCACCGGCTGATCGAGCGGCATCTCAAGGTGGTCGAGCCCGGCTATGTGAGCTTCCACGAGAAATATATCGGGGCGCTACGCTAAAGCATGTCTCCCGAAAGTGGGAACCGGTTTTCGGGATAAAGACATGCGTAAAAGACCTAAAGCGCATGGGACGAATCCGAAGGATCGCGACGCGTGGCCTGCTGCCGGTTTTTCGGACACGAGGTTAAGCTAGCATAGCTTGTTCCTCGAACTCGACGGGGCTCAGATAGC
>NZ_JARTVT010000048.1:0-28641 GCF_029625685.1 Mesorhizobium sp. WSM4976
CAACGCCTTCGCCATGGGCGGTACGAACGCAGTTCTGGCATTCAGGCAGGTGTAGAAGCCATGCAAGACGCCTCATTCGAGGTCACCTGTCGTATCTAGCTGCTTGAGGGGCGGGGCATTGTGATACAGGGAGGGCTGTGGGGTCCCTCCTTCTCGGCCTCGACGATGTGGGAGGAGCCTGTGCGGCGAAACGGGCTAGACGCCCCCAGGCCCAGAACTTGGGCGAAACCAACTCCCACCAAAGCACAGCCGCTTTAGTAGCCGAACAATGAAGCCTCGCTCGACGAGCCGCCGCCTCTACTGTCAGCGGCATCACGCGGTTGAAGCGAACAGCGCAGCGGCTACTGTTTCCCGCACAACTCGGACGGCAATTGGGACAAGTCCGCACATGTCGTCACGTAAGCTGAACGCCGCAGGTACAGCCAAATTGGGGGCGGGGCGTTTCTGCCGTTTTGATAGAATTCTATCAAACTGACAATTTTCCTTGCACGAATGCAAGGAGAGCTCGATTGACTCCCCTCCTTTCTTGTCAAGGATGGGTTTGCAGGCTGCGGTGCGGCAGAAGCCGGACAGAACGGCGACCGGTCGAGTAAAGGCCTGCGCAAACAAGCGCGCATATTGCGGGCGCCCGCACGGAGGAGAAGACGCTCGTCCTGGTGAAAGACAACGATGCTCAGGCGCCATTGCCATTTGCCGAGGGGGTCCGCGCGCCGGAAATTTCGAAGCAACAAAGGTGAGATCGAGAATGATGATGGCGAAATACAACACAGCTCACCGTCCAGTGCAGTTCTACCGGCGGGTGGCGGAGTGGGATGGGCTGCCAAATGGAACGTAAAAAGATCAGCAAGGAGATGCTTGGCGATAGTCAGGCGCTGCGCAAGCTGCGTGAGCACCTTGTCAAGGTGGCCAAGGCGAAGACTACGGTCCTGTTGCGAGGTGAATCCGGAACCGGCAAGGAGCTGGTTGCCAAAGCCATTCACGAGCTCTCGCCTCGCGCCAAGCAGCCCTTCATCAAGGTCAATTGCGCGGCGCTCACCGAGACGCTTCTGGAATCTGACTTGTTCGGTCATGAGAAGGGTGCCTTCACCGACGCGAGCAGTTTGCGCAAGGGGCGCTTTGAGGCTGCCGACAAAGGCACATTGTTTCTGGACGAGATTGGCGAAATATCAGGTTCGTTCCAGGCTAAGCTGCTGCGTGTCCTGCAGGAGCAGGAGTTTGAGCGCGTCGGCAGCAACCACACCATTAAAGTTGATGTTCGCGTGATTGCCGCAACGAACAGGGACTTGGAAACGGCAGTTCAACGCAAGGAGTTCCGGCAAGACCTCTATTATCGCATCAACGTCGTCACTTTACGCGTGCCGGCATTGCGCGAAAGGCGAGGTGATATTCCGCTCTTGGCCGCTCAGTTTCTCAAGAATTTCAATACTGAGAATGATCACACGCTGACCTTCGCTCCCGAAGCGATTGAGGTGCTAATGAACTGCGAATTTCCAGGTAACATCCGAGAGCTCGAAAACTGCGTTCAACGGACGGCAGTTCTGGCGACGGGTCCATCAATCCTCAGAACTGACTTTGCCTGTTACGCGGATCAGTGCTTGGCCGCGGCGCTGTGGAAGAACGGACAGCCGACGTCAGAGAAGTCGACTACGATCGAGCCTTCCGCCGCCTGTGCCGCCCCGCCCGTCGGCGACGGGCAAGCGCCGATAGGCCCTGCCACGACTCGTGGTAGGGTGCCCGATGCCGATACGGTCATTGCTGCCATGGAAAAGTGTGGCTGGGTGCAGGCAAAGGCGGCGCGCCTGCTCGGTTTGACCCCGCGCCAGATCGGCTACGTGCTGAGAAAACGCGGTATCGAGATCAAGCGTCTCTGAAACAACCCGCCGAGCAAGAGCTGGAGCAGGTCAAGCATTGGTGCTCTGGCGCCGAGCCCATCGGCCAGGCTTACGAAGTGGGTGTGAACAGCGCTGCCAAGATTCCGGCCGTGTGCTTTCTACCACCAGTCGTACTGGGGCTCTGCGACTGACAAACTAAAAAGGAGTAATCCTCTGGCGGGACCTGGTCGATACATTAGCTGATGGCTTACCGCTCGATATCACGCAATCTGAGATGGGCATGAAAGTGAGTTCGACCGCTGGACAGTTGCCGACTTCGTCAGGTATTGGCCCCTGCGACCGGTTGATCTCCGATATCCAAATTCTTGGAAGTTGGTCGAGACGAAACTGTCGCCCCGGCTCGTGACCGACCGCGCGCCCGGCAAGATCGAGTTACAAAGTTGCCGAGGCAGTTTGATGTGCGTTCCTGCATCACTGTACGGGACACGACCTGACGGGAGACTATGATGCGTAGCCAAAAAGAAAAGATGCTCGCAGGCGAGTTTTACAATGCGGCGGATCCGGAGATCCAAGCTGACCTGTTGGCAACCGGGGCTTGGCTCAAGCGGTACAATGATACGCTGGGGCAGACCACGGGGCATTGGCATGAGCTTTTGTCCGAGCGGCTGGGAGAGGTTGGGCGCGGAACGGTCATCCGTCCGCCCTTTTTTTGCGACTACGGATTCAATATCCGCATTGGAGCCAATGCCTACATCAACTTCAACTGCGTTATTCTTGACGTGGTAGAGGTCAAAATCGGGCAAGGAACGGCAATTGGGCCTGCTGTGCAGATTTATACCGCCGATCATCCACATGATGCCGAGCAGCGGCAGGCCGGCCTGCAGGTCGGGCGTCCTGTTCACATTGGCAGCCGTGTCTGGATCGGCGGTGGAGCAATCATTCTGCCTGGCGTCACGATTGGTGATAATGCAGTGGTAGGCGCTGGCTGCGTGGTCACACGAGATGTTCCCGCCGGGGCAAAGGTAGTGGGAATTCCTGCTCGCGTGGCCGACCCACATAAACAGGCATAATCAACCTCGTTGACCCTGGAGGTGCATGCGAACTGTCGAAACTGTGCCGAATTTTTGTCGAAGCCATTGAGCGCTGCATATGTTGTCGCGACTCGGGCGCTTCAGTTCTTTTGCCACGGGGGTCACAAGATCATGTGCGTAATGCCGCCGCAACGTGCTCACGTCCCGCAGCAGCGGACCCTTTCACATGGCCCAACGAATTCAGAGCCTACGTTGTGCTGCCACTAGCATTACTGCTCACGAATGTATTCCCAACTGAGTTTTCGCCCTTGGAGGCAAGCAGCGACTCACCAGCAATCGCCGGCCATTAATCCTGGCTAGCATCGACCCCGACGAGGCGAGCCGCGGCGTTGCGGATCGGCATGTCGATGACCGTGATTGCGCCTTCGGCAAGGAAACGACGTTCGTTTCTGGTCAGCGTAGCCGAATCGATCACCGCAAAATGTGGGCCAGTGGAGCGCTTCATCAGCTGTCTGGCATATGTGCGCAGCATCTGATCGTTGAAGCGGCAGCCCACGAAGAAAAAACCCCGGTTGACGCGCCGTTGCTTCACCGCGTCCGGGATCGGCGTCTGGATATCAATTTCGGTTAGGACTTCGACGTAATCGGAATCAGCCACGAGGAAGTTTGCCGCCGGCCTGACGCTGCCGTGCGGCGCATAGAGCACCGTCCTAGCCACTTGTTCGGCCTCGAGTTCTGTTCCTGACAAATCGTAAGTTCTCGTCCAGATGTTACCGATTCCGGTCGCGCGCGTCGTTCCTTGTATCTCGACAACGTCTGTTTGGCCGGCCTCTGCAAGGGCTGCTCGCATGGCGCCATCGTACCAGCTGTCGATGATGACAGACAGTTGAAGGGTTGCGAGCCAGGCGTGAAGAACGGTCGGCTCGGCGGGGGCTGCGAATATCTCCGCCATCCACGCTTGGAGAGTCCGACGATGTCGGCGCTGCTCGATAAACTGCGCGACCGACCACATATTGGTGCGAATCCTGGAAGGGGCAGGCGCCCGCTTGTTGAGGGCCGCGGCGACATCTTCAGGGGTGCAAGGTACAGGGGATTCCGGTGGGTTAAGCTGCAGAAGACCAGGACCGAGATAGGGGATCACTCGATCGGCCTTGAGAGCGCCGTTCAGCAGGTCAATCAGTTTTTTGGCAAAACTGCCCCGGACGACGACGAGATGGTCCCAGCTCAGCATCGTGTTCATACGCGTTTCCTCTCCGCCACTGAACCCACCGGCATCAGGCCCCGTCGGAAATCTTCATCGCCTCGACGGTGATCGGCAAACGCGTGTCGCGCGGAAGGTCGGGCAGCATGAGCCGCCAACCGTTCCTGAGCGTCACGGTCCCGCCCCATAAGTCAGCGTTCTCAATCTCGGTGATCGGCTCTTCGAGATCCTTCTTGGGGACATAAGCCGACAAGCCAGTAGCGGTCCTGCGAATCATTACTTTCATCCGGCTGTTCCCCCGTTGGAAATGCCTTCAGCTCCGCAGGGAACCTCGACTTTGTCGAGGCTAATGAGTTCGCGCGCTCGCATGCCGACGACCGTGCCACGATCGATCCATTCGACCGCATAGATGAAGAATTGCTGGAGAAAGGTTCCAATGTCGCGCACGTAGCCTTCGTCGCCCTTCCGCACGAGGTTTTCGCCGATCTCCTTGCCGGGATAGGTGCCGTCGTTTTTTATGTGGCGTATCGCACGGACCCGCTCACCCTGCATGAACCGTGGCGGTCTGCCGATTTCGACCTCCTGTTCGCGTCTGGACCACATGCTGTCCATTCCTTTCTCGAGGCTTTTGTTGTGGTCGCGGGTTGCAGGCGTCGTCGTGCGGCGAACCCGACCGTTTCGGTAGGAATCAAGCGGGAACGCAGGTTTTCGGTACCGGACAGACCGACACGCATTGCTGCGTATCGAAGGCCTCCTTGCATTCGGTGCACTTGTTTGGATCGATCACATAGGCGTCGCCCTTGAACTTGATCGCTTCCGAAGGACATTCGAACTCGCAGGCCCCGCATTGGGTACATTGGGATGCGATGATCTTTAAAGCCATTCTAACTCCTGGTTATCGGACGAGACGGCTCAGGCCGTCGCCGCTAGTGGTCTGATCCCAAACTCTGCCGCGTAAAGTGCGCTGACTGCGGTCTCGATGTAGTCATGGCCATAGGCGTCGGTTACGCGCAGTCCAACTCGCGAGAGTTGTTCCTTCGGGCGATTTCCGATCTTGGCGCATAGCACTATGTGTATGCCTTCGAGCGCTGCGATGACGCCCTCGAGGATGGCGTCTTCGCCCCCGCCTCCGAGGCAATACCGCTCGACCTTCCGATGCCCGACCAAGCTGATCCCTCTAGGCGAGACTTCATAAACCTGGAATTCCTTCGCGTGGCCGAAGTGTTCGTTGACCCGTCCACCTCCCTTAGTGGCCACCGCAACCAGAAGCGACTTTTCGGAGTCTGTTGCCTTGACCATACCGATGGCCTCGCTCCTCGCCGCCTCATGATCACGGCGCTCGTGTGCGACCACCTGCCGATAGGCCTGACGCTTGCCAGCATCGTAGGCGACATCGTCGGGAATACCGTCCAGCGTGAATTCCTGGCCACGATCTTCACCGAGCAGGCCGACAGCATCTGCCCGGCACTGCCGGCAGTGGCGCATCAACTTGGCGCCACCTTCAAGTCGATCCTGAAGAGCCATCATCTCCGTTGCCGTTGGGCCGCGCTGCCCGATGAGTCCGTAGTGGGTACCGTGCGCCGGGTCCGAAATCAGAGGCATCACGTTGTGCAGAAACGCGCCCCGCTCCCTGACCATTTTGTTCACCTCAAACAGGTGCTGGTCGTTCACTCCAGGAATCATCACCGAGTTGATTTTGGTGAGGATGCCGCGCGCGCTCAGCATCTCCAGGCCCAGCATCTGCCGCGCGTGCAAGATTCGAGCGGCTTCGATGCCGAAGTAGCGGCGATTTTCATAAAAGATCCATGGATAGATCTTCGCGCCGACTTCCGGGTCGACCATGTTGATGGTGATCGTCACGTGATCAACATTCATTTCGGCAAGCTCGGCGACATGGTCCGGCAGCACGAGCCCATTAGTGGAGACGCACAGCTTTATGTCGGGGATTTCCCTGATGACGCGGTCGAACGTTGCCTTCGTTTTCTCCCAATCGTAACAGGCATCCCCCGGCCCAGCGATGCCAAGAACCGAAAGCTGCGGAACTTTGTTGGCAACGGCGATGACCTTGCGTAGCGCTTGGTCGGGCGTCAACTTCTCAGACACAACACCAGGCCGGCTCTCGTTGGCGCAATCGTATTTGCGATTGCAATAGTTGCACTGGACATTGCAAGCCGGCGCGACCGCCACATGCATACGCGCGAAATAATGATGCGCTTCCTCCGAAAAGCAGGGGTGATCCTTGATCCTTTCCCAAATAGCCGGATCCTCTTCGCCCGGGCTGGTCGGCGACGAGCCGTAGGAAGACGATGCGCAGCCACCGGATTTCGCGGCTGCCAGAAGACCCTCGGATGTCGTGCTAGTCGGCCCCTCAATCGAAACTGTCGGTGAGGACATCAAACGGCTCCGTTGCTGGTAACGTCGCGGTTCAAGGTGCAAGAGCCATACCAACTGAAAAAAGCGGCTTCAGTTCACTATTCGGGTCGATATCGCATTGTGTCAGGCCGGCGCGACACAATTTTGTCCTGCTTGCGACAGTGCAAGTCCAAATCCGTTCAGAAGCACGAAGCACTCCTTGTCGCGCACAGGGCGCGCAAGACCACTGGCCTGACGATTGGCTCATCAGGCTCTTAGAAGTTCCTTCACCTCGATACTATGCCGGCGTATCGCCTAGCCGACTTGTCGCAGCTTGAGGCCGAGAATTCGAGCCGCATTAGCCTGAACCCAGCCGGCCTTCTCCATTGTGTCGATCAGCCGTCACGCTTCGTCCGCCGCGGTCCCAGCCCCCGTCCGGCCGTATCGTTAGAATCGCAAGTGGCCATCTCGTGTTCAGGCGGGCGCCGATGCGCCGAACCGGCATCGTGCTGGCCCGTGAGAGCTCGTCGATGACATTGCCACGTTCCGAAAGATTGGTTCCTTCCAGAGGAGAACGCCAAGCACGCAGTTCTCCGGCTCGCGGACGTTGCCGGGGAAATAGCATTGCGAGATCAGCTCAACTGCCGACGGCGCAAAGCCATGGTTCTCCATATTTCAAGGGTAAGCGCTGTGTCCTTCCAGGAGGACCCGCGATCTGTGGGCCTGCCGATTCTGAGGTGGATCGGAGATCGGCTTGTGTCTGAACTTGAACTTACGATTGACCCTGAGCGGCAGCCTCGGCGTTTTCGAGGGTGATCAACGGCGCTGTTGGTCGGCGGCATTGGTCGATGGACGACAAGGCACGGAGTCATCTCCGAGACCCTGGAGCCGACGCGGTGATCTCGGAGGTTGCCCGGCGCTACGGGCTGCGGCCGCGGCGGAACGCTCGCAAGCTTGCGACGTCGGCAGGACAGGCCACTCCCGCCTAGTGGTTTCGGTGGCGCCACCGGAACGACCCGTTGGGCCTACATCCTTGCACCAGAGCTCAAGGCCACGGCCTGAGAATCGGCCGCCGCTCCCCCTACTTGGTTCCTCAGCCGACAGCGCTAAGAAGGAGAGCAACTTCCGTCGGCGCGAGGATCATTGCGTCGTGGCCAGTGGCGAGTTCCTGCCACGCCCAGCCATCCTGCTTCGCGACCCATTCTCGCGCTCCCGCCATCGGCGGGTGGAGTGGATTAGTGCAGACGACATAGGTTCGGGGTCTGCCGTTGCCGAGCGGGTGCTCGAGCTTAAGTCCGCTTTCGTAGGTGCCTGCCGGATGCGGTGTTATCCGGCGCCGCACCCAGTCCGTGAGCGAGTGTCCCTCGGGAGTGCCGAATGCTGTTGGCGGCGGAGTCGGCATGAAGATACCCCGTCCTTCCTCCGCAACCAATTTTCGACGGGCGGCGACGATGTCGGGGGGCATGGTGCTGAATACACTTTGACCGCTCTCGACGATGGCGCCGTCGAGATAAACGAGATGGCTGATATGGTCGGGTATCCGGTCGGCGGCGCCGGTGATGCTGATGCCGCCTAGACTGTGACCGACAAGGATCACATCGCTCAGCTCTTCCGTTACAATGTGGTTGACGATGTCGGTCACGAATGTGTCGGGCGTGATGTCCTTGCACAGCAAACGTGCGCGTTCGCCGACACCTGTCTGGGTAGGCGTGGTCACGTGGCATCCCATCTTGCGAAGATTGGCGGCGACGTCCCGCCAACACCATCCGCCATGCCAGGCACCATGCACTAGCACATACGTCTTTATCATGGATTGTGCCGTTCCATTTGCTCACCGGCCGTTGTGGCTGCCATCCGGCACGATGGCCGGACATTGTCCAAAGGGGCTCGACCACGTTACCGGTGGTAAGTCCGGCACAGGCGCCCCGTGGCCTGAGGATACCCCTACCAAGTCGAGGAAACTTGAATTGCGAAACCCAATATTCACTAGCTCTTTGCAAGTGGATGGAGAGGCTCATGGTGTGCCGCAGTTGCTCGCTGCCGGCATGCTCTTGGCACCGGCTGATCATCCGAACTTGAACAGGACACCAAAGCCGCCGCGCGGATAGTTCCACTCGATGTCGCCGCCTTTCTCGCACAATATCCGGCAGGTGCCGCATTCCATGCAGCCGTCGGCGGTGATCTCGACTTGACCCTTGTCATTCAACTCATAGCATTTCGCCGGACAGACGTAGGTCAACGCAAGCAAGTTCGCGCTTGGCTTGTCGTGCGGTCGCACTATGATATGGGGGCGGCCGGAATCGACCAGATAGCGGTTCTGGTAAAGTTTGTCCTCGACACGAACCTTCGTCACTGCGATCGTCATCTTGTACCCTCTTCAGCGCCATGCCAATGCCAGGCGGACCGCGTCGCTGACCAACCCCCAGCGCGAGCGCGCGTTGATGAAGGCGGCCGTGGTGTTCTTTTCCTTCTCGATCTTCGGCGTGCCGTCGACACGCATGAAGGTCTGAGCGGCATGCGACATCAACCGCGGATAGCTGTCAAAAAAGTTGCTGGAATTGGTGTGGAGTAAGGCTGGCATGTCCTTGTATTTCTTAAGATCCTTGATCACAAAGGAGTCATCCAGCATCGTCTTGTAGAGCGCAAGGTTCGCTTTGGTCATAGGACCGTTGCGGCTTTTGACTTTGATGATCGCCTCAGCCGCGACACGACCCGAGGTCATGGCAAGGTTCGAACCCTCACGGTGAATGGCATTGTTCAGTTGCGCTGCGTCGCCGACGATGACCCAACCGTCGCCGAATAGCTGCGGAATGGCCCTGTAACCACCTTCGGGGATAAGATGGGCGGCATATTCTTTCACCTCCGAGCCAGCGATCAGCGGCCGGATCGAAGGATGGTTTTTCATCGCATCCAGGAGGGCGGACGGGCTCTCCATCGTCGCGGCGAAATCCGAGACCAGGCAGCCGATGCCGAGTGAAATCGACTCCTTATTGGTGTAAAGGAAGCCGAGCCCGGCCATGCTGCGAGAGATCGTGCCCACGGCCTCGATTACGCAGCCTTCATCGCCCTTCACCCCGAACCGCTGGCCAATGACCTCTTCGGGCAAGAAATGCATTTCCTTGACGGCAATCGCCACGGTCTCCGGCTTCGGCATCTCGCGCAGGCCTGCGCGAGTGCCAAGCAATCCCGACACCCCTTCTGCGAGAACGACCACATTCGCGAAGACCACTCCGCCAGCCCGGTCTGTGCGGACGCCGATCACCTTGCCATTGCCATCACGGACGAGTTCCGTCGCGGTCGTCTCACACAGGACCGTCGCGCCAGCCTCGCGCACCTTGCGGGAAAACCATTTGTCGAACTGGGCGCGGATGATCGTGTAGCGGTTGGGTTTCGCCTCATTGAAGTCGTCCGACCGGTAATGAATTCCGGTGTGAGACGTGTCGTCCATCACCCAAAGTCGCTGTTCGACCAGGTGCCGCTCGAGGGGCGCATCATCCCGGAAGTCCGGGATGATCTTCTCCAGCATGTTCGCGTACATTATGGCACCCTGGACGTTCTTAGAGCCCGGATATTCCCCGCGCTCCAACTGCAGGACCTTCAGCCCCTGGCTTGCCAAAGTGTAAGCAGCTGCGTTTCCAGACATGCCGGCTCCGACCACAATGGCATCGAATTGTTCAATCATGTCCTCTCCCTCAACTCGCAAGCTTGTCTCGACTGTGCGGCGACAGCCGCCGGGTGAAGGCTTCCGTCAGTGCGGGCAGGAAGCGGATTGCATCCGTGACGATCCCGAGGTGGGCGAACTCGAAAATCGGCGCGTTCGGATCGGTGTTGATCGCGACGATGAGATCGGCCCCCTCGACCCCAACTCGGTGCTGGATGGCGCCGGAAATTCCGGCCGCGATGTAAAGCTTCGGTCGAATGGTCTTGCCAGTTTGTCCAATCTGTCGATCAGCCGGCATCCAGCCCTTCTGGACCAAGGGGCGCGAACAGCCATGCTCGGCGCCGATCGCTCGGGCAAGATTCTTCACAAGCTGAAGGTTCTCCGCCGCTCCGAGACCGAGGCCTCCCGCAACCACGACATCCGCATAGGCAAGATTTGCCATTGCCGACTGGTTATCCGGTAGGAAGCCGAGGACTTTGGTGACGATATCGTCCTCAACGAGCGACAGCTTGTGCCGCATGACACGCCCGACCGGCTTATCCACCCGTTGCGGCATAGGCATGACCCTTGGTCGCACCGTCGCCATTTGCGGCCGGTAATTTAGTGTATAGATCGTACACAACAATGAGCCACCAAAAGTCGGACGGGTCGCGGCGAGTGAACCGTCGGAATCTACATCAAGTTCGGTGCAGTCGGCCGTGAGCCCCGTCTGCAGGGTCGTCGCTACCGAGCCTGCAAGATCCCTGCCCAGTGTGGTCGCGCCGAGAAGGAGGATTTCGGGTTTATGGGTATTGACCAGATCCGTGAGCGCCTTGGCGAACGGCTCGTTCCGGTAGTCGGCGAGCGGCGGCGCATCGACGATGTAGACAAGATCCGCCCCGTAAGCGAAGGCCTCGGCAACAGCGTCCTCGACCATCTCGCCCGGCGGTCCCAGCACGACGCCCGCGAGCTGGACTTCAAGCTTGTCGGCTAATTTGCGGCCTTCGCCCAGCAGTTCGAATGATACAGGATGCACATTGCCGCGTTCGAGCTCGAGGAAGACCCACACGTGCCGGTAGTCTTTGAAACGGTCGGGAAGTTCTTTCTTTACACCGGCACGGCCGGGGGCAATGCGAGGGGTAGTTTGGCTTGCGGTCGACATTTTCTGCTCCTGGCCGTCACGTGCCGCTGTTGAAGGCCAGCTCATGTTCCAGCGCCGGCCGGCGGGTTAAGATATCGGCGATGAGTTCATCGGCTATGTCCTGCAAGCCCCTTTCCGCGGTGTCGATCTGCGCCGCCCTTTCTGCCCGTGCGGTGGGGGCGAAAACACGCTTGACGACTGTAGGCGAGCCACGCAGACCGCACCGGGTGAGATCGTCAATGCCGGCGTCGGCTGCAGTCCACTTCACGACTTGGCTGCGCGCCGCGCACAGAGCCTGCTGGAGCGAGCCCCGGCGGATTTCGTTGGTGTCTTCCAGCATGGTAATGAGGCAAGGGAGTCTGCTCTTCAGCAACTGGGTGCCGCCTTCGGCGCGACGAGCGACTTCGATCTCTCGCGTATCGAGATCGATGGAGGCAATCTTCGCGACATAGGTAAGTTGCGATAAATCTAGGCGCTTGGCTATGCCCGGTCCGACCTGGGCGGTATCGCCGTCAATCGTCTGCTTGCCGGTGAAGACGATGTCCGGCCTGCCGAAAGTCTCCCCAATTTTTGCGATTGCTTGCGAAAGAGCAAAGGAAGTCGCCAGCGTATCGGATCCGGCAAAATAGCGGTCCGTCAAGAGAACTGCTCGGTCAGCACCGTAACCGAGCGCCTTTCGCAGCGAGTCCTCCGCCATGGGCGGACCCATTGTGAGCACAGTAACCTCGCCACCATGAACGTCGCGCAGTTTGAGCGCTTCTTCGAGGGCGAACAGGTCGTAAGGATTGATGATGGTCGGAACACCCTGACGCATGATCGTGTTCGTCACCGGGTGCACGCGGATCTGTGCCGAATCCGGCACCTGCTTGATGCAGACTACGATATGCATTGGCGGTTTCTCTAAGCTCCCAGTCCGGATTCGTGCTTGGCGGTTCACCTCATTGCCTGCATCGTTCATGCCAAGTCGTCTTCCTGCCTCTATTCCAGAAGGTGGCTTCGTTTGCTTCCGAGGAGGCGTCATGAGGACTGGATTTGTCGACTTCTCGACATTGTCGCGTCGCAGCCGTGTCGGGCTCATTACTTTCCGAACCGCTTCAGTGCAGAGTCGAGCGGGACGAAGGCGCGGCCAGGTGCGGGACATATGTTTGGATCGTGGTCCCTTAGCACCTTGAACACACGTTGCGTGAGCGGCGAGGAAGTCGCGAAATCTTCGTAGGCGCGTTCCAGCTTGGCGCGCACCCGCGCGGCGATTACCTGGTTAGGCAGACCGGAGAAATCTTCTTCGGCAAGGTATTGGCCCACGCGCTTCATGATATGGAGCCGCGAGACATTCATCACTTTCGGGTCGTAGGAGACGTCAAGGCAGGCGAAGAAGTCCTCCGCGGCCGACAGGCCCTTCAGTCGCGCTAGGATATCGGTGCGATCGATCGGGCGGCTATCAGCGGAGCAGTTCATTGTATTCTCCCGGCGCGAAATTGTGGTGTCGATGCATTGGTGACATTGCTGACGGCGTGCCGACCTCTGGCACGGCGGCTGGGCAAGAGACTTGGCGATCTCAAGCTTTTCTGAAGTGGTGAAGGCGACCCCGAGTTTAACTGCTCTCCTTGCGCAGGGTCGTCACGTTGAGGAAGACCTCACGGCTCGTCGGCTATTGTGCCGCTCGGACCCGGGCCGGAATGAAGCTGTTCTGCACCTCGCCCGCACAGTCCAGCACTGGGAACGGCCCGTAGCTTCTCGGTGATCGCAGGCAGGACCTCAAGCACGCGGTCTACGTCATCTTCGCCGTTGTCACGCGACAAGGAGAAGCGGACTGCCCCACATGCCGCGTTCATAGCGATCAGAACATGGCTCGGTTCCAGTGAGCCAGAGGCACAGGCGGACCCGGCGGAACAGGCGATTCCCAGCCGGCTCAGGACAATTGGAATTGCATCGCCTTCGATACCTTCGAATCCAATGTTTGCAGTGTTTGGCAATCGCTCTTGCGGATCGCCGTTGATGGATGTGTTTGGGATGCGCTGGATGATCCCGTTCTCAAGGCGGTCGCGCAACCATTTTATTCGTTTTGTCTCGTCCATGAATTTCAAGGCGAGTTCGGCCGCCATGCCCAGTCCGACTATGCCGGGTGTGTTTTCAGTGCCTGCACGCCGGTCGCGCTCTTGGTGCCCACCCTTGATCATGGAGGAGAAGCGCACGCCACGTCTTACATAAAGCGCGCCTATCCCCTTTGGACCATGCAGCTTGTGGGCGGAGAGCGACAGCATGTCGATCGCGGTCGATTTCAGCTCAATCGGAAGCCTTCCGACCGCCTGCACTGCATCAGTGTGGAAAAGCGCGCCGACTTCCCTGGCTAGATCGGCAAGCTTAACCACGGGAAAGATCGTACCGGTCTCATTGTTCGCCCACATTATCGAGACGATTGCCACTTGTGGGGTGAGGGCGGTTCTGTAGGCGTCCAGGTCGAGCCGGCCGTAGTGATCGACTGGGATAATGTGCACCTTGACGCCGCGCGTCTTCTCAAGGTGCGCGCACAACTTCAGAACGGCCGGATGTTCAACCGCGGAAGTCACTATTTCCGTTCGGTCGGGCATCACCTCCAGCGCCGAAAGGATGGCTGTACTGTCGCTTTCAGTCCCGCCCGAGGTGAAGATGATCTCGTCCTCGAATCCCGCGCCGATGAGGGCTTGCAACTGTTGCCTCGCCTTTCTCACGGCTTCAGCAACCGATGCGCCATAGGCGTGCATGGACGAATGATTGCCAAATTGCTCCGTAAAGAAAGGCAACATCGCTCCAACGACTGCAGGATCAACCCGCGTCGTTGCGTTGTTGTCGAGATAGACAGGGTTCATGGGAGTGATCCTTCAACTGCTGAAATGATTCAAGGGTAGTCGGGCCATTGAACCTCTGGCGCATATCGTATCTGGTAAGGTGGGCGGCCGGGGGAGCGATGGCTTGGCTGACCGGTCGCTGTCGACATTGCCCTTTGGTGGCGGCATCCGCCGGGAATTCAGCTGTTTCGGGCAATTTTGTTTGCTTGCCCACGGCAACGATCGATGATCGCGATTTGGTGCATCACCGAACGCAATTGTTCCGGGCCGACAGTGCGTGTCGGCCGGTTCCAGAGCGCCGGCGGTTACCGGTTCGACGCAGTATTCCTTGGCGTCGCTATAGTCGAACATAGCCTGTTCCCTCGCAATCATTTGCAGGACTTGCCGCAGCCGCACGTCTCACGCGCATTGGGGTTATCGAAAACAAAGCCGGATGTTTCGAGCCCAGTGACGAAGTCCACGGTCATGCCGGCGGCATGGGGTTGGGAGCCTCTATCCATGAACACCTTGAGCCCATCTCGCTCGATGATCGCATCGCCCTCACGTGAGACGCTCTCCAGGCCCATTGAGTATTGGAAGCCGGCGCAGCCGCCGGCATGGACCATGATGCGAAATCCTTCCGCCGGCTCGCTGGCGCGGTAAAGAGCGGCCTTGATGGCGGCAACAGCGTTGTCGGTGAGCGTAATCATGGCTCGATTTCTCCTCGGTCCGGCGTTTTCGTGGATCATCTCGCATGGACCGTGCCAAAGGGAAGACGTGTCAAAAACCGTAGGACATCCCGACGTCTCTTATGCTCGATTGCTGGGGAGACGTCCGACAACCGACACTTACTGTCGGGTTTGTCGCGTCCGCGTCACAGGAAGGGCGCCTGAGTTCGCGATGCACTCACGCGTAAAGCAATGAACAGAGCCAAAGATGTTCAGAGCTTGCCGCGGAGCAACTGGCACGATTTTTGTGAAGCCTTCGTTGCGGCGGCAAAATTGCCGGCCGATTCACCTTTGGGTTGCCCTCGCAATCGAAGAACGAAGGAAAGCAATATGATCCATCAGACCCGCCTTGGTGGGAAAGCAGCACCGCCGGTGGTACCCGAATGCTCGATCGGCCGATTGGCGCCGACCACCCAACAATCGCTCGCTACCGGCGATTGGCCGCTGACCGCCCGGAGACAGGATTCGACTGGCATGTGCCTGACGATCGATCGCGTCCGCCGTGCACATCCCTGAGGCCCGTTTTTCGATCGATCGTCAAAAGAAGAACGGGGCAGGGGTAAAAACATGGATCAGCGCAAGAAGCGGTCGCCCAACGAAATCCGGCGTGCGTGGGAAGTCTGTCCGAACATTCCCGCGCGTGATTTCGCCGCCCAATTGGCCATTTCGGAAGCGGAACTGGTCGCGGCCCATTGCGGTTTCGGCGCGGCACGCATCGACCCGCGCGTCAATCACCTTCTGACGGGCCTCGAATTCGTGGGCGAAGTGACGGCGCTGACCCGCAATCAAGGTGCCGTGCACGAAAAGATTGGCGTCTTCAACAGAGTGATAACCGGCAACAATCACGCCATGGTCCTTGGTGACGAATTCGACCTTCGCGTCTTCCCGCAGGCTTGGAGGTATGGTTTCGCTGTTGAAAGGCGCCATCGCGGCGGAATCCAGCGCAGTTTGCAATTCTTCGACGCCGCCGGCGCAGCAGTGCATAAGGTGCATCTCAGGCCGGTCTCCAACCTTCATGCCTATCGAAAGCTGGTGGCCGAGCTCGTATCCGCCAACCAGGAGCCGACCATGTCGCTTAAGGCGAGAGTAGCCGACCTGGGCGCGAGGACTGCGGACTGGGCCGGCACGGTGGACGACCTACGCGAGTACTGGAGCCGGCTGACTGACGTCAACCTTCTAAAGACGCTCAAGCTCAGCCGCTGCCAGGCTTTGCGCATGGTCGGCCAGGATTACGCTTGGCTGCTCGACAATGCCGCAGTTGGCGCCGTGCTCCAGCGTGCGGCCGAAGACGAATTGCCGATCATGTGCTTCGTCGGCAACCGAGGTTCTATCCAGACCCATTCCGGCTTAATCAAGTCGGTCAAGCAGATCGGGCCGTGCATCCATGTGCTGGACGAAACGTTCCGGCTGCATCTCAGGACCCACCAAATCCGTGAGGTTTGGGCCGTGCGCAAGCCGACCAATGACAGTCACGTCACCTCGCTCGAAGCATATGGGTCCGACGGCAAGATCATCATCCAGTTGTTCGGTGCGCGCAAGGAAGGCGAACGCGAGCGCGACGACTGGCGGGTTCTGGCGGAAAACCTGCCTCGTTTCCCCGACAGCTACATGAGAAAAGACCGATCGTCGTCGGTGGGACGCCGGCGCCCATCTGCCTCCGCAGCCAGTAGCCGGGCATTGAAGCCGAGACCGGGGACACGATGACGCAATAAGCGCGCTGTATTATCGCAACGCGATGAGCAGGAAGCAATTTGGCGCTGCCCCATCGACCGCATGGTTACGACGAAGCCGCGGCCTTTGGGCCGAGCTCAGAGGTGACAATAGCGTGAACGCCGCCGACCGTCACTCCCCACCAGGCGGTCAGGTTTTGCGGTTCGGGCCGAGCAAAAATACTGTCAAGACAGCGAGGAACGTGGCAACCGCGCTGTAGACAAAGACACTGGCAATACCCGTGTGATCCACCAATAGGCCACCGCAAGTTGTGCCGGCTGCGATGGCCACTTGGAAGGTTATGACCATCAGTACACCAGCGCTCTCGGCCTGTTTCGGAGCGGCGCGTAGCACCATCCATGTCTGCAATCCGACCGGGACCGCGCCAAAAGCAAAGCCCCATACGGCAACTGCAATTGCCGAGGTCAAGGCCGATGCTCTCATGGTCAGGAGCGAGACAGCGGCTACGGCAATGAGCAGGGGCGGCAGGGCCGCGACCGCCTTGAGACTGTGTTTGGTGAGGAATGCGCCGGCTAAATTGCCGAAGACGCCGGCCGTGCCAAAAGCAAGGAACACGAGCGGGATTGACTTCTTGTCGAGCGCAGGAACGCTCTCGAGAAAGGCGCGGATGTAGGCGAAGCTGGCAAAATGGCCGGAAGCGACCAATAGCACGACTAGCACCGCAACCTTCATCGCCGGATTCTTCGCGACATCCAGCGGACTGCGGAATCTGCGCACTTCGATCGGAGGCAGTGGCGGAATGGTTACGAGTTGCACGAGCAGCGCAACGGCACTCACGATTGCGGCGACCTTGAACGAGGCTCGCCATCCCCAAATGTCACCGACATAAGCGCCGATTGGAGCCGCGCAGACGGAGGCGACAGAAACGCCGGTGAGGATGACCGACATGGCGCGCGGCATGAGGTGACTTGGAACCAGCCGCATCGCCAACGCTGCCGAAATTGACCAAAAACCACCAAGCGATATGCCAAGGACGACGCGTGCCGCCAGCAAAACCGGCAGCGACCCCGCAACCTCCGCCAGAACGTTCGACAGGATCAGCAGGAGCGTCATCGCCCAGATGACGACCCTGCGGTCCAGACGCTTTGTCACGATGGCGATTATCGGTGCCGAGATCGCCGCGACGATTGCGGCCGCTGTTAGCGCCTGTCCAGCCGTGCCCGTGGTGATACGGAGATCATGCGCGAGCGGTGTCAGAACGCTGGCGGGCAGAAACTCTGCCGTCACAAGCCCGAAGGTGCCGAAGGAAAGCGAAATGATGGCACCCCATGCAGGGCCAGAACGTTGATAGGGACTTTCTGGGTCAAGCCGATCTCGGTCGAACAAAGCCGCGTCCACTAAATCTGTCGCCGATTCGGTCATGAATGAGTTCTCCGGCTAGGAGCTGTTGCAGCAGGGGTGGCTACATCGCCGGGGATCAAAGCCGCGAGACCTTCCGGCGGCGGCCAGTCGGCATCAGTCGAGGCCTCGGAGCCCGACGCATCCGAGGCCTCATCGGAGGGCCGACGGACCCAACCGTCGACAATGCGGGAGAGTTCTCGGCGCGGTCGCATCGATCGCATTCGTCGAAGTGCGGTCTGTTCACTGCGAACCAAGCAAGCCGAACGCGGTGTCCTCGATCGAGGCCTTGATGGGGGGATGATCGACGATCTCTATATTGCTTTGAAGCAGGAAGTTCCGTCGCCATATGTGGTTATCCTGGCAGCCAGAATTGAGCGGTTGTCGCAAGCACCAAGGCGGTCGCAATGAGTGCAACGAGGCGGAAGTCTGATCGATGGCTGCGGTTCGATGGCCGCGCGATCGACAAAATTGAGGTGATGAGTTATCCCTTTTGAAGCCGTTGCTCCCAATTCTGGGATAAGGTAATTGCAGGCGGTCCCAGCAACGTCGGGCGGCCTTTTTGGTGATCGAATTCATGGGACGACACTCTCGGTCCGTGACGCATCTGCGAATGACTCCGCAAGTTCCGTGCCATCAACGACAAATCTGGCTCTGCTGAGCGGGTGGTGGAGGCACGAGCGTGGGCTATCCCAAGAGCTTGCCGCAAGGTTGTTCGAAGTTGAGGTGCCGGATAGACCGCAAATATGTCGGGCGGCCTGGGGTTGGCCAACACGAAGATGCGCAAGTTCAAAAGGACGAGCTGAACCCTTGCCGATATCCATCCGAGGCTGATCTGGAGAAGGTCAAGAACTGCGTCTTGAAGGCTTCCGCCGCACCGGCAAATGCTAAGCCAAGGTGCTGGGCAAGATGGACAGGGCCATCCAACCCGTCGACTGGACGCTCATTAATGGCGTCGGTGTGGCTCTGTAGCTGGCGAGAAAAACGCCCTGCTGAAAGACAAAAGCTCGTGTGGCCGGCTCTGAAGGACGGCCAATGAGGCATGCGAGGAGAGGCTATAGTCCATTCGTGTAGACTGATCTTGTCCTACGGAGGCGGCTAACCACCCCGCCAGACATCATCGAGGGGAGCGCCACTAGGCTCACCCCAAGTGTTGGTCGTTTCCACCTGGTGACCTCGGCCAAGTCACCAAGCCGCTTAGCGCAAGCTTTCGAACTGGATGCTCCCCGGGCACATGATCGGCTAGCGATCCCACCAGTTGAGTTGCTCCAAGTCGCTGTCTAGCATTCTACATTCTGTGTCCGACGCTGGACAAGAATGTTGCAATCCCGACCAGCAAGTCAGCGCAGGCGCCACCTGTTGCCCAGCAAACGGCAAGGATTATCGAAAGACGAATTCGGCACGGAGCTTGCACCGACGATTGCATGCAAATGCCGACAGCATCTCATGAACGGTCTCTCGATTCTGGCGCGGTTAAATCGCGGCCGGTTCCAGATCATGTCCCGCCCGAAATGGTGAGGGACTTCAACCTGTTTACGTCGCCCGGCATGTTGCCGACGGCTAACGGGGATCCGCATGCAGCGGTTGCTTGCGTTCATGCCGGGCCTCCGATCTTTTATTCAACCAGCAACACGCGCGACGGTCGGGGTACCTGGGTCATCACTCGCGCGAGCGACCAGCGCCGGGTGCTGCAGGACACCGAAACGTTTTCCAGCCATCGCAGCATCTTCGCCTCTGTGCTCGGCGAGAGCTGGCCGATGATCCCGCTTGAGCTCGATCCGCCATTCCACGGTGTTTTTCGCTCACTGCTCAATCCGCTGCTTTCGCCAAAGCGGGTAATGGCATTGGAGCCGGCTGTCCGGGAACGAGCGATCAAGCTGATCGACAGGATCGCCGCATCAGGCACGAGCTGCGACATCATGAAGGATTTTGCAGTTCCGTTCGCGGTCAATATCTTCCTTCGCTTTATTGGGCTTTCGGACAACGGACTAGAAACATTTGTCGGCTGGGCTAGAGATCTGCTCCACGGCGATAAGGAGCAACGACCACCCGCAGCCCGGACGATCGTGGCCTTCATCGACGAACTTGCCACCGAGCGCCGCAAGGAGCCGGTCGATGATTTCATGACCTTCATCGTGAAGGCAAAGGTCGAGGGTCGTCTGCTCAGTGACGAAGAAGTCCGTGGCATCGGCGTGCTTGTGTTCGTCGCGGGACTCGACACGGTCTCAGCAGCCATATGCTTCGACTTGGCCCATCTCGCGCGCAACCCCAAAGATCAGGAATTGCTACGAAGCGAACCTGACCGGATTGCCGTCGCTGCGGAAGAATTGCTGCGCGCCTATTCGACCATTCAGATGATCCGAGTGGCAACGAAGGATGTCGACTTCAAAGGCGCGCCGATCCGCAAGGGAGATTATGTTTCCTGTGCCACGATGATTGCCAATCGTGACCCGGCGGAATTCGAATGCCCGAATGAGATCGATCTGGCGCGCGAGGACAACCGGCACGCTGCCTTTGGCTATGGTCCCCATCGTTGTCTTGGCTCACACCTTGCCCGGCGGGAGATTGTCATTGGCCTGGAGGAGTGGCTGGCGCGCATCCCAGCCTTTCGGATCAAGACAGGGACTGAACCTATCACCTTCGGCGGCCATGTGTTCGGGATCGAGAATCTGATCCTGGAATGGTCCTGAAGTTTCAGCCAACGACATTGGAGTTCGCTATGCGTGTCGTCGTACATAAAGCCAGATGCCAGGGTCATGCGCGCTGCTGGGCGCGGGCGCCGAGAGTCTTCAAGCTTGATGACGCCGGCTACATCTTGCCCGGTGATATTGATGTTGCCGATGGGGAGCAACTGCTTGCCTCAAAAGGGGTACGAGCCTGCCCCGAACAAGCTCTGGAAGTTGACGAGCCCCCCGCTAACTCAGTTGTAGAGAGAGACACACGCAAAGTGCAGACTGGCATCGGGAAGGACAAAACAATCATACAATTCGCGACAGACCCTGTCGACCACGCGAAAATTACCGAACTGCGTGACCGAGAGGCGATCCGCAACTGCCTGTATCGGTACTGCCGCGGGATAGACCGCGCCGATGAGGCGGCGCTGCGTAGCGCATACTGGCCCGAAGCGTATGACAGGCACGGTCCCTATTGCGGACCGGCAGAGGACTTCATCCAATTTGCTCTCGGTCTGCCGGGGCACCGTAACATCCATCAAATCACGAACAGCCTGATCGACTTCATCAGTTCAGCAGAGGCCGCGGTCGAGAGCTATTTCACCGCGCTGCAACGCGGACCGGATACAGACCAAGAAATACGTCAGACGCTGCTTTGCGGCCGTTACTGCGATCTGTTTCAGAAGAGGCAGGACGAGTGGCGAATTGCGGAACGGACAGTCGTCTACGATTGGGTTGAGGAGCAAATCCCGCCAGCGATTCTTGAGGCAGATAGGTTCGGCCGGCGACAGCCGATTGGAGCACCACATCCAGACGATCCCATCTACCAGTTGCTCAAGGGTCACATCCCCACCGACCAAGATGGCGTCGAGGGTCCCCAACTGGGAGCTGCATAAGTGGGTAGGAATGGAGGATGAGCGCCCTACGGGAACGACATCTGTGTGGGGCCGCGACTGGCGGTCACTGCAACGATTTGGCTCGGCCCTTCATTCCGCCCAAGGTTGATGGGCTGAGATCACAAGCGGTCATCGTGGAGAAGCTCTCGTGAAACTGGCAGCACGCACCGTAATCATCACAGGCGCTGCGGGCGGGATCGGCCGTGCCCTGGTCGATATCCTTGCCGCGGACGGAGACACTGTAGTTGCGGTGGACCTTCCGGGCAGTGGTGTGGTTGAACTGGCTCGGGATCTCGGGTCGCCGCACGTCGGTCTGGAGTGCGATGTGTCGCGAGAGAAGGACATGCTCTCACTTTTCGGCCAGGTCGAAGCACGGTTCGCGCAAATCGATGTCCTCATCAACAATGCGGCGGTTGGACCCACGATGGATAGGATCATCGACACCGCTGTCGATACCTTCCGACGCGGCGTGACAGTGAACCTTATTGGGCCATTCGTTATGGCCCGGGAAGCGGCGCGGCGCATGAAGCCGGGCGGTGCGATCGTCAATGTGGCTTCGATGGCGGGCGTGGTCGGCAATCCCAGGCGCAACGCCTACGCAGCCTCGAAAGCTGGCGTGATCTCGTTGACAAAGTCCCTTGCATGCGAGTGGGCTATGCGAGGAATCCGCGTCACGGCGGTGGCGCCGGGCTCCGTCCGCACCCCAATGGTCACAGAACTGGCACGCGCTGGCAAAATGGACCTCGCGGCGATACGCCGCCGCGTGCCGATGGGGCGCTTGGCTCGCCCCGACGAGATCGCCAGGGTCGTGCGTTTTCTGAGCAGCACGCAGGCGCGCTACATCACCGGCTCGGTGCTGGCAGTCGACGGAGGCTGGATGTCATTCAACCAGCCGGGGGATGCTCACCCGCCGGTGGATGGTGCGCTCCAAGCCGAGCTCTCCTGTCCGGCCGAATGCACAGATGCGCGAATCGTGCTCGTCACCGGTGGCGCAAAAAGCATTGGCGCGGCCGTCGCTCGCCGCTTTGCCGCGAACGGCGACACCGTCGTGATTGCTGATAAAGATGGCACTGCAGCGGCAGAGCTGGCTACATCGCTCCCCGGCAAGCATCTGGCGAAATCGCTGGACGTGGCCGTCGAGAGCGATGTGGTGTCGATGTTCGAAGAACTGAGGGGACGCTTCGGGTATATCGATGTTCTGGTCAATAGTGCTGATACCGCCGACAGGATTGTGCCTGCGATCGAGCAACTGTCGAAACAGCTCGAACACGTCCTGGATGTCAACCTTACCGGCGCCTTCACCTGCGCGCGCGAAGCGATCAAGGCTATGCGCCCGGGCGGCGTGATCCTCAATCTCGGGTCGATCGACAGCTTTCTGCCGTTCGCGCCGCGCCATGCCTACGGCGCCTCCAAGGCGGGGATGGATATGCTGACCCGTTGCATGGCGGCCGAACTCGGGCCGGTCGGAATTCGGACAGCCACCGTCGCTCCTGGCCACATCCGCACGCCCGCACTTGCTCAGTTGGCCAAAGCCGGCCGCATCGACCTGACAGCAATCGGACGACGCATCCCCATGGGCAGGATGGGACGGCCAGAAGACGTCGCAGATGCATCGTTCTTCCTTGCTTCGTCTGACGCCTCATACATCAACGGCTCGATCCTCTACGTGGACGGCGGCTGGACCTCGTTCGGTGATGCGGGAAACGCCAGCGAGCTCTATGACGAATGTTTTGCGGAGGCCGCAGGTTAATTGCCAGGCCTTCGCAGGGCGACCGGCCGAGCATTATGAAGCCTCGGCTCCACGACGCACCTGAGGTGCTTGAGATCCAAGCATGCGCATGCCGAGCACATTCCCGGTCGGCTGACGTGTCTATAACGAGGAGAAATCATGGAATTTGCCACTTTCATTCTGGCCGCCCAGCGTGGCTATCACCAATCCTCAGAAAGCGTCATCCGCAACTCCATCGAACAGGCCGTCGCTTCGGAGCAGGCTGGGTTCAACACCGCGTGGTTTGCTGAGCACCACTTCAACAATTACAGCCTCATACCATCCCCGCTGATGATGGTGGCGCACTGCGGCGGCTTGACAAGCACGATTCGCCTGGGCACTGCCGTCTGCGTGCTGCCGCTTTACCAACCGCAGCGCCTGCTGTCCGAGATCGGCTTCGCCGACATCGTTGCGAACGGCCGTCTCGAGCTCGGCGTAGGCTTGGGATACCAGCAGTTCGAGTTCGAACGGTTCGGCGTGGACATCGATGAGGCGCCGGCCGTCTTTTCGGAATACCTGGACATCATTCTCAAGGGCCTCAACCAAAACGTCTTCGAACACGACGGCCAGTATGAGAAGATCCCCCCAACAGCGATTTCGGTCCGCACAGTCCAGCAGCCGACGCCGCCTATCTGGATCGCTGGCGGAGCCGCACGGATGGCTCGGGCCTACCGCGAGGGGCACAATTTTTTTGTCACAGCCTTCCACGACGGCTTAGAGACTTTGACCACACTGCGTGAATCAGTCGAGAGGGCGGCGGCATCCGAGGAAAAGAACGTCACCGACGTCAAGATATCGCTGCTGCGCTGCTGCTATGCCAGCCACGACGAGTTGGAGATCAACAGCTATCTCGACAATGCCCGCTTCCAGCGCCGGCTTTCTGAAGCCCTGCATCAGCGTCGCCAACAGAGCCACGATGGCTACCTGCTGCAGGAGACACCGACCCAGCAGGATCTGTCCTTCGAGACCATGCGCAAAAATTTGCCGATTGGCAGCGTAAATCGCGTGATTGATCGCCTGCTGGAAGAGATCGATATCTTGAAACCGGACCAGATCGCAGTTCAGACTCAATTGGGCGACTTCGACCAAAAGACGATGCTGCGCCAGATCGAGCTCTGGGGCGACAAGATCATCCCTGCGGTCAACAAGGCGCTTTGTCATGCCGGAAGCTGAAGCCGGCCGTTACGATGATGGCTGCCTATCCAGCGCGCAATGGCGTGGGTCCGAGCTAGGGAGGAGCTTCGATCAGCATGTGCTGCCCTGCGTACATTCACGTTCGCTTGAGGAGGTCCAGGCGGGCGAGGTGTTGGCGACGGAGGGGACAGGCCTTTCGTCTGTCGAATTGCGTGATGTCTTGGCCGCAACTTTCCCGTCTACCTCCAGCAGCGTATTCGCTTTGGAGGAGTTGAGCGAGCCCGAGCCGGAACTGGAAGAGGAACTGCTACGCCGGCTGCTGCTAGCGCATGCTGCGCCGGCCGACCCGGCGAGCGCCCGCTTGGCCAAGATCATCGCCCGGCGTGCGATGCGCATGGACCATCTTTGGCGGGATCTTGGCCTCTCAAATCGCGCTGAGCTCAGCCGCCTGCTTGCCAGACATTTTCCCGCGCTGGCGGCAGGCAACACAGAAAACATGAAATGGAAAAAGTACTTTTACCGCAAGCTGTGTGAGGCCGAAGGCTTTTCGTCATGCACAGCACCCAGTTGCGGGGAATGCCATGACTTCGAAAGCTGCTTCGGCCCGGAGGAAGTTGAGAGTCGCCTCTCGCCGACCACGAATGTCGGTTAGTCACTTCGCTTGATCGCAGCTGCGGACAAACGCTTATCGCGGCGCCGTCGTATGGAGGAAGGGATGTTCATCGCCTCGCGATATTTGGTGACGGTACGGCGAGCGACATCGATGCCGGTCTCCTTGAGTTGAGCAACGATGTCTTCGTCGGAATGTACCTTGTCGAGCGATTCTTCGGCTATGATTGCCTTGATCCGATGGCAGACAGCTTTGGCGGAGTGCGCATCGCCGCCCTCGCAGGATGCGATTGGCGCAGCGAAAAAATACTTCAGCTCGAACACCCCGCGCGGAGTCAACATGTACCTGTTCGAAGTCACCCGGCTTACCGTCGACTCGTGCATGCCGATCTCGTCAGCGACATTTTTGAGACAGAGAGGCCGCAGATGGGCGGCGCCGTGTGTAAAAAAGGCATCCTGCTGGCGCACGATTTCGGTCGCAACCTTAAGGATCGTCTTAGCGCGCTGCTTGAGACTGCTGATCAGCCAGTTCCCTTTTTCCTGGCAATTGTCGAGAAACGCTTTGCCTTCCGGATTTTGCTTGGTCAGCTGCGAGATTTCGGCGACATAGGTGTGGTTGATCAACACTTTGGGCAGCGTGGCCGGATCAAGCTCCACCCGCCATCCACCTTCGGACTTGGGCATTACCCAGACGTCCGGTACGATGGTTTCCGGCGTCCCGGACTGGAACCGGTCTCCAGGCTTGGGATCGAGCGCGCGGATTTCGTTCCTCATGTCGAGGAGATCCTCCTCGTCGACTCCGCAACGCTGCTTCAATCCCTGAAAATCCCCCCGTGCAAGCATCTCGAGATTGGCGACCAAAGCTGCCATAGCCGGGTCGAACCGGTCTTGCTGGCGCAGCTGAATCTCCAGGCATTCGCTGAGAGTTCGCGCAAAAATGCCCGGCGGATCAAATTGCTGCAAGATTCCGATGACCCGTTCCACATCAGCTTGCCGAACGTTTAACGTCCTGGCCAGATCGAAAAGGTTTACCTGAAGATAGCCAGTGTCCTCCAGATGAGCGGCGAGCTGTCCGGCAATCAGCCGCTCCTGGGGGGTGAACGGGTTGAGGGCGACCTGGCGGGCGACATGGTCGTGCAATGTTTCGGTGTGGGCGGTAAACTCCTCGACGGCAGGTCGATCGTTGCCGCTACTGCGTTGCGACTTCCATTGCCCGCGCCCGCCAGACGGCCCGCCAATGGGCGATTCGCCGATTTCGCTTCTGCTTTGACTGCTCCGCTGATCCACCCCTGGCAGCGGCGAATCGTCGTCAAACGGGTCAGGCTTCAAAACGGGGTTCTTCTCGAGTGCCTGCTGCACGAGCTGATGGAGTTCAGTATGCGTCAATCGCAGCAAGCGAATAGCTTCAATGGCTTGAGGCGATAAGACCATACGTTGCTTCTGGCGTTGAAGCAGGCTTGCTGAGAGATGCATGTTGAACCGTGATCTGCCGAGGAGGCTCTAGTGTGTGCTTGGGTTGTGTGAGACTTTCCACTTCTGGGTCATGCCGCCGCCTTCAATTTGTCGAGAACGTTTTGCGGGGATGAAACGCCATAGGGGTCCGTCTCGCAGTTGTCACAGAAGCCTTCCTCCTCGAACCACTGCTCCACCACGCCATCGTCGATCAGAGCGGCGTATCGCCAGGAGCGCATGCCAAAGCCCAGATTGTCCTTCGCGACCAGCATGCCCATTTTGCGCGTGAACTCGCCCGACCCGTCTGGGATCAGCTCGATCTTCTGCAGCCCCAAGGACTTTCCCCACGCATTCATGACGAAAGCATCGTTGACCGAGACGCAGTAGATCGCGTCAATTCGCAGTTCCAGAAATTGATCATAGAGTTTTTCGAAATCGGGCAGTTGGAAGGTCGAGCAGGTCGGGGTGAAGGCGCCAGGCAGCGAGAACAGGATGATGCGCTTGCCCCCGAAATAATCGTCGGAGGTCTTGTTCTCCCACTGATAAGGATTTGGCCCCCCGATCGACTCATCGCGAACACGCGTGCGAAAGGTCACGAGAGGAACGTTCTTTCTATAGGTCATTGATTTGCTTCCAGGCCAAAGTGGTACGGTGCATTTTTCGGTTAAACTGAAGCGGCATCGACTTCGGTCGACAGTTCCGGCAGCCTCGCGCCTTGGCGTGGTTGCCTCGGACCGGTCTTGTGCAAGACCGCCCCCGAGCAGGCACGTTTAACGGCGACGAGCTTCCGCGGAGACGGGGAATTTTGCTCGCGTGCTTTATCGAGCTTTGAGAGGTAGGCATGGTCTGCAACCGTGATTTTGACTGCGTTCTATCGACCGAGTCGCAAGCGCCATGCCAATTGACCCGATGCCTTGGGTTCACTTCGGTTTTTGCAGCAACTTTCGTGTTGTGCAGTAATGCCGGTCGATATTATTGCTCAAGCAGCACTGGAAATTGGGTGCGACTCCGTTCGGCAAACCCGGCCTTTGTCCGAAGCCGGACACGAATGTCGGAAATAGCCAAACGCCAGGATCTGGGGCGGGTTAAGAAACGTTGCCGTGGGCACCGGCTTCAGCACAATTGCGCCACGCGAGCATGGCTCCCAGCGTCAATGCCGTGCAGCAGCGAGACGAAGTCACTGCAGAATATCAACCTCTGCGAAGTCGTTGAAACCCAGCATGTGCGAGCCGTTCGAGGCGCAGATCAAGGCATGCTCGAGGAAGAGCTCGTGCTCTCGGCAGCAAGTGTTGCGACGTCTGACAAGGATCGTCGCGCTTCAAGGAAAAGAACCTGAATGGTGCACGGCTTGTGAAGGCCGGCGCATGGAAATGGCTGGGCTGATCATCCTCCATGAGGGTTGAATGAAGAGCTGGCCCCTATCTCCCTCAGCTGCAACGGGGGGAGATAGGGCATGTCCGTCTATCGCGCTGGGTAACATTCCTCGGTGATGCAATAAGGGGGAGCAATTTCTCATTTCGGCAGACACGACCCAGCTCTCCTTTCATGCGCTGATTCCCCCAGGGGAAATCGCGACTCCAGGCTTCCTATGCAGCGAATCGCGGTGCTGTCCGATGTCCGACAATGTCGGATGCGGATCGTAGCTGGGCTAGATCCGTCACTTTGCCTCGATGGTTTCCCACTGGCCTTATATCTGCTTCGCCCAAATGCGGCGACATAACCTGTGCGGCATCTGTGAATGGATCGACTTCAATCGAGACCTCGGAGGTCCCGATGCGCGAAGGGAGCTTGCCGATATGACGGCCACCATAGCGAACCACGGTCCGGACGACGAGGGGACTTGGATCGGCGGGCCTGCGGCGCTGGGACACCACCGCCTGGCAATCATCGATATCCAGGGCGGCCGCCAGCCGAGGATGCTCCAGGGGGATGGCCGACCTGACTTGGTGCTCGTCTACACGGGTGAGACTTACAACTACCGCGAGCTGCGTCAACAGCTGGCCGGCCTAGTCCATCGCATGAACACGAGCAGTGACACCGAGGTGGTGCTGCACCGCCCCCGCGAGTAGGGCTCTTCGGCGGGTACACTTTTTTCACGAAATCCGTGAATGTTTCTCGCGACATCATCCCGCAATCGGTGGTGCAGCGGGTGAAGAGCCCGTATCCGGCTATCCAGAATGCCGCCTACGACAAAATACTACGTACGCGGTTCACTGTGATGCTGGACGACCTAGTTGTGGAGCTTCAACAGGTTGTCCTCGATCAGGGCGAGGCGACTGATAGGCGTTTTTGACTTTAGGCTGCCATGTGGA
>NZ_JARTVT010000049.1:0-24440 GCF_029625685.1 Mesorhizobium sp. WSM4976
TTGCTCTCCTTGCAAAGGGCCAAAAGTGTAACCCATCTATCCGGAATGAACTGTCACCCATCTCTCGGGAAGGGCATCAACGACTTAGTCGATCCTGACAAACTCCGGAAAACGGCTGATCTACAGCATATCTACAGAATCCGAGATTGCTCTGGACCTGTTCTGATGGTTGCCGAGATCGCGCTGCGGCGCATGGGCTACGGCAAGGACGAAGTGACCGCCCACGGCGCCCCGCAACTACGATCCAGACGCCTGCATGTGACTTGGGGGCAGTCGGCTGCAAACTTCACCGAGAAGAAGATCGATGCGCTCCAGAGTCAGCTCTATTGGCGTGCTATCTATGTGGGAGACATTGATGCCCGCGTTTACAAACAGCTCTTTCACACGCCGTGCGGCGAAGGGGTTCTGCAAGCTGGCCAGACGAAGTCGAACAAGCCGGCGCTCAAAGCTGGTGTTATGCGAATGAACAAGGTAGACCAGTCGCTATCGGAGACGACGCTGCGCCCGCCGGGGCGCACCACTCTCCGGGCCTCGGCGATAGTTTCTTGCCCGTCACGTGGAGAGAGATGGTGAAGGACACGCTCGCAGCGACAGGTGTCGAGCATGCCGTCGTCGAAAGGGAGAGAGCGAGATTCGAACACGTGACGCCCTAGCCCGAGAGCCTGAACCTGAGCGCGAGGCTGCCGCCCAGTGAGCAGCCTAAGTGCTTATGGCGCTGGGGACTATTACGGCACCTGGAGGAGCAGCGAGCCGATTGTGGGACGCGCGTAGACTAACGGGCCACCTTCAGTGCCTCTAGCAAATCTCCCCACTCTTGCATTAGCATCACCCCTGCTCCCAATAGGTGCCTCGGTTGTAGGTCCGCCGGATGGCATTCTTGTCCTGATGCGCCAGGACCGCCTCAATTACGATTTCCTTCGTAGATTTGTTATCAACGTCGTTTATTATCCTGCAACCCATCGTCGCACTTGCGAGCCGGGCAACGTGCCAGCTTCCGTGCAACCATACCGAGCGCTATAAGGCTTGGCCCAAACGACGCCCGGCGCCATCGCTGAAACGCATCAGCCCATATGCAAGACAAATGAAAACCGTTCGAACCACGATCTCTGTCCTGAGGCAGTTTTCCAAAAACGAGCCCGAATTGGGCGTCAGCGAAATTGCACGGCGCCTCGGTCTCGACAAGGCGACCGTGCACCGGGTCTTGAAGACCCTCATCGCCGAGCGTTTCGTCGAACAGGATCCCGACACGAAACGCTACAGGCTGGGGTTTGCGGTCCTCGACATAGCTGCGGCCAGGATGGCCAGCTTTCATTTCCTGGCGAACACCGCCGCTGAAATTCAGCGCCTTAGCGCATCCCTGGGTGAGTCGGTCGCAATTCACGCCCTGGATGCCGGCGAAATGGTCTGCCTTAACTTCGTCGAGGCGTCGCAGCCGGTGCGGGTTTCCTTCTTCATCGGCGAGCGATTTCCGATTCATGTGACCTCGTCAGGCATGGCCGCTCTTTCAACGATGGACCGGGCGCAATGGGAGCCGCTGTTGGCAATCGCCAATCGCGACAAGCGAGCGCCGCCGGTGTCGCCCGTAGATATGGAAGCCAGGCTGGAAAAGGTCCGTCGCGACGGTTTTGCGGTTGTCGATCAAACATTCGAGGCCGGCGTGCGAGCGATCGCCAGCCCGATAAGGGACGGCAACGGCAATCTGGCCTGCACCATCTCGGTCGCGGCGCCCGCGCAACGCAGAAGCGTCGACGACATTGCCAGCTTGGCGCCAGCCGTGCTGGAGACCGCTCGTCGGATCGGCGAGAGCCTCGCCGGCCGCGTTACCGGCGACAAATTCTTCTCCCTCAAGTGAACTGATCCGCAGACTCTCCAACCTCGATTGACAGGCTCGAGGATTGATCGTAGCGTAGATATATAAACAACGCCGTTGATTTATTATCAACAAAAGTGACGAGCGCCGGACATGGACTTTGAGAACTACGGATCCTTCATCAAGGCGAACAATGCCCGGCACATCTTTCACCCGATGATATCGCCGCAGGAGACCTCGAAGTCTCCGCCGCTCATTATCAGCAAGGGCAAGGGCGTGTTCGTCGACGATATTGAAGGCCGCTCCTACCTCGACGCCGTCGGCGGGCTATGGAATGTGAATATCGGGCATGGCCGCGACGAGGTAAAACTCGCTATCGTCGAGCAACTTGATCGCATCGCCTACTATACGACGTTCGGCAAGACGTCGAACCCGCCGCAGATCGAGTTGTCGGTCCGGCTATGCGAGTTGCTGGCGGCCGAACAGATGGAAAAGGTTCTCTTTTCCTGCGGCGGCTCCGACGCGGTGGAAACAGCCATCAAATTGGCGCGCCAATACCACCGCCTGAATGGACAATCCGAGCGCGTAAAGATCTTCTCGCTGAAATATGGTTATCACGGGCTGCATTTCGGTGGCCTGTCGGCGGGAGGAAACCCTCCGTTCCGACAGGCGTTCGAGCCGCTTCTGCCCGGGTTCTTCCAAGTGGACAGCCCCTATCTCTACAGGAACCCGTGGACCGAAAATCCGCAGGAGCTTGGGCGAATTTGCGCCGAGCAGCTCGAGCGCGAAATTGTCTATCAGGGGGCACACACCGTTGCGGCCGTCATCGCTGAGCCGATACAGGGCGCAGGTGGCGTCATCGTGCCTCCGGAAAACTACTGGCCACTCCTGCGCGAGATCTGCGATCGCCACGGCGTCCTTCTTATCGCCGACGAGATCGTGACCGGTTTTGGACGTTCCGGCGAGATGTTCGGCTGCCGCCTTTGGGGCGTGAAGCCCGACATCATGTGCCTGGCAAAGGGCATCACCGCCGGTTACATCCCCTTGGGGGCCACGATGGTCAGCGCCAAGATCGCCGCTGCCTGGAACAATCCCGAAAAGCCCCTTCCTATCATGCACGGCTATACCTACAGCGGCCACGCGCTGGCTTGCGCAACCGCCAACACGGTGCTGGACATCGTGGTGCGAGAAAAGCTGCCGGAGAATGCCGCGGCTCGAGGCGCCGAACTGCTCGGTGGGCTGAAGGAAGTCGCGTCGCGTTCGGATATTGTCGGGGATGTGCGCGGGCGGGGGCTCATGGTCGGCATCGAGCTCGTTCGTGACAAAGCCACCAAGCAGGCTTTCGGTCCGGCCGACGCCGAGATGAAATTGCTTGCCGACACATGTCTCGAACTCGGTGTCGTCGTGCGCGTGATGGCTAGCAAGATCATACTTTCACCACCGCTCACTATTGAGGCGCAACAGGTCTCGACCATCGTGGACACGATTGATCGTGCGGTGGCCGTGGTTGAAAAGCAGAGGAAGGCCGCGGCCTGATGAGCGCTCAGGAGCTTCAGGATCGTATAGACAATGAGGCAGCGCGCAAGCTTGCGCCCGTGATGTCGTTTGTCGATGGAAAGGATGTGGGCTCGATTGACGGGCGGCGGATGAAATCGGTTTCGCCGATAGACGGAGCTGTGCTCACCGACTTTCCCGACTCCGGCACGCCAGACGTCGACGCAGCCGTTGTAGCCGCACGCCGTGCCTTCGTCGATCGCCGCTGGTCGGGGCTCGGGCGGCGCGAGCGCAAGAAAGTCTTGCTGCGCTTTGCCGAAGTTATTGCCCGGCATCAGTTCGAACTTGGCGTCCTGCAATCGCGCGACATGGGCATGCCGGTGTCCATGGCGATCAACATGGATGCTGGCGAGGCGGCAAATACCATCCGCTGGTATGCCGAAGCCCTGGACAAGCTGAGCGATGAACTGCTGCCGCTTTCGGAGCGCGAAACCGGCCTGATCGCCAAGGTTCCGGTCGGCGTGGTCGGCGTGATCGTTCCATGGAATTTCCCGCTTATGATCGCCGCCTGGAAGCTGGGGCCAGCGCTGGCAAGCGGCAACACCGTCGTGTTGAAGCCTGCCGAGGATGCATCTCTGGCGTTGGTGCGCCTTGCGCAGCTCGCTAGCGAAGCGGGCGTCCCGGACGGTGTCCTGAATGTGGTCACAGGGCGCGGCGAAACCGCGGGCCGCGCCCTGGCGCTTCATCGCGATGTCGATGCGCTGACCTTCACCGGCTCGGGTCGGGTCGGTGGACTGGTCCTGCAATATGCGGGCCAAAGCAACCTCAAGCGAGTCAGCCTGGAATGCGGCGGCAAGACGGCCAACATCGTCCTGGCCGACGCACCCGACCTCGAGGAAGCCGCGCAGACTGCCGCGCGCGCTATATTTCGAAACCAGGGCCAGATCTGCAATGCGCCGTCGCGGCTGCTGGTGGAAGCTTCGATCCATGACGACTTCGTAAAACGGGTCGTCGAAATCGCATCGACTTTGCGGACGGGCTCCCCGTTGAAGCTCGACAGCGATCTCGGTCCAGTGGTCAATGCGCATCAGCTCTCGGGCATCACCGCGGCCATCGAAAATGCGGCGACGCATGGGGCGGTATTGCGTCTTGACGGCCGCAGCGCCGCCAAGCCCGCACAAGGTTCCTACCTCGGGCCGACTATCGCGACAGAAGTCGACCCGGCCTCGGCCCTGGCTCAGGAAGAGGTCTTCGGTCCGGTTCTGGCAGTGATATCGATCTCGAACCTCGATCATGGGATCGAGATCGCAAATGGCACGCGCTACGGGCTCGGCGCCGCGGTGTGGACGCGTGACATCGACAAGGCCCTGTATGCTAGCGAACGTCTCCATGCCGGCAGCGTGTTCGTGAACGCGGCTGGTGGCGTCAACGTGGAAATGCCCTTCGGCGGCTTCAAGGAATCCGGTTTCGGCCGCGACCGCTCACTGCATGCTTTCGACAAGTTCACCGATATAAAGGCGACACTGATCCGTCGCTCTGGCCGCAACATCGGAGAGACGACGTGAACGCGATACCCCCTCCGGCCTCGGCCACACTCACCGCCGCCGCAGTGTTCCTGGAAACGTTGAAGCGCTTGGACGTCGACTATCTGTTCGGCAACGCCGGCACGGATTTCGCCGCGGTCATCGAAGCCTACGCGACGCATCCTTATCCCTCGCTGCTGCCTGTTCCAATCACGGTGCCGCACGAAAATTTGGCCGTCGCCATGGCTCATGGTGCGTACTTGGCCACGGGTCGTCCACAGGCAATCATGGTTCACGTCAATGTCGGGACCGCCAACGCAGTCTGCGGACTGATCAATGCTGCCCGCGAGGAAGTCCCGCTTATCTTATGCGCCGGCAGAAACCCGATAACCGAGACGGGCTCGACGGCTTCGCGCAACGCCTTCATCCATTGGGCGCAGGAGATGTTCGACCAGGCTTCCATGGTTCGCGAAGCTGTCAAATGGGACTATGAGCTTCGTCGCGGCGACCAGGTCGAGATGGTTGTCGAACGAGCGGTTTCAATAGCCATGGCGCACCCTCGCGGGCCGATCTATCTGACGCTGCCTCGCGAGACGTTTGGCGAACCGGCGTCTCATTCGGGCCAGCGGATCTTCTCGCCGGTTTCTACACCGGCGCCGGACCCGCAAGCGATCGCAGGCGCGATCGACCTGCTCAAGGGCGCAAGGAAACCACTTTTGGTTACCGGAGGCCTGGGCCGGGAAGTCAGAGAGCGTGAAGCGCTGTCGGCGTTGCTTGCCAAGCACGATATCGCGGTAACGACCCACCGGCCGCGCTACATGCCCTTGAGCCTAGCGCATTCAAACTTCGTCGGCTTTGAACCAGGGCCTCTGGTCGAGGAAGCCGATCTCGTCATCGTGGCAGCCTGTGATGTCCCCTGGATCCCACTGCATCACAATCCGAGCGCGACCGCGAAGATCATTCATCTCGGTTACGACCCAAATTTCTCCCGTTACCCGCTCAGAGGGTTTGGTTCCGACCTTTCGATCGCCGGCGATCCCGCCGCGGCCCTTGGCGCTCTCGCTAAGATCCCACGGAGCGACAGCGAGGTCACCGACGCACGGCGTATCTGGCTCGCGAGCAAGCGGACTGCCTTCGAAAAGTCACAGCGAAGGCAAACGGGGCAGAAAGAGCTTCCGACCTATGACGATGTCGCGCGCGTGCTGGCAGTCTTGTCGCGCCCCGACGACAGGATCTTCGTCGAGACGGCTTTCCCAACGGACCTGCTCAATATTGAACCGGGTGGCTATTTTGGCGCGCCGAGCTCTGGAGGACTGGGCTGGGGCCTGGGCGCGGCGCTCGGCATGAAGCTCGCTGCGCCTCATGGGCGTGTCATCACGCTGGTGGGCGATGGCGCCTATATGTTTGGCAACCCCACGCCGGCTCATTTCGTATCGCGCGCCAATGATGCCCCGACCCTCACGGTCATCCTGAACAACAGCATGTGGGCAGCCGTACGCCGCGCAACTCTGGCGGTGTATCCCGACAGCGCCACGAAATCGAACAAGAATGCCGCCTTCACCTATCTCGAGCCTTCGCCCGACTACGAAGTCATCGTAGCGGCCAGCGGCGGCTACGGAGAGCGTGTCGACCGCACGGACCAGATTGCTGGAGCGTTTCAGCGGGCGTTCGATGCGGTCGACAAACAGGGACGCCAGGCCGTCCTCAACATAAACGTTGCCTGATGGGGACCGGAGCTGCGGCTCCTAAACAGAGAGGAGAACACCGATGAGACTGACACATTACATTGCAAGCCTGTGCCTGGGCGGCGCGGCCATACTGGCCACGGCCTGGACCGTGGAGGCTCAGCAAAAACAGATCACCGTCGCCAATTTCGGTGGCCTGGTGCAGGACATGGTGCGCGAAATCTACTTCAACCCGTTTGCGGCCACCGGCGTGAAGCTGGTCGAGGATTCGCGCGATTACGGTATCGGCGTCGTCCGCACCCGCATTGAGGGCGGCAACAATACTTGGGATGTGGTCGCTGCCGAGGACATCGAGGTGATCCAAGGGTGCCAGGAGAAGCTCTTCGAGAAGATCGACTATTCCAAGATCAAGGATGCCGACAAGCTGATTGCGGACGCCAAGCTCGACTGCGGCGTCGGCGAGATCCTCTACAACATGTCGATTGCCTACGATCCGGCAAAGACGCCCGAGGCGCCGCAAAGCTGGGCCGATTTCTGGGACATCAAGAAGTGGCCGGGCAAGCGCGCACTGTATCGCGACCCGCGTGACTCGCTGGAGGCGGCGCTGCTTGCCGACGGTGTGGCGGCTGGCGACGTCTACAAGGTCCTTGCCACGCCGGAGGGACAGGATCGCGCTTTCGCCAAAATCAAGGAACTGCTGCCGAACATCATCTGGTACACAAATCCAGGACAGTCGCGGCAGATGCTTGCCAGTGGCGAGGCGGCGATGATTGCTACGTATGACAGCGGCATCAATGCAACGAACCTGAACGCCGGGTTGAAGAACAAGGTCGTCAACAACAATTCGATCCGTCACATCGACTACTGGGCGATCCCGAAGGGAACGCCGAACCTCGATACCGCCTATGACTTCCTGAACTTCGCGACGGATGCTGGCAGGCAGGCCGAACTTGCCTCTAAGATGGGTATTTCGGTGCCCAATACGGACGCGATCGCCAAAGTGGATCCGAAGGTGCTTCCCGTTCTGTCAGCCAATCCCGACAACATCAAGACCGCGATCCAGTCGGACGCGCAGTTTTGGCTGGATAACTATGACGCGCTGAGCCAGCGTTTCACCACTCTGATCGGAAAGTAACCACAATCGAGAGGATGGAGGTCGCGCGACATCCATCCTCTCAGGGCCAAGTGCATGGTTGGACAGACGAGAAGCCGGGTGGGCTCCAAGAGATGGCGCAATGTCAGGGCCTTTGGGCTCGTCGCGCCTCTGTTCGGCTTCCTGATTGTGACATTCTTCGCTCCCATCGCGCTTGTGCTGTGGCAGAGCGTCTGGGAGCCGACGGTGGCCAGAGCGTTTCCCAATACCGCGGTGGCGCTTCGCGCTTTTGACGGTGAGAGCTTGCCTCCCGAAGCAACGTTTGCAGCACTCCAGGACGATCTGAAAACGTTGGCCGGAACCGACACCCTGGCCAAGGCGGCAGTCAAGTTGAACATCGCCATGCCCGGCTTCCGCTCACTTCTCTTCAAGACCTCGGACGCGGTCGAGAAGAGCCCCGCGCAAATGTCGACCAAGGACTTTGTCGCCGTCGATGGTCGATGGGGGCAGGTGCCAACCTGGGCTGCCATCAAGCGCTCAGTGAGTCCATTCACCGACGCCAACCTTCTGGCTGCTACCGATCTGCAGCGAGACGATCGCGGTGCCATTCAAAAGGTCCCGGCAGACAGGGCCCTGTTTTTATCGCTTCTGTCTCGAACTTTGATAATGGCCGCCTCGGTCACCCTTATCTGCCTCATCGCAGGATTTCCGCTCGCCTATTTCATCGCCAGCTCGCCACCGAAACGTGCGGGTCTCCTGATGATCTTTGTGCTTCTCCCGCTGTGGACGTCCATTCTGGTGAGGACATTGTCCTGGACCGTCCTGCTGCAGCGCGAAGGCGTGATCAACGCCTTCCTGTCCAGCCTTCACCTGGCCGGTGCTCCCTTCGACCTGATGTTCAACCGCGCCGCCGTCTACATCGGAATGACCCACATCCTGCTGCCCTTCATGGTGCTGGCGCTCTTCAGCGTCATGAAGAACTTCCCCCACGGGTTCCTGCAAGCAGCTTCCTCGTTGGGCGCTAGACCATACACGGTGTTTCGTCGCGTCTACCTGCCGCTCGTCATGCCCGGTGTCATATCCGGGTGCCTGCTTGTTTTCATCCAGGCCTTGGGTGCTTACATCACCCCACTCCTACTCGGAAATCCCAGCGACCAGACCATTGCGCCGACGATCGCCTTCTATGTCACCAAAAGCTCGAACTGGGGCCTTGCGGCGGCGCTCTCCCTCATCTTGCTGATCGCTGTGGTTTTGCTTTCCCTGATCTACCGGGCGGTTGCCGGCAACAAGACCGTCGGAGTCTCGTGACATGGCCAAAGCGCTACGCCTGACGCCGCTACAAATTGCCTGTCGCTGGGGCGTGCCGGTCGTCAGCACTCTAGCATGCATCTTTCTTGTAGCGCCTATCCTTGTGTTCCTGCCCTTGTCGGTGAACTCGGGTTCTTTCTTTCACTTCCCGCTCGATGGCCTGAGCCTGCGCTGGTACGACGATCTCTTCAGTTCACCGTTCTGGATTCGGTCGCTTTTCAATTCCCTGATAGTCGGCTTATTCGCAACCGCGCTGTCGTTGGTTCTTGGCGTGCCCGCGGCTTTTGGGATCTGGTCGGGAGACTTCCAAGGCAAGGGCTTGCTACTCAGCCTGTTGATCTCGCCGATGATGGTTCCAGTGATCATCACAGGAGTCGCGGTCTACTACGCCTCGGCGCCGTTCCATTTGAACAACACCTATCTCGGCTTGATCCTGTCGCACACGGCTATCGCTGTGCCCTTCGTTATCGTGACGGTGTCGGCCAGCCTGTCCGGCTTCAATCCAGATTACCTTCGCGCGGGTGCAAGTCTTGGGGCGCGGCCACCGCTTGTCTTTCGGCGCATCACCTTGCCGCTGATATTCCCCGGCGTCATCAGTGGGGCTCTGTTCGCCTTTTCGGCATCCTTCGACGACGTGGTCATCGCACTTTTCATGGCCGGGCCTGAGCAGCGGACACTTCCGCGCCAGATGCTGGCGGCAAGCGTAGACGGCTTCCGCCTGACCATTACAGCCGCAGCTTCTGTGATGGTGGCTGTGTCCATCGTGCTGATGCTGGTGATCCAGCTCATTCAAAGACGCAGCCGCCGTCTGGCAACAACCGCCGACGCGTGAATTCCTCTATCCACGGGCTTTGGGTTATGAAATTCGACACGGATGTATTGATAGTGGGCAGCGGCCCGGTTGGGTTGACGCTCGGCATGGAACTGGCCGACCGCGGGATCAAAACCTTGGTCGCGGAAATGCGGACCGAGGGCGAGCCGCCCAGCGTGAAGTGCAACCACGTGTCGGCCCGCTCCATGGAGATATTCAGAAGGTTTGGCGTGGCTCACAAGCTCCGCGACGCTGGCCTGCCCTCCGACTACCCGAACGATGTTTCCTACCGCGTTAGTTTCACCGGGAAGGAACTGTCCCGCATTCCCATACCATGCCGCCGGGACCGATACACCGCGAAAGGAGGCCCCGACACATGGTGGCCTACCGCGGAGCCGCCGCACCGGATAAACCAGATTTACCTTGAGCCGGTTCTTTTCGAACACGCGCGCGGCGTCCCCGGGCTGACGCTGCTCAACCGGATCATCATCGATTCATATGAGCAGGATGAAAATGGCGTCGCGGCAAGTGGTCGTCTGATCGATGGCGAAGTCCCTGTCAGTATCAGGGCAAAGTTCCTTGTCGGCTGCGACGGCTCGCGCTCGTGGGTGCGCAAAGCTATCGGGGCTCAGTTGGCCGGTACAGCCGTCGTTCAGCGCGTCCAGTCAACCTACATCAAGGCACCGGGGTTGCTGGCCCTCAGCGGGCAAGTGCCCGCCTGGGCGACTTTCTCGCTCAACCCTCGCAGGTCAGGCAATGTCTACGCGATCGATGGCCGTGAAGACTGGCTCATACACAACTATCTCAAGCCGCAAGAGGAAGACTTCGATGCTGTCGATCGCGACTGGGCGATCCGCGCCATACTCGGCGTCGACCAGTCCTTTTCCTATGAGATTTTAAGCAAGGAAGACTGGATAGGCCGGCGGCTGGTCGCGGACAGGTTCCGGGACAGGCGTGTCTTCATCTGCGGTGATGCAGCCCATCTTTGGGTCCCGATGGCGGGCTATGGGATGAACGCCGGCATCGCCGACGCGGCCAATCTGGCATGGCTGCTTGCCGCGCATCTCAATGGCTGGGCACCTGCTGAAATCCTCGACGCGCACGAGCAGGAGCGGCTGCCGATCACGGAGCAGGTTTCTCACTTCGCCATGAACCACGCGATCGCGCTTTCCAAGCAGCGCGGTGACGTGCCGGACTGCATCGACGACGACACGCCCGCCGGCGCCGAAGCGCGACAGAAGCTGGGCAAGCTGGCCTATGACCTCAACGTCCAGCAATATTGCTGCGGCGGGTTGAACTTCGGCTATTTCTACGACCACTCACCGATCATCGCTTACGACGGGGAGGCGCAACCTATCTACGGCATGGCTGACTTCACGCCATCGACGGTGCCGGGGTGCCGAACGCCCCACATCTGGCTGGATGATGGCAGCTCGCTTTACGATGCACTGGGTGCGGACTACACGCTGCTCCGCTTCGATCCATCCATCGACGTCTCGGATCTCCTGAAGGCAGCACGGGCGCGCGGCCTGCCGCTCAAGCTCCTGGACGTCACTTCGAAAGCAGCCACCGACGTCTACGATCGCGCCTTGGTGCTGTCCCGCCCCGATCAGCACGTGGCATGGCGCGGTGACACAACGCCGGCTGATCCGATGGCGCTGGTCGATCTGGTTCGAGGTGCAAAGTCCGCTGCAGCCGCGAGGCGCGCGGCATGAGCGGTCTGGCAGATTCTTCGATGCAGTCATACCCAGTCTTGAAGCTGTTTTTCGGCGGCGAGTGGCATGACATTGGCCGGCGCGACAGCATGCCGGTGGTCAACCCGGCAACCGAGGCCACTCTCGGATACCTCCCCGTCGCGACAAGGGCTGACATGGATGCCGCGCTTTCATCGGCGGCATCCGGGTTCGAGCTTTGGAGAAAACAATCGCCTCTGGCGCGATCGGATGTCTTGCGCCGTGCCGCGAGCCTGATCCGCGAACGCCTTCACGCGATCGCAGGACTGATTACGCAGGAAGAAGGCAAGTCGATTGCTGAGGCGCGCATCGAAACAGAGGCAGCAGCGCAAACCCTGGAGTGGTTCGCAGAGGAAGGCCGGCGCAGCTATGGCCGAGTGATCCCTTCGAGGATCGATGGTATGACGCAAATGGTGGTGAAGGAACCGGTCGGTCCCGTACTGGCTATAGCTCCCTGGAACTTCCCAGTCGTCAATCCGGCTCGCAAGCTCGGTGCCGCCCTTGCAGCCGGATGCTCCTGCATCCTCAAACCACCGGAAGAGGCTCCGGCAAGCGCAACCGCAGTCGTTCGTGCGTTGGACGACGCAGGCTTGCCGAAGGGTGTTGTCTCAATGCTCTTTGGGGTACCGGCAGACATTTCGTCATATCTCATCGCATCAGACGTCGTGAGAAAGATTTCCTTCACCGGATCGGTTCCCGTCGGCAAACATCTGATGTCGCTATGTTCGTCCGGCATGAAGCGAACCACGATGGAACTGGGAGGGCACGGACCGGTCATCATCGATCGCGACGTCGACCTCGACGCGGTCGTCAAGTTGTCCGCCTTCGCGAAATATCGCAACGCGGGTCAGGTCTGTGTCTCGCCAACCCGGTTCTATGTGCACCAGGCGATCTACCACGAGTTCACCGAGCGGTTCGCTTCGGCGGCGCGCACGATCCCGGTGGGCAACGGGCTCGGCGAAGGTACGATAATGGGGCCGCTCGCGCATGAGCGGCGTATCGGCGCCATCGAGACACTTGTCGCCGATGCCGAGCGTCATGGCGCAAAGGTCCGTGCCGGCGGCCGGCGCCGAGGCAATGAAGGCTACTTCTTCGAACCGACTGTGCTCACCGACGTTCCTGAGGCTGCCAGGATCATGAATGAAGAACCGTTCGGCCCCGTCGCGCTGCTGAATCCGATCGACTCGATCGAAGTCGGGATCGAGAAGGCGAACAGGCTCTCATATGGTCTGGCCGCTTACGGTTTTTCGCAAAACACCGCCGTGACCAAGAACCTGGCCAGCGGCCTTCAGGCGGGTATGGTCGGCATCAACAGCTTCACCATCTCGTTTCCGGAAACCCCGTTCCTTGGCGTGAAGGAGAGCGGCCACGGTGCCGAGAACGGCATAGAAGGATTGGAAACCTGTCTCGTCAGCAAATTCGTGAGTCAGTCGTGAGCCCGGCTACACTCTCCAAACAGTCCGATGCCGCGACACCCCTGGTGCGCTTCATTGGGGTCCAGAAATCCTACGGAGCAATAAACGTCGTACGCGACCTGAATCTTGATGTCTTCAAGGGCGAATTCCTGACCCTGCTCGGCCCTTCCGGATCTGGCAAGACAACCACCTTGATGATGCTTGCCGGCTTCCAGGATATTTCCGCCGGCGAGATACTGCTTGATGGCCAACCCATCACGCAGGTTCCCGCCCACGATCGTGGCATCGGCATGGTCTTTCAGAGCTATGCTTTGTTTCCGCATATGACCGTTGCGCAGAACCTCGCCTTCCCGCTCGAGGTACGCAACGTCGGCAAATCCGCAATCTCGACGCGGGTGAAAGCAGCGCTAGACCTGGTCGAGCTGTCAGGCTTCGGCGAACGCCGTCCCGCGCAATTGTCGGGCGGACAACAGCAACGCGTCGCTCTGGCTCGAGCGCTGATTTTCGAGCCGCAGGTCGTGCTCATGGATGAACCCTTGGGCGCGCTGGACAAGCATCTGCGCGAGCAGATGCAATATGAAATCAAGGCACTTCATGATCGGCTCGGCACCACCGTGGTCTATGTGACGCATGATCAATCGGAAGCATTGACCATGTCGGATCGCATTGCGGTCTTCAACGGAGGTGTGATCCAGCAATTGGCGACGCCGAAAGAACTTTACGAGCGGCCCGCGACAGCCTTCGTTGCCCAATTCATTGGCGAAAACAACGTGTTCACAGGCGAGGTCGTAGAGACGGGCAAGGACGGAACCTGCTCGGTGAGGCTCGGCTCTGGAGAGGTGCTGCGTGCGATTTGCGATACCGTGCCGGCGCAAGCCAAGAAGGTCGCGCTCTCGGTCAGGCCCGAACGGATATCTCTGGGCCAGTGCTCGTCAACGAAGGCCAATCGCATCGCGGGCAAAGTTGTCGACACGATCTACCACGGTGACCATATCCGCGTGAAGATCGACGCAGCTGGCTCGGATAATTTCATCGCGAAGATCGTCAATCAAAGATCAGAAGTCACGATCGAGCCTGGCAGCAATATCGACATATTCTGTGATCCCGAGGACTGCCGCGCGTTTCCTGCTTGAGCGGGTGGCCTATCCCTCGTCCAGATAGGCTTCGATCACGGCACACGCAGTGGCTGAGATCTCCCCTCCAGCTTCCCGGGCTATGTCGCTGTCGGCTCGTGACTGCATCCATCCAAGCAGCGCGAACGCGCGAACCGTGACGCATGTCTGCAAGAGACTAAGGTCATCCTCGGTCAGCGATCGCTCCAGGCTATAGCCCTCCAGAAGCGAGGCCTTGATAAGCGGATATGCTGGCTCCAGCTGGTTTTGATAGAGCGCCACCCCGAGATCATACATGTGCCATCCAAATCCGCAGTCATCGAAATCGATGACCTGGACCGTGTCGCCCCGAAGCAGGAGATTTTCCCGCACCAGATCGGCATGGATCAGGCCGAAGTTCCGGTCGCTGATTCTATAGTCCGAAAGCATATCCATGGCCTTCAGGCGACCACGCGCAACCATCTCGCGCTGCTCGGCTGCAATAAGGGTGGACGTGTGGAACTCGCCCCAGTTGGGGTTTCGGCCGAAGAAGCCGTCGAAATCCCAACGATGCCGCTGGAAGCCCGCCGGCGGTCGCCATCGCGCCGTCGCATTGTGCATACTGGCAATCGTCCTACCCAGTTCATGAAAGATCGCGGCCAGCCGCTCGCTCCCATGCAGCAGCGGAACTCTCGCCTGACCCAATGCATCTCCTTCCAGCCAGCTAAGGCAGTCGACCTGCCGAACCTCACCATCGGCCGCCGCGATGTGAGAAAGCAAATCTCCTTGTCGCGACGGGATCGGCTCGGGAGCAGCTATACCGTGTGATCGCAAATGAGCCATCCACTGCAGTTCGGAGCGTAGTGCGGCGTCGGAATGGTAGCGGAGCCTGTGGATTCGCAGCGCCGCCGATCGGCCACCGGCTAACGTGACCCGAAACACCGCGTTCTCGCGAAACTTGAGCAGTTCCGGCTCGCTTTCATCGAGCGGCCAGATACTGCGAGCGTCGCGAGCGACTTCGCTCAGAATGTCGATGGGGGAGTGCAATGCCCTTTTTGGCGCCTTCATGGCAGCACTGCTGCGATCGCCTTGTCGAGAGTTTCGACCAGCAGGGCAGCGTTCTCACGAGAAAAGGGCATCGGCGGTCTTATCTTAAGCACATTGCCGTAGATCCCGGTCTTACCGATCAGGACGCCGCGCCGCCGCATTTCGTTGATGATCGCATTTGCCAGCTCGGGCGCCGCCTCAGCTTTGGAGCGATCAGATACGATCTCGGCGCCGAAAAAGAAGCCTGAACCGCGGATCTCGCCGATACATCGATGCCGTTCACCGAGGGGACGCAACATCTCGAGCGCCTCGGCGCCAACCGCCTTGGCGTTGGCGAGCAAATCCTCCTGATCGAGAACGTCAAGCACCGCGTTGGCCACCACGCATGACACCGGATTGCCGCCGAAGGTGTTGAAGTAGCGGAATGCGTCGCGGAACGTTGCGATTATCTCCGGCGTGGTCGTTACGCCAGCAACCGGATGCCCGTTGCCCATGGGTTTACCCATGGTCACGATGTCGGGCGTAAAACCCGCATGTTGATGCCCCCAGAAATGACTGCCGCTGCGACCGAAGCCCGCCTGGACTTCGTCGGCAATGATCAGGCCGCCCGCTGCCCTTATGACCCCGATCGCTTCGTCGAAGTAGCCGCTGGGCAGAGTCGGAAAACCTTCATTCGCGAGCAATGGACAGATGATCAGCCCGGATATGCCGATGCCCTTCTCAGCAAGCGATGCAACGGCCTTGCGGACTTCCTCGGCGAACCGTCGACCGCTCTGCAGGTCTTCGGGGTGGCGGAAACTGTCGGGAGATTCTACTAGCCGCACATAAGGCGCAGGCCCGCCGATCGGCGGCATTCGAGTGCTGATCTGGGAGACCGCGGCGGTGTTGCCATGGTAGGTCGCGTCGGTGGCAATTATGCCCATGTGCCCGCTGACGGCCTGAGCCATCCGCAAGGCGATATCGTTGGCCTCACTGCCCGTGCAGGTCAGGATCGCCGATGAAAGTCCGGCAGGAAAAGTGCCTCCCAACCGTTCGACATAGTCGAGAATGGCGGTATGCAGGTATCGTGTGTGTGTGTTCAGAAGGCCTGCCTGGCGATGCAGCGCCTCGACAACATGCGGATGACAGTGTCCGACATGGGCCACGTTGTTGTAAGCGTCGAGATATCGCTTTCCCTCCGCATCATAGACCCATACGCCTTCGCCACGGACCAGTTCGACTGGATCGTCATAGAAGAGCTGGGACTTAGCTCCCAGCAGCCGTGCTCGACGTTGCAGAATTTCGCTAGAGTGGCTCATGCTGTGCTCCATTGAAGCGCTGTGACCACAGGCGCAGCACATCGTGATTGAACAAGTGAAGCGGCGGACCGCCCCCTAGCACCGCTTCGAGGTTCTCGATCAGCGTTCGGCCAAGCGCGGCCATCAGTTCTTCTGTATGGCCGATATCGTGAGGGGTCAGAATAACGTTGGGAAGACGCCGCAGGGGATGATCGATGCTGAGGGGTTCTTCGGCAAACACGTCGAGCGCCGCGCCGGCGAGGCTGCCGGATTCCAAGGCGGCAACGAGCGCTCCTTCGTCGATGAGGTTACCGCGTGACGTGTTGACCAACACGGCATCGCGCTTCATGAGGCCAAGTTGACGCTGGCCTATCAGACCGAATGTGTCGGCGCTCAGTGCCGTGTGCAGGGAGATGACATCGCTCTCCCGCAGAAGCCTGTCGAGTGCCACCGCGGTCGCTTTGCCGCCACCGCTCGACTCCTGAACAAAGGGATCGCTGAAGAGAATGCGAGCGCCCCAGGGGACTAGCAACGCGGCAGTCGCCTGTCCGATACGCCCGAAGCCGACAAAGCCGATGACCTTTCCTCGAAGCATGCGCCCAAGCACGATAGGCTCTCGCCAGAGACCTGCCTGCAGAACTGACATCTTCTGCGGCAGCCGGTGCATCAGGGCCGCAATCAACGTCACCGTTGCTTCAGCCATGCTGTGGACACTCTCAGCGGGCGCGCCGTGACCTACAGCTATGCCGAGCTCCGTCGCCGCCCTTACATCGAGCGGATCAACTCCGATCGTGGGAAATAGAATGCAACGAAGCCGCCTTGCTTGCCGCATGTGTGCGCGGTCTATATGCAGACGCGGCGTCGCGACGATGACGTCCACTTCCTCGAGGAGTCGATCCCATTCGTTCGGGATCGGCGAAGGCGAGGTCAATTCATGCCCAGCGTGCACCACCAGACGACGGGCCCGTTCAAGCACATCGCCGAGCACCGCACTTTGGGGGATCGCGATCCTCAGAGAATTACTCCATCGCCAGCCGTGCCGAACCGCCACCGTTCCGCAACCGGCGCCAGCGCAGGCATCCAGTAATTAACGTGCGAATTATTCTGGCGCCAGCGTTTTTTTCGATGGCATGGGCGACGCGACGCCAACGTACCGACCGCACGGGTGGAAGCAGGGTAGATGCCCGCTCAAGCTGACGCCGTATCGATCCTGGAGTTCCGGCAAGGTTTCCGGCCTTCCCCGGGGAGTCGGCAGCTGGCCGAGGCTGCACAAGGCCGCGATCTAGCACGATCGCGTATGGAGGTTGGTTGGCCTCGCCATCTTAAAGCTGAACTACCCACTGTCTAAACATTATCGGCCATTGTTTCGGTATGGCGGCGCTTGAGTATATCCGCCATCGGATGGCACACGACACGCGCTGGGCCATTCGACGCCACACCGGTTGATTGTCGCCGTGCAGGTTCGAGGGCCGGTGGAGACTAGCCAATCCACATGAAGGACCTTCCTCATGAGTTATCTGAATCTTCCGCCGCTGGACTTCGCCTCGCAACGTCTCAAGGACAAAGTGATTTTTGTCACCGGGGCCTCGAGCGGCATCGGTGCCGCTGCCGTTCGCCTGTTCGCGCGCGAGGGCGCTCAGGTCGTCGCCGCCGCTCGCCGGCGCCAAAAGCTTGAGGCGCTGTCACGAGAACTCGAGCAGCAAGGGTTTTCGGTAGCTTGCGTCGAATGCGATGTTCGTGGCGAGGCTTCCGTGTCAGAGGCTATCGATTTCACTGTCGCGCGATATGGACGCCTGGACGGAGCATTCAACAACGCTGGAGTGCATGCCCCTCGCCTGCCTATTCATGAGGCCAGGGTCGAGGACTTGGATGCAGTCCTCACGACCAATCTGCGCGGTGTCTTTCTGTGCCTGAAGCACGAGACCGCCGCAATGTTGAAGTCCGGAGGCGGAGCAATTGTCAACACATCGTCGATTGCCGGTCTCATAGGCGCTCCCGGAAACAGCATGTACGCTGCCAGCAAATGGGGACTGTCAGCGCTGACTAGATGCGTTGCACTGGACTATGCCCGCAGCGGCATTCGCGTGAACGCCATCGCACCCGGACCGACACGATCGGAAATGTTTGATGATTGGCAGACCACCGAAGATGACAGGGCCAGATTGGCGGACAAGTTTCCGATGAACTACATCGCGCACCCGGACGATATGGCCCGCGCCGCGCTGTTCCTGCTTAGCGACGAGGCACGCTGGACGACCGGAATAACGCTGCCTTGCGAAGGCGGCCGCAGCGTCGCATGATCGCCAGCCAGCCTTCTCCAAGTCGGACGCGTTGATCCGTTGACCTAGAGTGCCAAAGCGGAGCGTTGCCTCGCGATGTTCAGAAATTCCGCAATTCTCGGGTCCTTGCGGCCGGATGGGTAGCACACATATAGGAAGTCTGGCTCTGGCATATACTCTGTAAGGACACACTCCATGTTTCCTGCTTCGATGTCGCCTCGCGTCAAGTCATAGTATGTGTAAATCAAGCCTTCGCCATTTCTTGCAAAATGGGCCATTGAAAGGTGATCTTCAAAAGTCATGACCCCGTTAGGGTCGATGACTATCTTGCGGCGATCCCTATAAAATTCCCATTTGTAATGCGATTCGTGACCACGCCAGCGATATCGGATGCAGCGGTGCTCAAGCAGGTCTTCCGGCATCGTCGGGCGGCCGTGACGATCGAAATATGCGCGGGAACCTGCGACCACCCAGCTGATCGGTTTTCCCACGCGCAGGGCTTTCATGTCTGGCTGGAGGAACTCCCCTAGCCGTATCCCAATATCGTATCCGAGACCCAGTATATCTCCCGGACCGTCGCGGACTGCCAGTTCGATGCCGATTTCTGGAAACGCCTTTCGGTATCTTTGAATGAGCGGGCGTGCCGTCGATTCAAGCGCAAGCGTCTGGACACAGATTTTCAAGACCCCACCGATGCCCTTGCCCAGATTGCTCACGCTGGTCAGGGCGTCGAAGACATCCGCTGCGGCGGGCGAAACCTGATCGTAGAGCAGCTGGCCGGCCGGAGTGAACCGCACCTTACGGGTTGTCCTGTGGAACAGCTGTACGCTGAGCTTTGCCTCCAGGTTCCTGATGGATTGGCCAATGGCAGCCGGAGTCACGCCCAGCTGCCTCGCGGCCGCGGTGAAGTTCATCGTCTCGCCGACCGCCAAGAACTCCGAAATGCCTTTGAAGGGGCTAATCGGCAGGGCCATCCTATAGCTCGGCTATCCTCTGTTTAAAGATTATATGGAATTGTTTTATTTTCGGTCGCTCCCAGAATGCAAGCCGATATGTGACGAAGTCGCTGCCTTTGGCTTCTCAAAGGGAAAGGGCGAGCGTCGATCCTTGCCCTCGATCATCGCGGTCAGGCTAAAGGGGCCTCGGCAACGACGTGGCGGGCTGCATGGTCGAGAATGCCTATTCTGTTCTTTTCGAACCGATCAACGCGAAGGGCACGCAGCGTCCGCACGCCTGATCATGCAGCAGCATTTAGGAGATACTGCTTGACCAAACAACTTCCCTCAAAGGCCGATGTGATCGTCGTAGGTGGTGGCATTGTCGGCTCAGCCATCGCCTACCATCTTCCGAAATTTGGCGTTCGCAATGTCGTCCTTCTCGAGCGCAAGAAGCTCACGTCGGGAACGACCTGGCACGCGGCTGGCATCATCGGGAGGATGCGCCCGGTGCGCGCCCAGGCGGATCTGATGAAGTACGCCATGGACCTGATGAGGCGCCTCGAGGACGAGACCGGCCAGGCAACGGGCTTCAAGCAGAACGGCGGATACCAGATCGCCTTGAACGAGGACCGCCTTAACCTGATCAGGCGCTCGGTTTCGCTTGCGGAATATTTTGGCATCCCCTCGCGCATGGTTAGTCCGCAAGAATTGAAGGAGGTATGGCCGCTCCTCAATGTGGATGATGTGCTCGGTGCTGCCCATCTCCCCGAAAATGGCCAGGTGAGTCCTGTCGACTACACCATGGCCCTGGCAAAGGGCGCGCGTCAGGAAGGGGTGAAGATCTTCGAGGACACAAAGGTCGCCAGCCTGATCAAGCGGGGCGACTGCATCGTCGGGGTCGAAACCGAAAGCGGCGCTGTTGAAGGCAAGATGGTCGTGCTGGCGTGTGGCATGTGGACACGCGAACTGGCTCGGACCGTAGGGGTTCACGTTCCCCTGCACGCGGCGGAGCATTTCTACATGGTCACAGAGCCCATTACGGGCCTGGATCCCAAGCTGCCCATCCTGGTTAGTCTGGAGGAGCGAGCCTACTACAAGGAAGACGCTGGCAAGCTGTTGCTTGGATTGTTCGAGGCGCGCGGCAAGTCCTGGGCGACGCACGGAATTCCAGAGGATTTCGAGTTCGACAGCTTGCCGGAGGACTACGAACATTATGAAAATGAGCTCGCCCTTGCCGCCAGGCGCGTGCCCTCCCTGGAATCGGCAGGCATCCAGACCTTCTTTGTCGGTCCCGAAAGCTTCACGGCCGACGGACGCTATCTCATCGGGCCCGCGCCGGAGGTCAAAGGACTTTTCGTGTCGGCAGGCTTCAATTCGAGCGGCATCATGTCCTCGGCCGGCATGGGCAAGGTCGTTGGCGAGTGGATTGCCAAGGGCAGCAGCCCGATCGACATGCATGCCTTTGCGCTTTCGCGATCGATGCCGTTTCAAGCGAACCGGTATTTCATGGAAGAACGCGTCAAGGAGTCCATCGGCATTTGGGCAAACATGCCGTGGCCAGGGCGGCAATTGACGAGCGCGCGCGGGGTCCGCCGCCTGCCGCTGCACAATGAGCTGAAGGCCGCAGGAGCAAGGATGGGTGAGCGCGTCGGTTGGGAGTTCCCGCTTTGGTTCGCGCCGCCCGACGTTGAGTTCAGCTACCGGTTGGGGCGCCAAGATTGGTATCCCTATGTGCGCCAGGAATGCCTCGCAATCCGCGACGAGATGGCAATCATCGATCAGTCGGCCTATGCGAAATTTCTGATATCGGGACCAGATGCACTGAAAGTTCTCAACCGCATATCGGCGGCGGACATAGACGTGCCGGTCAACAAGGTCGTCTACAGTGCCTGGCTCAACGAAAGAGGTGGCTTCGAAGCCGATCTGACCGTTACCCGTCTCGGGGCCGACGAATTCATCGTGATCTCCGGCTTCGCGGACCAGCGCATCGACATGGTCTGGCTGAACGATCATCTGCCTGAAGGCGCCGACGTCACCATTCAGGATGTTACCAACGCATATGGTTTGCTGGCACTCATGGGTCCAAAAAGCCGTGATCTGCTGCAATCGCTGAGCGACGATAATCTCGCCAACGACGCATTACCTTTCGGCTTTTCCGCCGAGATCAATCTTGGCCATGTCACGGCGCGCGCGTCCCGCGTGACGTTCGTCGGTGAACTTGGCTATGAGATCCTGCTGCCAACCGAAATGTGCGGTTACCTTCACGACCTGCTCATATCGACAGGCGGCCCGTTCGGTCTCCGCTATGCCGGCCTTCACGCCGTCGCCGCGTGCCGCCTTGAGCGCGGTTATCGCCTCATGGGCGTCGACATTGGTGCCGAGGATACCCCTATCGATGCAGGATTGGGCTTTGCCGTTGGTTGGACCAAGCCGGACGACTTCATCGGACGTCATATCGTGGAGGCCCAGCGAGGCAAGGCGCCGCGCTCGCGCCTTCTTCAATTCTCGCTTGGTGGCGCTGATGATACGCCAATACTGATCGGCAACGAGGTGATATGGCGCGATGATGAGCGCGTCGGCACCATAACCTCGGGCGGTTGGGGGTTCCGTATCGAGCAGTCCTTGGGAATGGGCTACGTCCTGGCTGATGCTGGCGTTACTGCTGATTGGATCAAGCAGGGCCGTTTCGAAATCGAGGTTGCTGGCGAGCGTTTCCCAGCCGTGGCGCAATTGGCGCCGTTCTATGATCCCTCCGGCGAGCGAACGAAGATGTGAGCGCTTTACCGGCGAATGCCGGACGCAACTGTCGCACCTTGTTTGCCTATCACCAAAGGGGCTTGGGAACGAGTTCTCCCCAAGTCGCTCATTGCCTTCAAAACGAAACGGATTTCGCGGATGTCAACCGACTCTTTTGTTCTTACGCTAAGCTGCCACGATCGACCCGGTATAGTTGCGTCCGTGACATCGGAGCTTGCGGCACTTCAGGCGAATATCGAGGAGAGCAACCAATTCTGGGATCGGGATACAAATCGGTTCTTTATGAGGATCGTTTTCTCGGTGCCGCGCGAAATCGGGAGGCAAATCATCGCCGACGCGCTGGCGACGCAAGTCGAACGGCTTGGAATTGATTACGAGCTCCGGGATAGGTTACGGAAACCGAAGATCATCATAATGGTCTCGAAATTCGACCATGCTCTGCTGCATTTGCTTTATCAGATAAGGGTCGGATGGTTGAGGGCGGAGGTCCTTGCAATCGTGTCGAATCATCCTGAATGCCGTGATCTGGCGGAGATGCACGGGATAGATTTTCATTACTTGCCGGTAACCAGAGAGAATAAAGCCCAACAGGAAGAACGGCTGCTTGAGATCGTCAGGCTAGGTTCCGCTGAGCTTGTAATCCTCGCTCGTTACATGCAGGTATTTTCCGATTCCCTGTCGCGACAACTCTACGGCAAGGCCATCAACATCCATCATTCTTTCCTGCCTAGCTTCAAGGGCGCGAAGCCCTATCATCAGGCATTCGAACGCGGCGTGAAATTGATAGGTGCAACCGCCCACTACGTCACATCCGACCTTGATGAAGGCCCGATCATTGAACAAGAGACAGAACGCGTAACACATGCAATGAGCGCCGAGGACCTAGTGGCAACCGGGCGTGACATTGAGAGCCGTGTCCTGTCACGCGCTGTGAAGCTGCACCTTAAGTCGCGTGTCGTGATCAACGGCCACAAGACGATCGTGTTCTAGCCGAGTAAGTAACGAGGCCTCAACTCTTTGGCGCAACGTGCCGCCCGCTGGATGCCAGCAGCCCAGCAGCGAACCATCGATGATACTTGGCGCCGTACCGACCGCCTCGTCGAAATCATTGAGGGAACCGAACGCAGAAACTACTTCAAAAAGGCCAGATACGTTTCCGTCAAAACATAAAAGAGCCTAATTCCAACGTTTAATCTACGCCACGTTGAGATTGTTGTATTTCTCGACCGCGTGCCGTGACTTGTCGCGGCCGAAGCTGGACTGCTTGAGCCGGGCGGGCCGGTGAAGTCGGCAACGCCATAGGCAGCACCCGGCCCTCCCGATACAACTTGACAGTCCGAGCGAGCACTCGGCTTTCGATGTCTCGGCCAGGGCCACGAAAACGCAGGCACTCATGGCATGCGTGGCGTCCAGTCTCCTGCTCGATAATCGGGCCCTCATCAAGGTGCGCCGTCGCGTAATCGGCAGCCGCGCCGATGAGTTCAACATCACACTTGTGCGCTTGGTGGTAGGGCTTGGCGCCCTTAAAGACGGCTGGAAGGAACCGTGGATGTCGATCACCTTTCCATCGAGCCGCTCCGATAGTTTGTCCGGCAGGGCCTGCATATAGCGCGCAAGAAGAACGAGATCGGCGCCAGTCGCGCGCACCAGATCGAGCAGCTTTTTCTCCTGCTCGGCCTTGTTATCGCTATTGACCGGCAAGCAGTAGTAAGGGATGTCGCCAGTTCGAAGGTTCGCCTGCCGTCCTAGTGGCTTGCAAACGATGGTAGGTCAGATGTAGCATAGCTTAGTCAAACTTCGACATGACGATGATCCTGGGCCGATAGGCATGGCCGGCGATCGTGGTCGCCATCTAGAACCGCTCGACCGCAGGCTTCAGCGCGCTCTCGATATTCCTCCCTGGAAACACGTTTGGGCATCGTGAAGGCAATACTCATGAGGAAGCGGCCGGTATGCCGGTCCCAGAACTGCGCACTCTCACTGATATTGGCACTAGATGCTGCGAGCGCGGTCCTTACGGCGGCAACGATGCCGGGCGTGCCCCCCACGGTAGCTTGAGTACGAAATTGCGGTCGGCTTGCCTCGGCCGCCAATCAGCATGCTCAAAGCGCCTTTTGCAGCTCCGGCAAAATGACGAAGAGATCGCCGACCAGGCCGTAGTCGGCAACCTGGAAGATCG
>NZ_JARTVT010000005.1:0-281278 GCF_029625685.1 Mesorhizobium sp. WSM4976
CCCCCCCCCCCCCCCCCCCCCCCCCCCCCCCCCCCCCCCCCGCCCCCCCCCCCCCCCCCCCCCCCCCCCCCCCCCGCGGCCGCCGCCCCCCCCCCCCCCCCCCCCCCCCCCCCCCCCCCCCCCCCCCCGGGCGGCGGCCCCCCCCCCCCCCCCCCCCCCCGCTTTTCCGATGGTTCCGGATGCAGCCTGCGCCTACTTCTGGATGCAGGTGTCGACCGTTTCCTTGGTGCATTCGTCGAGGCCGGTGAAGACCGGATCGTCGACCTTCTTGCCGCCGATGAGGTCGAGCATCACCGAAGGCGCCTTGTAGCCCATTTCGAACGGCCGCTGGCCTACCAGCGCGGTCACCAGGCCTTCCTTGGCGATTGCCACCTCGTCGCCGATCGTGTCGGCGGCACCGATGACGAACTCGTTCTTGGCGATCTTGTCGGCCATCGGCTTGAACAGATCGCGATAGGGCTGCGGGGCGCCGAACAACGGCCAGCCGCCCATGATGCCAAAGGCGTCGAGCTTCGGATTGGCGGCAAGGATGTCGGTCATAGCCTGCACGCCCTTGGCGCCGTCGTCGTTGGTGAACACCGGGCAGCCGGGGGCTTCGGTCCAGCCGCCTTCGCCGGCAAGTGCCGCGAGGCCTTCCTTGCCCGTCAGCGCGTCGCGCATGCCCTGCGCGCGGCGCAGGATGTTGTCGGCAGCCGGGTTGCCCTCGATGGTGCAGATCGTGCCGCCCTTCGGCTTGGCCTTCTTGATGTACTCGCCGATCTTCTTGCCCATCAGGTAGTTGTCGGTGCCGAGATAGGTCTTGCGAAGGGCGGCGTCTTCCTTGGTAAGGTCGGCGTCGACCGTCATGATCGGGATCGAGGGATTGGCGCTCTTGATCGTCTGCGCGATCAGCGGCGCGTTGGACGGCGAGATCGCCATCGCGGCCGTGTCGGGCTTGCTCAGCATGTCCTGCACGATCTGCGCTTCACCCGCCTCGTCCGAGGTCGATGCCGGACCGGTGTAGAAGCATTCATATTCCGCGCTGGCGTTCTCCTTGTTCCACTTCTCGCAGCCCTGATGAATGGCTTCGAAGAACGGATTGTCGAGACCTTTCACGACGATGACGAGCTGTTTCTTGGCCAAAGCCGGCCCTGCGCCCAACGCCATGGCGGCGACGGCGGCAAGCAAAAGTGTTTTCCTCATATCATTCCTCCCTTGAAACAAACGGACACCGCGTGCCCGCCACACCGATCAGACCCGATGCTCAAGAACGATGGCGAGCATCTTCGCAATGCTCGTGTCCCGGGCCGGGCTGATAAGCATTTGCCGATCCGTTTGCCCCAATACTGGCGCAGCCGAATCCTTGATCGTCAAGCCATTTGCCCCGTTCCACCCTATGCGCGGCTCGATGGGCAAATTGTTCCTCCGAGCCTAGCTAATATCGGCTTTTCGCCAACGGTCAATTCCTATTTGTCCTACAAAACCGATTTTTTGTCGAGTCTCGAAATTAATCGTCTGACAATTGATTGACGGCTTTGCCGGCTTTTGCCTTAATGCACGTATCGCGCCGTTCGTGAGGAGATGGACGGGCGGAACGCAAGCGGCGCCGGCGAGCCCGGCGAAAGGCTGCGTCAACAAATGGGGAGGCTTAAGGCTGGTGTCGGTTCTCGAACTCGCCAACATCTCGAAACATTTCGGCGCCATCCAGGCGGTCAACGACGTCTCGTTCTCGCTGGAGGCTGGCGAGGTCGTCGGCCTGATGGGCGATAACGGCGCCGGCAAGTCGACGCTGGTGAAGATGATCGCCGGCAATTTCCGCCCGAGCCACGGCACCATGCGTCTGGAGGGCAAGGAGATTGTCATGCATAAGCCGGCCGAGGCCCGCCAGCACGGCATCGAGATCGTCCACCAGGACCTTGCACTGTGCAACAATCTGACGGCCGCGGCAAACGTCTATCTCGGCCGCGAGCTGCGCCGCGGCATCGGCCCGTTCCGCATCCTCGACTACGCCGCGATGTACAAACGCGCGGGCCAGCTCTTTGCCGAGCTGAAATCCGAAACGCGGCCGCGCGACTTGGTCAAGCAGATGTCGGGCGGCCAGCGCCAGGCCGTTGCGATCGCCCGCACCATGCTGTCGCAGGCCAAAATCGTGCTGATGGACGAGCCGACGGCTGCGATCTCGGTCAGACAGGTGGCCGAGGTGCTCAACCTCATCCGCCACCTGCGCGACCAGGGCATCGCCGTCGTGCTGATCAGCCACCGCATGCCCGACGTGTTCGATGTCGCCGACCGCGTCATCGTCATGCGGCGCGGCCGCAAAGTCGCCGACAAGAAGATCGCCTTGAGCTCGCCCGAGGAAGTCACCGGGCTGATCACCGGCGCCATCGAACAGGTTGCGTGATCGCGTGGATCGAGCGTCACACCTTCAGGAAAGGTCGATAATGGCAGTTACCCTTGACCAGACGATCGCCCAGAAGCAGCACACCTTCCTGTCGCGACTCCTTGCCAACCAGACATTCTGGGTGGTGATAGCGGTCATTCTCGCCTGCCTGTTCCTCTCCTTCGCGACCGATTCCTTCGCCACGTCGAAGAACCTCTTCAACATCACCCGCAACGTCACCTTCGTCGCCATCGTCGCGCTGGGCATGACCTTCGTCATCATCACCGGCGGCATCGACCTGTCCGTCGGCTCGGTGCTCTGCCTGTGCTCCATGGTGCTCGCCGTCACCATGCATGCCGGCTATTCGATCGAGATCGGCATCCTCGCCACGATCGTCACCGCGCTCGCCATCGGCGCCTTCAACGGGGTGCTCATCGCCTATGTCGGCTTCCCGCCTTTCGTGGTGACGCTCGGCATGCTCTCGGTCGCGCGCAGCCTTGCGATGGTCGCCTCGAACAACACCGTGGTCTTCCAGTTCGGTCCGGATCACCAGAAGCTTCTGGCACTGGGCGGCGGCGCCTGGCTCTTCGGCATCGCCAACCCGGTCCTTTATATGATCATCCTGGCGCTGATCACCGGCTTCATCCTGCGCTGGACCAAGTTCGGCCGGCACATCTTCGCCATCGGCGGCAACGAGCACGCGGCGACGCTGACCGGCGTGCCGGTCAAGCAGATCAAGGTCGCCGTCTACATGATCTCGGCGCTGTCGGCCGGGCTTGCCGGCATCATCCAGACCGGCTGGCTGGGTGCGGTCACCACCAATCTCGGCACCGGCATGGAGCTGCAGGTCATCGCAGCCACCGTCATCGGCGGCGCCAATCTTGCCGGCGGCGTCGGCACCGCGCTCGGCGCCATCGTCGGCGCCGCCCTGATCGAGGTGATCCGCAACAGCCTCGGCCTGCTTGGCATCAACGCCTTCTGGCAAGGCACCTTCATCGGCGGCGCGATCATCCTGGCGGTGCTGTTCGACCGCATCCGCAACTTCAGGCGCAGCGACTAGCTCCTATCGCCCAGTCTGAAAATCGGTCCGGATGGGCGATGCGAGACGGCCATCATTCCTGCCCGCCTTGACGCAACCGCAAACTCAGCCGCACTATCCTCCGGCAGGCGAAGGGAGGCCAGTCGCCTGCGGGAGGAACGATACCCATGACGGACGCGATCAGGCTCTATTGGGGCCGGTTCGGACATGTTTCCGTGCTGAATGTCGCCAACGACTTCGTCACCCATGCCCATGGCGAGGCACATCTCATCATCTGGTTGGAAGGCACGGCAGGCGAAATGACCATCGGCCGCGAAACGGTCCGGCTTGGGCTTGGCACCGCAGCCGGCATCAATTCGTTCCAGCCGCACAGCCACGCCCTTTCCCGCGATGGCAAGCCCGGCCTCTTCCTGGCCTTTTACATTGATCCCGATTGGGCGCGCCGACGCCGCGACCTGCCCTCCTCGGCGCCGCTGTTCACGCGGGCCGCAATCACGCTGGAGCCCTGGCTGCACCAGGCGGCGGCCAACCTGCTCGATCATCTGACCGACAATGAGAGCATCGGCGACGTCGCCAATTACGAGATCGAGCGTTTCATCGACAGCGTGCTCGACGCGGCGGATGCCTCGTCGCCGCGGATAGCCCGCGAACGTATCAACACGATGCTCGACTTCCGAGTCCGCAAGGCGATCCAGTTGATGAAGGCCAATGTCTGCGAGCGCATCTCGTTCGACGATGTGGCTCGTTCGGTCGGCCTGTCCCGGCCGCACTTCTTCGCGCTGTTCAAGGAACAGACTAACCTGACGCCGAACGTCTACTGGAACACGCTGCGCATGGAGGAAGCTGTGCGGCAGCTGCAGTGGTCGCAGGAACCGCTGATCTCGGTCGCCTGCAATCTCGGCTTCACCACCCAGGGCAATTTCTCGCGCTTCTTCCGCGACCATGTCGGCGTGCCGCCAACGCTCTATCGTGAGGCCGCAAGAGTCACGGCCTAAGGCGTCTGTTTTTCCGACTGGTTGATACGCAGCCGAGACGAATTGATAAGCGCCGGCTCGACGGTCGCCCTAGCCTGTTCCCGATCGTTGCAAGGGAACCAGTCTATGGCGAAAGTAACCATTTCAAGCGTCATCGACGCGCCGGTCGGGCAGGTCTGGGCGCGCATCCGCGACTTCAACGGTCTCCCGGGCTGGCACCCGCGTATGGTGGAAAGCCATATCGAGGACGGCAAGGACGCCACCACGATCGGCTGCGTGCGTAATTTCAAACTGGTGAGCGGCGCTACGCTTCGTGAAAAGCTGCTCGAGTTCTCCGACGAGAATTTCCTGGTCAGCTATTCCATCCTCGAAACGCCGCAGCCGCTCACCAATCACAAGGCAACGTTGCAATTGCGCCGCGTCACCGACGGCGACCGCACCTATGCGGAATGGACGGCGAGCTTCGACGCGGCACCGGAGGACGCCGACAAGCTGGCTGACGGCATGGGTGCCAATGTCTTCCAGGGTGGCTTCAACGCTCTGAAGGCCCATTTCGCTGCCCAAAGCTGACGGGAGCGCGCCATGCCGCTTGCGCTGCAGACCTTCCCAACCGTGAAAGACGCCAATGCGACCTTGCAGGCCGCCGGCACGCGTTATCTCGGCGGCGGCACGCTGGTGATCCGCGCCGCCAATGAAGGCGATGTGTCCACATCCAGCCTGGTCCGCGTCACCGATCCTGGCCTTTCGCAAATCGCTGTTGCCGGCGGCAAGGTCCGGCTGGGCGCCTCCTTCACCATGGCCGCGATTGCCAGCCATCCCGAGCTTGCCGCGCTCGCGCCAGCCGCGCGCGCCGTCGGCGGGCCGGCGATCCGCAATATGGCAACCGTCGGCGGCAATCTGTTCGCCCCTGCCCCTTACGGCGATTTCGCGGTAGCGCTGCTGGCGCTGGACGCGACCGTCGTCACCGAAGACGGCGAGACGCCGGTAGAGACTTTCCTGGCCGTCCGCGACACCAGCCGCGCTATCGTTACCGCTGTCGGCTTTTCATTGCCCACGGCGGAGAGCTTCCGCTTCCTGAAAGTGTCGCGCGTCAAGCCAAAGGGTGTGTCGGTGCTGAGCATCGCCGCGCTTCTGGAAATGGCGGCCGACGGCACGGTGGCCTCGGTGCGGATAGCGATGGGTTGCATGGCCGATCGGCCGATTCGCGCTTTGGCCGCGGAGAAGGGGCTGCTCGGCCGCAAGCTCACGCCGCAGGGAATCGCGCCGGCGCTTGCCGCCGCGGCCGAAGGCACCGCGCCCATCACCGATCCGATCGCCAGCGCCTGGTATCGCGCCGAGGTGCTGCCGGTCTATCTCGGGCGGCTGTTGTTGAATTAGTCCGTGAGGGACGCGCGTCTGTTCGGTTCGTCCGGGCAGGCGCGCAAGGAGGAAAAATGGCGAAAGTCCCGGTTGAATTCACGCTCAACGGCTCTGAAAAGGCCGAGTTCATCGAGAGCGGCATGACGCTGCTCCACGCGCTCAGGGACAAGATCGGCGACACCTCGCCGAAAGGTGGCTGTCACCAGGGCACCTGCGGCGCCTGCTCCGTCATCATCGATGGTGAACTGAGGCTATCCTGCCTGACGCTGGCCGAGACCTGCAACGGCGCCAATATCAAGACCACCGCCGGCCTTGCCGAAGGCGGCGTGCTGCATCCGTTGCAGCGCGCCTTCCTAGATGCTTTTGCCACGCAATGCGGCTTCTGCACGCCGGGCATGATGATGGCGGCAAAGGTGCTGCTCGACCGCACGCCGAACCCGAGCCGCGACGATGTCGTCGAGGCGCTATCGGGCAACATCTGCCGCTGCACCGGCTACGAGCCGATCATCCAGGCAGTTTTGCTTGCGGCGCGCGCCAACTCGCAGAACGCCGCCTGAGGGAACGAGCCATGGAAATGCGCAAGGACTACTTCGCCGATGTGCGCCAGGACGGCCTGCACGAGATCGGCCAGGCTCGCCCACGGCTCGATTCGCCGGGACATGTCACCGGCAAGACTGCCTATTTCGCCGACCGGAATTTTCCTGGCATGCTGCATCTGAAGATGGTGCGCAGCCCGCACCACCATGCCCGCATCCGCTCGATCGATACGTCGGAAGCGGATAAGCATCCGGGCGTGGTGCGCGTGCTGACCGCCAAGGACGTGCCGCACAATGTCTACACCATCCTGATCCTGATCCAGGTCGGTCCCGAGGACGAGACAGTGCTCGCCGACGGCAAGGTGCGCTGGAAGGGCGAGGCCGTGGTGGCGGTGCTGGCCGAGACCGAGCGCGCCGCGCAGGAAGGTGCCGCCAAGGTCAAGGTCGACTATGAGGTTCTGCCGGCGGTCTTCGACATGGAGGAGGCGCTGAAGCCCGGCGCGCCCTTGGTCAACGAATATCACGGCCAGAACTATTATCTCTACGACAGCGGCGAATGCCGCAAGGTGCGCTTCGGCGATGTCGACGCGGGCTTTGCCCAGGCCGACCATATCCTCGAGCAATCCTACCAGTCCTCGCCGATCGAGCACGCGCCGACGGAGACGACCGGCTGCGTGGTAGCGCCCGAAGGCAATGACCGCTTCACCTGCTACACCAACACGCAGGCGATGTTCTTCACCCTCGACAACACCTCGATCATCCTGCAGATGCCGGGCTCCAAGCTGCATTTCGTCGGCGGCACGGTCGGCGGCGGCTTCGGCGGCAAGGTCGACGTCATCGTCGAGCCGATCGCCATCCTCGGCGCCAAGCTCACCGGACGCCCTGTCTCCTTCGTCTACACCCGCGAGGAGGAGATGCAGATCTCTTCGCCGCGCGCGGCCGAAATGGTCGTCATCAAGGACGGCGTGATGAAGGATGGCCGCATCGTCGCGCGCATGGTGACAGGCTACACTGACGCAGGCGCCTATTCGCGCCACTCGCCCTATGGCACGCAGAAGGGTGCCGCGCACTATCCAGGGCCCTACACGATCCCGAACGTCTGGATCGACACCTACTGCGTCTACACCAACCGGACGCCCTCCTCGGCCATGCGCGGCTTTGGCGTCACCATCGGCGACTTCGCGCTGGAGGTGCAGATGGACAAGCTGGCGCGGCTGATCGGCATGGATCCGCTCGAGTTCCGCTTCATCAACGCCTATCGCGACGGCGACATGAAAGCGCATCGCCAGCCGACCGAGGGGGCGGCGCTGATCGAATGCATGCAGGAAGCCTCGCGCGTCGCCAATTGGCCGGTGGCGGGAAAATACATGGCGATGTCCTCCTACAAGAAGGGAGCCTGACATGGCGATCCGGCGTGGACGCGGCGTCGCCGCGATCAACTATCCGACCGGCATGAACCTCGGCGGCGACCCGACCCAGGCGCTGGTGCATTCGACGCCGACCGGCAATTTCATGGTCACGCTTTCCAGCGTCGATCTCGGCCAGGGCATGAAGCAGATCATGGCGCAGATCTGTGCCGAGACGATCGGCGTGCCGACCGACCGCGTCATCATCGACACCGCCGACACCGACACCGGCCCGCACTGCATGGGCACCTTCGCCTCGCGCGGCACCCACCGCGCCGGCAACGCCGTCATCCAGGCGGCCAAGGAGGCCCGCCAGGTGATGCTGGAAGTGGCGGCCGAAGAGCTGGAGGTGAACGCCTCCGACCTCGAGACCGACGGTCAGGGGAACATCCAGGTGAAAGGCGCGCCGCAGAAATCGATCTCGATCTTCGATGTCGCGCTGTCGGCGCATTTCAAGCGCGGCCGCTCGATCTCGGGTCGCGGCATGTTCCTGATCCCGCGCTCCTATCCGGAAAAGGAGACCGGGGCGATGAAGCCATCGACCTGCTATGCTCATGCCTGCACCGTGGCCGAGGTCGAGGTCGACGACGAGACCGGCGAAGTGAGGGTGCTTAAGGTGAAGAACGTCTTCGAGATCGGCCGCGCGCTCAACCCGAAGATGGTCGAGCAGCAGCTTGTCGGCGGCTCCTGGATGGGCATCAGCCACGCGCTCTACGAAACGACCGAGCCCTATTATCCAAACCGCGACCACGGCGGCACCGATTTCAACCAGTATCTGATGCCGGGCCCCGGCGATCTGGCCGAGACCGAGATCATCGTGCTGGAGCGTCCTTCGGCCGACGGTCCGTTCGGCGCCAAGGGGCCGGGCGAGATGTGCGCCAACCCGCAGATACCGGCCGTCGCCAATGCCGTCTTCGACGCCGTCGGCGTGCGTATCGACACGTTGCCGATCACGCCGGAACGCGTCCTGCGCGCGCTGAAGGCGCAGGCCGCGGGCTGAGGGGACGATGGCAAACGCCGACGCTGTTGCGGTCGCGGCTTCACCAGAGGAGATAGCCGCGCGGCTTGCCGCCTCGCGCTATCTGGCCGACGACAGCCTTGCAACCGCGATCTTCCTGGCGATCCGCCTGCGCAAGCCGCTGCTCCTCGAAGGCGCGCCGGGCGTCGGCAAGACCGAGGCCGCCAAGGCGGTCGCCGAACTGCTCGGCCGCGAGCTGGTGCGGCTTCAATGCTATGAAGGCATCGATGCCGGGCATGCGCTTTACGAGTGGAACTATCAGCGCCAGCTGCTCGCCATCCGCCATGCCGGCGAGCATGAGATCGACATCTATGACGACCGCTTCTTGATCGCCCGGCCTCTGCTGCAGGTGCTGCGGGCGCCGGACGAGCGCGTGCTGCTGGTCGACGAGATCGACCGTTCGGACCACGAGTTCGAAGCGCTGCTGCTCGAATTCCTCTCCGACTTCCAGATCAGCATTCCCGAGCGTGGCACGATCCGCGCGGCAACGCAGCCTATCGTCATCCTGACCTCGAACCGCACCCGTGAGCTTGCCGAGGCGCTGCGCCGGCGCTGCGTCTACCACTGGATCGGCTATCCCGACGCCCAGCGCGAGGCCGAGATCATCATGCTACGCTCGGGTGATGTCGCCGAGGCGACGGCAAAAGCGGTGGCGAACGCAGTGCAGGAGATCCGCGCACGGCCATTGGCCAAGCCGCCGGGGATAGCCGAAGCAGTCGAATGGGCGAACGCCGCGACCATCCTTGAAAAAGGCGGCAGTCCGTGGCCGGAAGCCTTCCGGCGGGCCATCGGCGTGCTGATCAAGGACGAGGAGGATTTGTCCGCGATCGCGCCGGAGCTTGGGAGGATTGTCGAGGAGGCGCTGGCGTGATGGGCAATCGCAATGTGCTAGCGCAAAGCCCTAGGGTTAATTTACGCCGCCGGCAGTACAGAGGGAGCGCGAAGGAATGAGGCGCCCGCGAAGTCTGCGCCCTGCCGCCGCGCCTTTCCTCGGCTTCGCGCGTTTGCTCCGTGATCACGCCTTCCCCATCGCACCAGAACAGACCATCAGCTTCATGCAGGCGGTAACCCTGCTCGGCCCCCGCTCGATGGACGATATCTACGAGGCGGCGCTTGCCACGCTTGCGCCCTCGCTCGATCGCCGCGACGAATTCGAGGCGCATTTCCGCAGCTATTTCTACGGCGACGCCAAGCCCTCGATCGAGGGCCAGGAGGACGACGAAACCCGGATCAAGGACGACCGCGGCGCGCGCGAAGAAGAAAAACAAACCATCCGCCAGGAGAAAGGCGGCGAACTGTCCTCGGCGCTTGAACAATTAAGCAGCCGCGATTTCCAGCGCGATACCGATGGCCTCGGCCAGTTCCGCCGCAAGCTCGCCACCGCCGTGCCCGCGCGCCGTTCCTTCCGCGCCGAGCGCACCCGCTCACGCGGCACGCTCGACCTCAGACGTTCGCTCAGTGAAATCGTGAGCGCCGACGGCGACATCCCCTCGCCGCTGCTGCGTCGCCGCCAGACCATATCGCGGAAACTGCTCCTGCTTATCGACGTTTCCGGCTCGATGAAGCAGCACACCGCCGACTACCTCAAGCTCGCGCATGCGGCGGTGCAAGGCGCGCACCGCGCGGAAATCTTCACCTTCGGCACGCGGCTCACCCGCATCACCTCGGCCCTGCGCATCCGAGATCGCGAGCAGGCGCTCGCCCGCGCCGCGGCCTTGGTCGACGACTGGGACGGCGGCACCCGCATGGGCCCGACGCTGCTCGCCTTCCTGTCTGTGCCACGCTTTTCCGCCTTCGCGCGCGGGGCCTGCGTCGTCGTCCTGTCGGATGCGCTGGAGCGTGGCGACCATTGCGACCTCGAAACCGCGATGCGGCGGCTCAGCGCCCGCGCCTTCCGTCTGTCGCTGGCGAGCCCGCTCGCCGGCGATCCGCGCTTTCGCCCGGAAACTGCGGCGCTACGGGCAATCCTGCCGGTCCTCGACGATCTCGTCGACGGCTCGTCGGTCGGGAGTCTCACCGACTTCATCCTGTCGCTCGCCAGCTCTGCCCCGGCGGCCGAGACCATATGGAAAAGGGTATCGTGATGCAGAAAGCCATCGACGCACATTTTCACATCTGGCGCCAAAAGGACCAGCCCTGGCTGGTCGGGCCAATGGTGCCGCGCATCTTCGGCCCCTATGAGCCGATCCGCCGCGACTATCCAATCACCGAGTTCCTCGAAGACCAGAAAGGCTCGGGCGTCGAGAAGGCCGTCTATGTCCAGACAAACTGGGCCAAGGAGGATTTCGAGAAAGAGGTCGCCTTCCTGCAGAAGACCGCGGACGAAACCGGCTGGCCCCACGCCGTCGTCGGCTATGCCGACATGACTGTCGACGATGTCCGCCCGCAAATCGACCGGTTGATGAAATACAAGCTGCTGCGCGGCGTGCGCATGCAGCTGCATTGGCACGAGACGCCTGCCTTCCGCTTTGCCGCCTCGGCCGACCAGGTGATCGATCCGAACGTGCGGAAGAACGTGGCGCTGCTGAAGGACTACGGACTGACCTTCGACCTGCAGCTTTTCCCGGCGCAGATGAAGGACGGCCTGACGCTGGTCGGCGAGAACCCGGAGACGAATTTCATCCTCACTCATGCAGGCATGCTGACCGGCATGGAGCCGGAAACCACCGAAGCGTGGAAGGCCGGTCTCCGTACGCTTTCGGCGGCGCCCAATGTCTACGCCAAGCTGTCGGGGCTCGGCACGTTCGAGCACCGCAACGACCCGAAGCTCATCGCCTACATCGTCGACAACGCGGTCGAGATTCTCGGCAGCAACCGGCTGATGTACGGCTCGAACTTTCCGATCGAAAAACTCTGGACCAGCCATGCCGAGCTGATCAAGGCGTACCGCGCTGCTGTGGGCAGGCACGGCGCGAAGGCCGAGGCGGACATCTTCTGGAACACGGCGGAGAAAGTGTATCGGCCGGTTTAGGGCGGGCTCACTTAACCTCAAATTGCGGGTCGAGCGGGATCTGCATGGCTGTCACCAGATGGTTGGTCTGCCCCGCTAGCCCGATGATCGACACAAGCTCGCCATGCTGCGCGTCGGTCATGCCCTTGGCGCGGGCAGCGGCCGTGTGCGAGTGGATGCAGTAGGAGCAGCCATTGGCGGTCGAGACCGCGATGTAGATCATTTCCTTGGTCAACGGATCGATGACGCTGTCGGCGACCATCACCGCCTTGAGCTGCTCCCAGACCCGCTTTAGCGCCGCCGGATCGTTGGAGAGACCGCGCCAGAAATTGTTGACGAAGTCGGATTTCCGCGTCGCGCGGATATCGTCGAACACGGCCTTCACTGCCGGGATCTTTTCGACCTCTGCATCGCTGAGCAGTTTTGTGGTGGCCATGGTGTTTTCCCTTTCAGTTTTTGATGCCAGAGGATTGAATCAGATGCTTAATAGCCTCTGATAATCCACTCACTTGATTGGCATTTTCACTTTCTGCGTGGCTAGGCGCTGCCGCCGAGGTGTGTAGAGATTCAGGTCAGGCCGAGTCGAAAATGGTGGGCTCCGAGAACCGGAGCGGAACGTACTTTTCGTACGTGGGCACCGGAAGCGCAGGAACCCGCCATTTGCAGACCGGCCTCACCTGAATATCGCCACACCCTAATGCACCGCCGCATACATAATCTTCTCCTCCGTCGCCTCCGCCGGCGAGAATTCCTCCACGATGCGGCCCTGGCGGCAGACGAGGATGCGGTCCGACAGGTTCATGATCTCCGGCAGGTAGGACGAGATGACGACGACAGCGAGACCTTCGTCGGCCAGCCGGTTGATGATCTGGTGGATCTCGGCGATCGCGCCGACGTCGACGCCGCGCGTCGGCTCGTCGAAGATGACGATGCGCGGCTGCTGCACCAGCCCTTTGCCGATCACCACTTTCTGCTGGTTGCCCCCGGAGAGCTCGACGACGCGCGCATTGTCATTGATCGCCTTGATGTTGAGCGTCTTGGTCCACTCGACCGAGAGCTGCCGCATCTCCTGCTGGTTGATCACCCAGGCCTTTTCTCGGCCGGCGGCGAGCAGCCCGCCGAACAGGTTCTCGGCGATGCCCATCGTCTCGAAGATGCCTTCGCTCTTGCGGTCCTCGGTGACGTAGACGATGCCGTCGGCCACCGCCTCGCTCGGCACCAGGTAGCGTACCGGCTTGTCGTCGAGTTCGATCGCGCCGCCGCGCAGGAAATCGCGCTTGTAGATGCCAGACACGATCTTGAACGTCTCGGTGCGGCCGGATCCGATCAGCCCGAACACACCGGTGATCTGGCCCTCGAAGATCGAGAAGGAATTGTTGCGCACGATGTTGCTCATCGAGATGTCCTGCACCGAGAGCACTTTCTTGCCGGCCTTGCGCAGTTTCGCCTCGTCGCGCTGCCGGTAGATCTGCCCCGACAGCGAGCGGCCCACCATGGCGGCGACGATCCTGTCGCGGTCGAAGGCCGATGTCTCGTCGGTGATCACCAGTTCGCCGTCGCGCAGGATAGTGATGCGGTCGGCGATCATCAGCGCTTCTTCCAGCGCGTGGCTGATGAAGACGATGGATACGCCGCGCGCCTTCAGCCGGCGGATCAGCGCGAAGAAATGTCGCTTCTCCTCAGGGGTCAGCGTCGCCGTCGGCTCGTCGAAGATAATTATCTCCGCATTGTGGTGGACAGCGCGCGCGATCTCGACCATCTGCCGCTTGGCGGCGCCAAGCGTCGCCACCATGGCACTGGGATCGACCGGAAAATTCAGCGACTGAAGGAATTGCTGCGCCGAGATATAGGTGCCGCGCAGCCGGTTGAGGAATTTTTCCGTGCCGAGATAGAGGTTCTGCGCGACCGTCATCGACGGCACCAGGCTGGTCTCCTGAAACACCATGGCGATGCCGGCTTCAAGTGCTGCATGCGGCGAGGCGTAAGCCGTCTCGACGCCCTTGTGAAACATCTTGCCCGAACTGGCGTCGACGACGCCGGCGATGATCTTGGTCAGCGTCGACTTGCCGGCGCCGTTCTCGCCGAGCAGTGCGTGGATCTCGCCTTTCCGCAAATCGAACGTGACGTTCTTCACCGCCGGCACGCCGCGATAGGTCTTGGTGACGTTTTCCAGACGGACGATCGGTTCCATCAGAAACCTCCCGCGATTGCGTCGAGCGCCAGCACGCAATCGCCGCCTTTCGAGGAGACGAACAGGCGGCCGTCCCGTTCGGCCACGCTGCAGATGCCGTGGCGCCTGCCGTTGGCGCGGCTGTGCAGGCTGAATTGCGGCTGCAGAGTCCGGTCGAGCTTCACCACGAGGCCGTAGGAGCGGCTGGGTGACCACGGCTTGTGGATGCCCATGGTGCGGATGCCGCCGCATTGCAGCGGTTCGAGGAAGCTGCGGTTGGAGGCCAGCGCCGGCGCGATCCAGTAGGCCGGCGGCACTTGGTCGATCATGTCCTGGCGATAATGCGTTTCCTGCAGCACGAATTCGATCAGCCGGTTGCGCGGCGCAAACAGCGTCAGCCACGCTCCGCCGTCGCCAGCCGGCGAGAGCCGCGCGGGGTAGCCGGGCAAATGCGTGAGCACTGTCGAACGGTTTCCGTTCGCGCCGTCGAAGCGGACAAGTTGATGGCGCCAGCTTTCGCTCACCAGCACGTCGCCTCCGTTCGGATGCAGCCCATAGGGAAAGGCAATGTCGCCGGCGATCCTTTCAAAACCGATCCCCCCTGCCCCGCAGCGCCACAGCGACCCGGACGTGCCCTTCTTCATCAGGTCGGCCGCCCATTGCGAAGGCGCATGCTCGGCTGACCCATTGGCCAGCCACAGCGTGCCGTCATCGGCATAGGCAAGCGCGGTGATGCACCCTAATTCGGCCGGCAGCGAAACCTCCTTGCCGGCGATCAGCAGCTTGCCGCTTTCCAGCCCAACGGTCAGCTCGCCCGATGGCGACAGCGCCACCGCGGTGACGGGCGACTGAAAGGTCTCGACCACGACAGGCCCGGAACCGGCCGCGATCGCCAGGACGGCGTTGCCGCTGGATACGAGCAGCCGGCCATCGGCCGTCAGCAAATTATCCGGCTCGTTCAATTCGGCAAAGGCAGGCGCGTCGTCCAGCCGCCTGTTGGGACGGAAGGCACCATCGAGCGGCGGGATGGTGACCGCCTTGCCGCGAAAGACGTCCAGGATCGGATCGAGGATCATGGTTTCGCTCCCCAATAGGAAGCGGGGCCCGTCCAGTTCGGATCGGCGCCGGCGATCTTGTAGCGCCCGATGCGGTTGTTGAGGATGCCGCCGACGAAGAGATAGCCCTTGTGCTCGCGCATCGAGGTCACCATCGGATGCGCATTGCCGGAAAGATCGCCGAGCGTCTCGACGATGCCGCCCTTCTCGTTGAACTTCACCACGCCGCCGGTGTTGATGTTGGGGAACAGCCATTCGTCCTGCGGCAGGCGGCGCGTCATGCGCTTGCGCATGTCAGGATGGCGCAGCGACAGGTCGAAGCTCGGCGTGCGCATGCCGAGCCAGGCCATCCAGTAATTGCCGTCGGACGCGCGGTTGATGTTGTCGGGATAGCCCGGCATGTCGCGGATGACGCACTCGGCCGTTCCCGCCCTCGGCCCTTCCAACCAGTAGCGATGCACGCGGTAGGCCCAGCTCTCGGCGAAGAACAGCGACTTGCCGTCATGCGCCATGCAGACCCCGTTGGTGTAGCGATAGCCGTCGAGCAGCGTCTTGGTCGAACCGTCCTTCGGGTCGTAGACCAGGAGGCGCCCCGTGGCACGGTTCTCGATCGAGTCCAGCGCCCAGTCGTGGGCATCATAGCGCTTGGTCGAGTCCGTGAAATAGATACGGCCATCGGGCGCGATGTCGCAATCGTTCGGGTCGCGCAGCCTTGCGTCATCGACGATCGACGTCCAGGAGCGCGACGTTTCGGCCGACAGGCGCTTCACCTCCCGCTCCGGCGAGACCGAATAAAGCCCCATTGCGCCGACGCAGCTGATCAGATTGCCTTCCTTGTCGAAGGCGAGCCCCAGCGGAAAGCCGCCGATATGGGCAAACACTTCCGATTTCACATAGTCCGGCGCGAAGAAGCGGACGATCTCGCCATGGCGCGTGCCGCAATAAAGATGATCGTCGCGGTCGAGGATGACGTCTTCCGGCCCTTCCAACTCGCCGAGCCCGATATGGTCCGCGGCCGACAGCCGATTGTCGAGCTCGTAGCACGTTCCGGAGCCGGGCGCGGCCGATTGGGTCTCACCCATCTTGAGATAGACCGGCGCGACATAGACCTCGTTCAGCACCTTGTGGCGGTTCTTCAGCCAGCGGATGTCGATGGTGACGGCGACCGCGAGCAGAATGCCGAGCACCATCTGATTGGTGCCGGTGCCGTAGCCGAGCCGGATCAGCCCGTTGGTCATGGTGAGGACGATGATGGCGCCCATCAGTCCCTTGACCACCGAGCCGCGTCCGCCTCCGAGGCTGACTCCGCCCACCACCGCCGCCGTCAGCGCCATGATTTCCAGGTTGAGGCCGGTGCCCGGGCCTGCCCCGCTCAGCCGGCAGGCGATGAGGAAACCGCCGATCGATGAGCAGAAGCCGGAAAAGACATAGGTCATGAAGACGGTGCGGCGCACCCGGATGCCGGCATTATGCGCCGAGCGACGCGAACCGCCAACCGCCAGCACATGCCAGCCCAGGCGCGAGCGCGTCAGCGCTATATGAGTGACGATCGCGAGGATGGTCGCCAGCCAGACCGAGACCGACAGGCCCCAGAACGTGCCGTCGCCGATGAAGTCGAGCACCTCGGACGAGGCTTGGGAAAGCTGGACATCGGCGGCATAGGAGCTGACCAGTATGTCGAACAACGCCCGCCCGAAGATGAAGGTGACCAGGGTGGTGAGAAAGGCGCGCAGCCTCAGATATCCGACGAGGTAACCGTTGATGGCGCCGAAAACGAGCCCGGTGGCGAGCGCCGCGGCCAGCGCCAGCCATATCGACTGCTCCAGGATGAAGAAGACATAGACGGCGGAAAAGCAGGACAGCGCGAAGATCGAGCCGACCGAGAGGTCGATGCCGCCGCCCAGCATCACCACCGTCATGCCGATGACGACCAGCGAGAACTCGCCGAGCTGGCGTGTCGATTCCTGCAGCGAGGTGAGCTTGAAGAAACCCGGAATGATCGAGCCGAAGACGCCGAGCGTCGCCACCAGCGCCAGGAACGGTATGGCATTGTCGGTCCAGCGCTTGGTCAGGATCTCCCCGACCAGATGGTCGGGCACGAGATTGTAGCGCCAGGCCTGGAGGCGTTCACGAAAAGTCATTGGCGGCTGCTGTCATTCAAACGGGAAAAGAGGTGGCCGGAACGATCTAGCCACCTCGTGGAATGCGTTCTGGCTGGGGGGCTTATTTCGCCGCGGCTTCAGCCTGCAGCGCCTTCAGGTCCCAGCAGCTGTCGGGCTTGAGATCGGCCTTGGTCGTCGCCTTCTCCAGCGTGTAGATGTAGGTGTGCGAGGTGCCGGCCGGCTGGCCGCTCTGCAGCAGGAACTTGATGATGGCGTTCATGTCGCCCGACTGGCGGGCAAGGTCGGTCATCACCACGGCGCCATAGGTGCCGTCGTTCAGCTTGTCGCAGTCGGCCGCCTTCTCGCCGCCGCCGGTGGTGACCAGGAACACCTTGCCGTCGAGCTTGGCGTCGCGGATCGCGGCGGATGCCCCGGTCGCGTCGCCATCCCAGAAGTCGATGATCGAGCAGATGTCGGGATGCTGCTGCAGCATCGTCGTCGTTACGTTGCGCGAGGTGGTCGCATCCCAATTGGAATCCGGCTTGGCGACAACCTGGAAGTCGGGATGCTTCTCCAGCACCTTCATGATGCCGGCATACTGGTAAAGGCTGGACGAGTTGGCCTGGTCGCCCTGGACCAGCCCGATCTTTTTCGACGAGTTCTCGCCGCAGCCCTTGATCGCCGCTTCGGCCTCGAGCTGGCCGAGCTTGTCCCAGTCGCTGCCGACGAACGCGTCGGCCGGGAAGTTTGCCGGATTGTCGACCAGCAGCACATAGGTGCCGGCGGCCTGCGCCTTCTTCATCAGCTTCGAATAGGAGTTCAGGTCGGGCGCGTGGATGATCAGAACATCCGGCCTGGTGTCGGAAGCGATGGCGTCGGTGATCGCCTGCGCGCCGGCATCGACAACCCAGTTCGGATCACGGGTCTCGAACGTGCCGCCCCAAGCCTCGACTTCCTTCTTCAGGTAATGCGCCCAGCCTTGCGCCAGGTCGAAGCCCATCGCCAGCGGCACCAGCATGACGCGCTTGCCATTGAGCGCCTTGGCATAGGCGGCCGGGCCTGGATCGTCTGCGGCAAAGCTCGGCGCAGCGAAGGCGGCCACGGCGAGCGCCGTGGCGGCTGCGATCAATGCTCTGAGTAGTCTCATGTCACACCTCTGTTCGGTTTTCATTGCCGGGCGATCGTCACGATCGATCCGGGTACCCTAGAGCAAATGGGCCAATCTGCTCTAAATGTCGCCCTGTTGCGCGGTCTGCTCGTCGCGCGGATTGATGATGCCGTCGACGATGATGGCTCCGAGCAGGATCGCCGCCTTGATCAGGTTCTGGTAGAGTAACGGAATGTCGATGATGGTCATGGCGTTGAGCAGGATGCCGATCAGCGCCGCTCCCACCAACACGTTGCGCACCCCGCCCCTGCCGCCGGACAGCCCGATGCCGCCGATCACCGCCACCAGCACGATGTCGTAGAGCAGCGTCGAATTGACGACGCGCGTGTTGATCGAATGCAGGCTGGCCGCCGTCAGCAGTCCGGCGATCAGCGCCACCACGGCCGAAAGCGCGTAGCGCAGCACCAGCATGGGGCGCACCGGAATGCCTATGTTGCGCGCCGCGACCGGGTTGTCGCCGGCGAAATAGATGAAGCGGCCCCACTTGGTATAGCGCAGGAACAGGAAGACCAGGAACGCCAGTCCGGCGAAGACGAAGACCTCGATGGGGATGTCGAGGAAGCGCACGCCGCCGAGCAGCTCCACCCAGTGGCCCTGCGGCACCGGAACGGCATCCTGCGTGATCAGTTGCGAGCGCACATAGCCGAAGACGAAGGAGCCGGTCGCCAAAGTAACGAAGATCGCCGGAACGTCGGCATAGGCGACCAGAAAGCCGTTGAGCAGGCCAATGGCTAGAACGCCGGCAATCACATAGGCAAAGGCCAGTCCGTCCGAGGTGCCGGTGTTGAGCAGCTGCAGATACCAGGCAACCGACATCGCCATGATCGCCACCGCCGACAGGTCGATGCCGCGGCCGATTATGACGACCGCCATGCCGAGCGCCAGGATGCCCAGCACGGACACCGAGCGGACGATGGCAACCAGATTGTCGGCGGTCAGGAACCCGGGCAGGCCCAGCGCAGCGGCGGCGAACAAAAGGATGGCGATGGCAAAGACAATGCCCTCCTGATTGAGGCGCCTCCAGTTCGGCCGGCCGGTCGCATTCATTGCTTATGTCTTTCGCCCCGATGGCAAGGCCCTGTAGGCCGCCATCCCGCACGAAAGCTAATCGGCTCAACAGCGGCTCGTCAAATGAATCCGCGTTCAAGAACCGCGCCTCTCCGACTATTTTCCGAGTGGACGCATCGATTGGCGTAACTGGCGCAATAGGCGGAAACTCTTAGCCTTTTGGCGGTTAGTTGCCGCGATCGTCCGGCTGACAGAAGAGCCTGTTCGAAGGTAGCGCGGCCGGCGCAATTTGAGTCCGCAAAATGCGCCCGGCGCGACGTCAATTGTTCGTCGGATGCCCGGAAACCTCGGCGCCGGCATTGGCCGGCAGCACCAGGAAGCGCATCGCCGCCGCGAACCCCAGCAGGCCGATCGTGACAAAGGTGATTCTGAAGTCGACGAGCTCGGGCAAAGCTTCGCCTCTGACGATCTGCGACAGATTGAGGATCGCCGCCGCGATCGCCACGCCGAACAGCATCGATATCTGCTGCAGCATGCTGGAGAGCGTCGCCGCCGAGCTCCGCTGCGGCGCGTCGATATCGGCGAAGGCGAGCGTGTTGAGCGCCGTGAACTGCATCGAGCGCGTGAGACCAGCCACCAGCATCAGCGCGACCACCAGCACCTGCGGCGTCTGCGGCGAGATCGCGCCGCAGGCCATGACCGCCAGCGATGCGATCGCCCCGTTCACCACCATTACGGTGCGGAAGCCGTGTCGCCTGAGCGTCGGTGTCGTCATCGTTTTCATGCCGAGATTGCCGAGGAAATAGGCCAGAACCAACAGGCCGGCATCGACCGGACGCAGACCAAACCCGACCTGGAATAGCAGCGGCAGCAGGAAGGGCGTGGCGTTGATGGCGACGCGGAAGACCGTGCCCGCGGCCAGCGTCGAGATCGCGAAGGTCAGCACCTTGAAGGCCGAAAGGTCGAGCAGCGGATGCCGAGCCTGCACAAGGTGGCGAACGGCGAACCAGCCGATCACGATGCCAATGCCGATGGAACCAATCGTCGGCAGCAAGCCGTCCTCGGGATGTGCCAGGCGTTCGAGCCCGTAAAGCATCACCGCAAGGCCGAGCGAGGTGAGGAAAAAGCCCGGCCAGTCGAATGGCTTCGCCCCGGAATCGCGGTCGCCCGGCACGAACCAGGCGACCAGCGCAAGCCCGGTCAGTCCCAGCGGCGCGTTGATGAAGAAGTTCCAATGCCAGGAGAGATAGGTGGTGATGAAGCCGCCAAGCACCGGCCCGACCACCGGGGCGAACAGCGCTGGCCAGGTGATCAGCGCTGTCGCGGCGATCAACTCGGACTTCTCGGCGTTACGCAACACCAGGATGCGGCCCACCGGCGTCATCAGCGCGCTGCCCAGGCCCTGCACGATGCGGGCGGCGACGAACTCGGCCAGGCTCTGTGAAAAGCCGCAGGCAACCGACGCCAGCGTGAACAGCGCGATCGCGACGAGGAAAATGTTGCGCGCGCCGAACCGATCGACAAGCCAGGCCGACAGCGGCACGAACACCGCCATGGTCAGCATATAGGCGGTGATGCCGATGCTCATCGCCACCGCAGACACGCCGAAGGACTGGCCCATCTGGGGCAGCGACGTCGAGATGATCGTCGAATCGAGCAGCTGCATGAAGAAGGCGACCGCCACGATCAGCGCGACACGACGCGCCTGACGCGAGGAATTTGCGGGCGGGGACACGGCTGCGTTGTCGGGAATGCTGGTCATGACGCGGTGGTTGAACAGCATAAGCCCGGTGCAGTCCAGAACTTATCCAACAAACTTCCGTGTCCCTGTTTGGCCTGTTATGGATGAGCCGCGGGGGTGGCCGAGGAAACCGCATGAAGCCCATCTATATCGATTACCTCAATGCTCTCGACATCGAAGCCCTTGCGATGACCGACGCCGAGATCATCGGCGCCGTCGAAGCCGGGCTGGTGGCGCAGGGCAACGGTCGGACGGTGATCGAGCCGCGCGTCCATCTCGAGCCCGATCCCTCCTTCCATGGCCACTTCAACGTGCTGCGCGGCTATGTGGCGCCGCTCGACGCCGCCGGCGTGAAGATCGTCGGCGACTATGTCGACAACTACAAGCACGGCCTGCCTTCGGAATTCGGCATTCTCAATCTTTTCGATCCGCGCACCGGCACGCCACGCGCCATCCTCGACGCCACCGTTATCACCGACATGCGCACCGGCGCGATCACAGCCATCGGCGCCAGGCATCTGGCGAAGAAGTCGTCGAAGGTGCTCGGCCACATCGGCGCGCGCGGAACCGCCTATTGGAATGTCCGCCTGCTCGATCATCTGTTCGATTTCGACGAGATCCGCGTCCATTCGCGCCGGCCTGAAAGCCGTGACTCCTTTGCCACGAAGCTCGCCGCCGATCTCGGCAAGCCGGTCCTGGCCGTGTCCGACTGGAAAAGCTGCATCGAAGGCGCGGACATCGTCGTCGAGGCCTCGCGGCTGCCGGAGCCGCAGCCGCTACTCAAGACCGAATGGATCAAGCGCGGCGCGCTGGTGGTGCCTTACGGCACGATGAGCGCGGTCGAGCTGTCGCTGACCGACATCATGCAGAAGATCGTCGTCGACGACTGGGGCCAGTGCAAGGGCGGCAAGTTCGGCTCGCTGCGCGCCCATGTCGAGACCGGACGGCTGAGCGAGGCAACCTTGCATGCCGAATTGGGTCAGATCGCCGCCGGCCTCAAGGCCGGCCGGCAAAGCGATGGCGAGACGATACTGTTCTGGCATCGCGGGCTCTCGCTGTCCGACATCGCGCTCGGCCAGGCCATGCTCGCCAAGGCCGGCGCAAACGGCATCGGCCAGAGGCTGCGCTTCGCATGAGCCCGCTCGTTCTCACCGGCGCCGGCGTCAGCATCGAGGATGTGGTTGCCGCCGCGCGGAACGCCTGCAAGGTCGAGGTCACGCCCTCCGTCCTCGAAAAGCTCAGCAAGGCGCGCCAAGTCCTTGATGCCGCCGCGGCCGGCGGCCAGCAGATCTACGGGCTGAACACCGGGCTCGGCGCCAATCTTGTCACCGCGGTCGAAGGAGACGCGAGCGCCTTCCAGCGCCAGTTGATCGAAGGCCGCAGCGCCGCGGTCGGGGAGGCCCTGCCGATGCCGGCGGTGCGGGCGGCGATGTTCGCCCGAGTCGCCATGCTCGCCGCCGGCGGCTCGGGCCTGTCGCCGCGTGTGTTCACGGCGCTGGTCGAGGCGCTCAATGCCGGCGTGCATCCGGTGATGGGGTCGCTAGGCTCGATCGGCGCCGGCGACCTTCTGCTGATGACGGCGATCGCCCGCGTGCTGGTCGGCGATGGCGAAGCCGAATACCAGGGCCGGCGCATGCCTGCCGCCAAGGCGCTGATGATGGCGCGGCTTGCGCCCGTCACGCTCTCGCCGAAGGACGGTCTCTCCCTGATCAACGCCTCGGCGGTTTCGACCGGTACGGGGGCGCTGGCGCTGACCGATGCGCTGTCGGCGCTCGACCAGCAGCAGCAGGCCGGCGCGCTGACGATGGAAGGCATCGGCGCCAACCGCTCCATCCTCGATCCGCGCCAGCATCAGGCCCGCCCGGGCGCCTGCCAGCAGCTTGCGGCCAAGGCGCTGCGCGACCTGCTGGCGCGCGACGAGGCGCCGGCGCCGACCACCATCCAGGATCCGCTGTCGATCCGCTGCATGCCCTCGATCCATGGCGCGCTGATCCAGGCGATCGACCATGCCAGGCTGGCGGTCGAGATCGAGCTCAATGCCGCCGCCGACAATCCGCTGGTGCTTGCCGAGGATGAGGTGGTCATGTCGACCGGCAATTTCCACACCGCCTCGCTCGCGCTCGCCTTCGAGACGCTTGGCCTGGCGATCGCGCAATGCGCGGCGGCGTCAGCCGCCCGCTTCATCCAGCTAACCGGCTCGACCCGCCAGGGCCTGCCGAAATACCTCTCGCCGGTCGGCGGCGCTTCCGCCGGCTTCGTCCCGCTGCAGAAAACGGTGACGGCGATCCTGGCCGCGATCCGCCACAAGGCCAATCCGGTGATGCTCGACTTCCTGCCCGTGTCCGAGGGCGTCGAGGATCACGCCACGCAGACGCCGCTCGCCGTCGCAAAATGCGCCGAGATGATCGTGCTGTGGCGGCGGCTGATCGCCTTCGAGCTGATGGCTGCCGCGCAGGCCGTCGATTTGCGCCAGGGCGCAAAACTCGCGCAGGCCACCGGCGCCATCCACGCGGCCGTGCGCGCGCATGTGGCGACGCTCAAGGAAGACCGGCCGCTCGGCATCGACGCTGAAGCGCTTTATGCCGCTCTTGCCAGCGGAATCTGGCAAGGCCCTCCAGCAACGGGCTGACGCTTTTCAAACCTTGCTTCATGGCTCCGGCGGCCGCATCACCGCGATCTCGGCGTCACGGCCGACGATGATGGTGTCGGTGTGATGGCGCGCATGGCTCCAGCGCCTGCGCATGGGCGGCGAGATGGCATTCGGCCATGATCATGCCGGCGCCGATGCAGCCGATCCGGTAGTCGTTGACCCATCAGCGATATCAGGCGATAAGCACAGTGCTGTCCGGCGACCAGCTGAGCACGACAGACTGACCTTCCGCCAGGCGTTCGGCGCCGGTGTTCTGGACGATCACCTTCAGCGTCTGGCCGTCCCGCTCGATGAAATAGGTGCTGTTGTTGCCGGCAAAGATGCGCTTTGAGACCTGTCCAGTGAGCGTGTTGGCATCGGCAGGATCCGGCTTTGCTGCGCTGGTCGAAATCCGGATGCGCTCCGGCCGGACCGCGCAGCTTGCCTTGACGCCGGCCGGCACCGACGCGCCTGTCGAAGCTGCGATCGTCGTGCCGTCGGGCAGCCTGATCCCTGTGCCGGTGGCATTGCCGCGAAAGATGTTGGCATCGCCGAGGAAAGTGGCGGCGAACTCGCTTTGCGGCCGGTCATAGATCTCCTCCGGCGGCCCTTCCTGCACCAGCCGGCCGTCGCGCAATATGCCGATGCGGTCGCTCATCGTCAGCGCCTCTTCCTGGTCGTGCGTGACGAAGATGGTGGTGATGCCGATCTCGCGCTGGATGCGCTTCAGCTCGATCTGCATGTCGACGCGCAGCGCCTTGTCGAGCGCGCCGAGGGGCTCGTCGAGCAACAGCACGCGCGGCTTGGTGACGATGGCCCGCGCCAGCGCCACACGCTGGCGCTGGCCACCGGAAAGCTGATGCGGCTTGCGCCCGCCGAGCTTGCCGAGCTGCACGAGATCGAGCGCGCGCTGCACCTCCGTGGCGATCGTGGCCTTCGCCTCGCCGCGCACCGAAAGACCGAAGGCGACATTGTCGGCGACGCTCATATTGGGGAACAGCGCATAGTTCTGGAACACCATGCCGATGCGCCGCTTCTCGACGGGCACGCGCTCGACGCTTTCACCGCCGATGGCGATGCGCCCGGCATCGGGGAAATCGAAGCCGGCGATCTGGCGCAGCAGCGTGGTCTTGCCGCTGCCGGACGGCCCGAGCAGCGCATAGAAGCCGCCATCGGCGAAATCGATCGAAACGTTATCCAACGCCTTGTGCGCGCCAAAGCTGCGGGAGACGTTCGCGACCTGGACGCCAGCCATTATTTCTCTCCGCCGAATTTGAAGAAGCGCGCCGTGAGCAGCATCAGCGCCATCGACACCACAATGATAATTGTCGAGACCGCGTTGATCTCGGGCGTAAAACCCTTGCGGATCGCGGCATAGATTTCGACCGGTAGCGTCGTCTGGCCAGGCGTCGACAGGAAATACGAAACCACGAACTGGTCGAACGACACGGCGAAGGCGAACAGCCCGCCGGCGATCACGCCGGGCATGATCCACGGCAAGGTCACGCGCATGGTCACCTGCCACTGATTGGCGCCGAGCGAGCGCGCCGCCTCCTCCAGCTCCGGCGCGAAGGTCTGCAGCCGCGCCGATACGACGACGATGACGTAAGGCAGCGCCAGCGCGACATGGCCAAGCAGGATGGCGATGAGCCCGCGACCGATACCGACGCCGAAGAAGAAGATCAGCATCGCCGTGCCGGTGATCAGCCACGGAATGGCGATCGGTGGGAAGAGCAGCGCCTGCAGGAATTTCTTGCCGCGGAACTCGTAGCGATAGAGCGCGAGCGAAGCCATCGAGCCGAGCGCGGTCGAGATCAAGGTGGTGATGATCGCGATCTCGATGCTGTTCCAGGTCGCCGCGATCAGCTGATCGTTCTGCCAGAGCGAGATGTACCAGTCCGTCGTCCATTCGAACGGCAATTGGTAGAAGGGCGAGGCGTTGAAGGACATCGCCGCCATGATGACGATCGGCAGATAGAGGAAGCCGAGCAAAAGCACGATGTAGAAGCGCCCGAGCCATTCGAGCACGCGCGTTGTCGCCATCACGCGGCCCTCCGCAGGACGGGCGCGGCCAGCGCCAGGATGATCAGCACCACGGCGAGCAGGATGAAGGAAAGGGCTGCGCCCAGCGGCCAGTTGAAGACCGCGACGAACTGGTCCTCGATGACGGTGCCGTAGAAAGTGCCGGTGCGGCCGCCGAGGATGCGCGGCTCCATGAAGGAGCCAACCACCGGCACGAAGATCAGCGCGGCACCGGCGATCAGGCCCGGCATAGATAGCGGGATGATCACCCGCCACAGCACCTGCCGCCGCGAGGCCCCGAGCGAGCGGCCCGCCTCGATCAACGAGTCGTCGATGGCCTGCAGCGTGAGATAACAGGTGAGCACCATATAGGGCACATAGGAGTGCACCAGGCCGATGATGACCGCAGGGTAGGAATACATGAGATCGATGTTGATCTTGAACGGCAGCACCGCGTTGAGCGCCGTGTCGAGGATGCCGCCTTCGCGCAGCACCATCGCCCACGAGAAGATGCGCACCAGCCCGTTCGACCAGAAGGGCAAGATGACGAGCAGGAAGATCGCCTCTCGGCTGCGCCCCTTGAGCACCTTGGCCAGCACATAGGCCGCCGGATAGCCGATGACGATGCACCACAGCGTCACTTCAAGCCCGAGTCGCAGCGAGGCGAACAGCAGCGTCGAGTAGAGGCTTTGCGAGAAGAAGGCCGCGTAATTGCCGAGCGTGAAGGCCCACTCTTTGCCTGCCAGCGGCAGGTCGGTCATGAAGGAGAAAAAGACCATGGCCGACAGCGGCAGGAAGATCGCCACCGTCAGCCACAGATAGGCGGGAAGGAGAAGCGGCAGGGCAGGCCTCAGTCCGCGGCGCGAGCCGATCGCACGCTGGTCAGCCATTCTGCCTCTCCCTCCCGAAAGCCCACGATTACTTCACGTTGACCTTCAGCTCCTGCCACAGCGCCAGATACTTCTCGCGCTGCTCGTCGGTGACCGGCGCCTGGAACTGGATGCGCTTGGCGACATCCGGGCTGCCCATGACCTTGCGGTTGAAGGCATCCTCGGGCAGCGCCTCGACCGCCTTGGTATTGGCCGAAACCGGCGCGCCGACCTTGGTGACCCATTCGACATAAAATTTCGGGTCGATCATGTAGTTGATGAAGGCCTCGGCGCCCGCGACGTTCTTGGAACCGACGGGGATTGAGAAGGCATCCAGCCAGGCGACGGCACCTTCCTGCGGGATGACCAGCGAGACCGGCAGCTTGAAATGCGTCTTGGCGCGGTCGGCCGAGCCGCTCCAATAGGTGCCGATGTCGATCTGGTTGGAGGCGACCATCTGGTTCCAGTCGTTCTCCGAGCTCCAGAAGGTCTTGATCTGCGGCATCAGCGAGGTGAGCTTCGCCTTGACTGCGTCCATATCCTTGATGTCGTTGATGTTCTGCCCCGAAGCGATCGCGCCGAACTGCACCGCCTCGACCGCGTCGTCACGGATGATGACCCGGCCCTTATGCGCCGGGTCCCACATCTCGGCGATCGACGTCGGCGGCTTGTCGAAGGACTTGTCGTTGATGGCCAAAGCGGTCAGGCCCCACACCCACGGCACGCCGTAGACCTTGCCGTCATGGTTGAGCATCGGCGACCCGGCCTTGTCCTTGGCGATGTCGGCATAGTTGGAGAGCTTCGAAACGTCGATCGGCTGGATCAGCTTGCCGGCCATCGCCTGGTCGTTGAAGGCGGCGTTGATCATGACGACGTCGTAGAGGCCGGGATTGGTCCGGATCTTGGTCAGCATCTCCTGTTCGGAGTTGAAGAAGTCATTGACCACCTTGAAGCCGGTCGCCTTCTCGAAATTGGCGACCGCCCACGGCTCGTCGGCGCCATAGCCTTTCCAGTTGAGCACATGCACTTCCTCGGCGGCTTGCGCTGCAAGTGTGAAGGCGGAGACGAAGACGGCGGTCGCCGTCAGAAAAGCGGTCAGTCTGGGCATGCGCATGTTCTTTTCCTCTCATTATTTGCCCGGTTGGCGGGCTTGTTAAGTTGCAGTCGCTTCCGCCCGGCCAAGTGCGGTCGTCGCTTCGCCGCGCTCAGTCAGGAATTCCTGGATTTCCGAGTCTGTCGGCGCCGAGGACCCGCCATGGCGGGTGACCGAAAGCGCCGCGGCCGCATTCGCGTAGCGTGCCGCCTCACAAGGGGACATGCCGCGCGAAAGGCCACTGACGAAGGCGCCGATATGCGTGTCACCGGCCCCGTTGGTATCGACGGCTTGCACCTCGAAACCCGGCACCGCGCGGGTGCCGCCATCGGCCATGCGCACGAGGCAGCCATGTGCGCCGGCGCGGATGACGACGCCTTCGGCGCTGGGGCAATGCTCGGCGAGCAACCGGATGGCGACGGTCTGGGCGTCGCCGGCTCCCGCTATTTCGGCGGCCTCATTGGTGTTGCAGCTCAGCCAGGTCGTGCGCGCCAGAACCCTGTCCAGGATCGGTCGCGGAATGTCGGCGATCACCGGCGTCGGATCGAAGACAAAAGGGATGCCGGCCGGCAACGCCTCGATCCAGTCCGCCAACGCTTCGCGGCTGCCGGGATAGCTCAGCGTATAGCCCGAGGTGAAAACCCAATCGCCTGGAACGACTTGGACCGGCTTCATCATGTCCGCCGTGAGCCGGCTCTCGGCGCCCGGCCAGGAGACGAAAGTGCGTTCGGCGTCGCTGCTGATCATGGCGACGCAATTGCCGCTGTCCATCAAGGGCGATGGCGGCGTCAGCGTTTGGATGTCTTCGGCGGCGAAAGCGGCGCGCAGGAAGTCTCCGTCCGGCCCGCTGCCGAGCTGGCCGCCGAACACCACCTTCATGCCGGTGCGGCTTGCCGCGACCATCATGTTGAATCCGCCGCCGGCGACGCGGGCGTAAGCCGACGCGGTCTTTTCCGTGCCGGCTGCCGGCAACGCGTCGATGCGGTAGACGTAATCCACCACCGCGCTGCCGACATGGACGAGACGCCCGCTCACGTCGCGTCCTCCTTGCCTGGACCGGTCTTGGCTGTCCGGGCCGCGACCAGATCTTCCGCCAGCACGCGGACCTCCGCGATGTCAATGCCTTTCAGCTCGGCGATGCGGTGCTGCGGCAGGTTCGACAGGCCGGCGCAGGCGCCTGCCATGCCGGCGGCAATCGCTCCGATCGTGTCGGTATCGCCGCCGAGATTGGCCGCGATGACGGCAGCCCGCCAGGCATCGCCCCGCGCGACCTCCAACACTGCGAAGGCCGCCGGCACCGATTCCTGGCTGGCGACGCCGGTACCGATCAGGTCGACGATCAGCTTGATGGCTTCCTTCTCGACCTTGCCGCGGACGAGCTCCTGCGCCCAGACAATGCGCGCGGCGATGTCGCCGCCGGTGACCCAATGGCCAAGATTGGCGCCAAGTCTTGCCGCCGCGACCGCATGGCCAGAAGCGGCGCGCCAGTCACCCCCCGAGATGCCGAGACTGACAGCGGCGGCAACGGCGCTTGCGGAAGCTATCGCGATGGATGTGTTGTGCGTGGCCCGGCAGGTTTCAGCCACCTTGGCTACCAGGGCGTCGAGCGGCTCAGGCGGCATCATGATGCCGACCGGCGCGATGCGCATCGCAGCGCCATTGGTGTCGCCGCCGCGCCCCGCCTCTTCGGCCGGCACACCGCTATTGATGGCATCGATGGCACGCTTGGTTGATGGTCCAAGCAGATCGTAGCTGCCGCGCGCCTTGACGTCGCGCTCCCAGTCGAGCAGCGCGCTGACCCAGCGCGCATGGTCGAAACGCTCACCGGAGTCGACGAGGATGCGGCCAAGCAGCAACGCTTGCTCGGTGTCGTCGGTGATCGCACCGGCCGGCAGCCCTTTCGACACCGGGTGATCGGCTGAGGGCGCGACGAAGTCCTCGACATGGCCGTAGAGATCGGCGATGCGGGCCGGGGGCAGAAGCTGCGTCGGCATGCCCAGCGCATCGCCCAGCGCCCCGCCGACCAGCGCGCCCATTGCCCGATCCATCTCCTCCCCCGCCATGCTCAAAACTCCAGATGCAGCGCGAAATGCGCGGGGTTGAGCAGGCTGGTGACGAATTCGATGGCGCGACCGTCGGCGGCGCGCGTCAGACGGCGCGCGCGCAGGAACGGGGTGCCGGGCGCGCAGGCGAGGATCGCGGCGTCGGTGGCGCTCAGCATCTCGATATCGACCCATTCCTCGCCGTGGTCGGGCACCAGCCCTGCCCCGCGCAGCGTCTGGTGCAGCGTGCCTTCGCGCAGGCCGCGCAGGGGCATGTCTTCCAGTTCGGGCGACAGCGGCAGGCGGCTGCGCTCGATCGAGATGGCGTGGCCGTCATCGGCATTGGTGCGAGCGCGGTCGACGGCGATGAAGGATGGGCTCTCGACGCCGAGCCTTGCCGCCAGTTCGGCGTCCTCGATGATCTCGAGCCGGAGGGTTCGGGTCTCGGCATTGGCGCCGGCATTGGCAAGCGCGCGCGACCAGCCGATCGCGTCGTCGACCGGCATGCCGTCGAAGGTCACGAAGGAGCCGATGCCGACCTTGGTAGTGATGAGCCCCCGGCTGGAAAGTTCTTCCAGCCCTTTGCGCACCGTATTGCGGCTGACGGAGAAGCGCTGGACCAGTTCGTTTTCACTCTGCAGGCGATCGCCGAAGCCAAGCACGCCGGAGCGTATCTCATGCTCCAGAACCGTCGCGATCTGCTCGGGTTTGCCCGTGCCGGGTGAGATCTGCATGGGGCGACGGGCCATATCAATACCTGTTCAATGAACCTGTGTAATCCTGTTCAATACGGTAATTGAATGGTGGCGTCAATCGGGAAATGGGTCCCGCAAGGGATGCCGAACTTTCAGCAGTTCGGCCCGTTCTCGTCAGCGTTCCTCCGGAGGTTTCAGGCTCCGGAATTGTGCCAGCAGCAGGAGATCGTAGACGATCTTCAGTGTACCGCAGATCAGTAGCGGCCATGCCCGGAATGACGCAGCAAAGAGTGCTCCGGCCAAGACAGGGCTGATCGAGGCGGCCAGGCTGCGCGGCACCGACGTGAAGCTCGCAGCGGCCGCCCGTTCCGCCTCAGTAACGACGGCCATGACATAGGACGAGCGCGTCGGCACATCCATCTGCGACAGCGCCGCCCGGATCAGCAGGAAGAAAAGCGCTAGGGGCAGCGTCGGCGCCAGCGCAGCCAGCATCAGGGCGACACTGGACGGAATGTGCGTGAACACCATAGTGTTGACCAGACCGATGCGGCGCGAAAGCCGGGCGGCCACCGGAAACGAGAATGCCGACAGCATCCCCGACCAGAAGAAGAAAGCACCCGCCTGCGAAAGCGAGAGGTTGAATTGCTCGAACAGCCAAAGGGCGACTAGCGATTGGACGACGAATCCCCCTGCAAAGGCATCGAGGCTGAACAGGACCGCAAGCTTGAGAACGACATGGCGCGAAGGGCCAAGCGCAGCGGCAGTTCCGGCGGCCGGCACCGGGCGGCGCGGGATCAACGTGTAGAGCGAGCCCCCCAACAGACCGAGAAGCGCATAAAGGACGAACATGGCCTGGATGCCGGCAAGCCGGTCCAGGCCAACCGGGGCCAAATGGTCAGGCATCGCGGAAGCAAGTCCACCCGCGGCGGCCGCAAGCGCGCCCGCGAGGCTGTAGCGCGCGAACATCCCGGTGCGCTCACGCTCCGTGACCTCGCGCGCGAGCACCGCGTGCTCCAGTGGCACGAACACACTGACACTGCCGGCCGAAGGGTTGATCGTGCCGGCAAGCGCAACGACCAGAAGCAGCGCATAGTCATGGACCACGGCGAAGGCCACACCCGTGGCAATCATCAAGCCGGCGCCAGCCAGCAGGAGCTGGCGACGATCGTGCCGGGCGCCGAGAAACCCGACACCGATTGTCAGCAGCGCGGAACCGAGCAGCGACGCTGTCGCGATGACGCCGACCTGCAGGGGAGTGAATCCGAGGGCAAGCAGGTAAACCGGCAGCAACACGGCAACGAAGCCGTCGCCGAAGTCTCGCAAGGCGCGGGCGGCAAAGAGAAAAATCGCTGGATGAATCCGCTGCACCGGTCTCGTCCTTCGACAATTGCACCCAGCAGCGCGACGGCTTCGCAGCCGGCTCTTGGCTGGAGTTAAGATATCATGCCGGAGTGCGAACGAACGAGATTGGCTTTCACTAAACGAAGAAGAACTCCTCCACCCGCTGCTTGGCCTGCCGCAGCACCGGCAGGATGTCGCGCTCCATCGCCTCGACCGAGAAACGCGCCGACTGCGTCGAGACGTTAATGGCGGCGACTTTGCGGCCAGCGCGGTCGACGATCGGCACCGCGATCGAGCGCAGGCCGAGCTCCAGCTCCTGGTCGACGATGGCGAAGCCTTCCGCCCTCGCCTTGTCTATGGCCTTACCAAGCGCGGCGCGGCCGGTGATCGTCTTCGGCGTGCGCCGCTCGAGGGTCGCTTGCGTCAGGAAGGTCTTCAAATCATCCACCGCCAGACCGGAAAGCAGCACCCGCCCCATCGACGTGCAATAGGCCGGCAGCCTGGTGCCGACATCGAGCGCGACGCTCAAGATTCGCCGCCCGGGAATGCGCGCGACATAGACGACGTCCTCGCCTGACAGCACCGCCGCATTGCAGGCTTCGTCGAATTTTCCCGCTACCTCGCGCATGATGGGCGCCGCGAAGGTCCAGAGCGATGCACCGCCGAGCCAGGTCCGTGCGACCATCAAAAGGCGTGGCGACAGCGAGAACAGCCGTCCGGATTGCGACGCATAGCCCGTGGCGACCAATGTCAGCAGGAAGCGGCGAGCCCCCGCGCGGGTGAGGTCAGCCTCTTCGGCCATCTCGGTCAGCGTCATGCCGGCCGGATGGCGCGCGAGGATTTCCATCACCGTAAGGCCTCTTTCCAGCGAGCCGACATGGTCGCGCGAAATGGATTCCTCTTCCACGGACGACTCCAGGCCGGCGTTGACTCAATCGACGGGTTGGAGTTAGAAGTATCTCATACAAAACATATGTTCGCAATGCGAACTTTTTTTGCGTCAATGGAGCCTCGAGATGGTCAAGTTCCTGCCGCTGAAGGAGGCGGTCGCGGAGAACCTGCATGACGGCGACACAGTCGCCTTCGAGGGCTTCACCCATCTTATTCCCACCGCCGCCGCGCATGAGGCGATCCGCCAGGGCTTTCACGACCTTACTCTCATCCGCATGACGCCGGACCTGATCTACGACCAGATGATCGGCATGGGCATGGCGAGGAAGGTCGTCTTCTCCTATGTCGGCAATCCGGGTGTCGGCCTGCTGCGACGCGCCCGCGACGCCGTCGAGAACGGCTTTCCGCGCGCCATTGAGGTCGAGGAGCACAGCCACGCCGGCATGGCCAACGCCTATGAGGCGGGCGCCGCTGGCCTGCCCTGCGCGGTGTTCCGCGGCTATCGCGGCGCCGGTCTGGCGTCGGTCAATCCGAACATCAAATCGGTCAGCTGCCCTTTCACCGGCGAGGTGCTGGCCGCCGTCCCGGCGATAAGGCCGGACGTCACCTTCATCCACGCGCAGAAGGCGGATCGGAAAGGCAATGTGCTGGTCGAAGGCATCATCGGCATCCAGAAGGAAGCTGTTCTTGCCGCAAAGCGTGCCGTGGTGACGGTCGAGGAAGCGGTCGACAATTTCGACGACCTCCACCCCAATCTCACCGTGCTGCCGAACTGGACGATCGCTGCGATTTCCGTCGTGCCCGGTGGCTCGCATCCCTCCTACACGCATGGCTATTACGAGCGCGACAACGCAGCCTATCTCGAATGGGACGAGATCGCCGCCGACCGCGACCGTTTCCAGGCGTGGATGCACAAGAACGTTATCGAGAGCAGCGCCGAGGACTTTGCCGGCCGCGTCGAGCATCTGAGGAAAGCCGCATGAGCGACGCTGATAATCTGGGCTTCACCCCCAACGAGATGATGACGATCGCCGCCAGCCGCGCCTTGAAAAGCGACGATGTCTGCTTCGTCGGCATCGGCGCGCCATCGGCGGCCTGCAACGTCGCGCGGCTGACGCACGCGCCCGACATCACGCTGATCTATGAGAGCGGCACCATCGGCACCGCGCCTGACGTCTTGCCGCTGTCGATCGGCGACGGCGAATTGTGCGAGACGGCGGTCACCACCGTCGCGGTGCCGGAGATGTTCCGCTACTGGCTGCAAGGCGGCCGCATCTCGATCGGCTTCCTAGGCGCCGCCCAGCTCGACAAGTTCGGCAACATCAACACCACCGTCATCGGCGACTATGCGCGTCCCAAGACCCGCCTGCCCGGCGGCGGGGGCGCGCCGGAGATCGCCACCTCATCGAGGCAAGTCTACATCACCATGGCGCAATCGAAGCGCGGCATGGTCGAGAAGATCGATTTCTTCACCTCTTTCGGCCATGGCGAAGGTGGCGACCATCGCAAGCGGCTCGGCATCGACACCGCCGGGCCGACGCTTCTGATCACCGACCTCGCCATCTGGAAACCGGACCCGGTGACCAAGGAATTCACCGTGGTGTCGTTGCATCCCGGCGTCAGCCCCGAGCAGGTGCAGGAGACTTGTGGCTGGGTCGTAAAATTCGCCGAGGCCCTTGACGAGACGCCGGCCCCGACGGAACTCGAGCTGAAGACATTGCGCGACCTGCAGGCCCGCACCAAGGCGGCGCATCAAGCGACCGCCAAAGGGAAAGCTGCATAAATGGCTGAAGCCTTCATCTGCGATTACATCCGCACGCCCATCGGCCGCTTCGCCGGTTCGTTGTCCTCCGTGCGCGCCGACGATCTCGGCGCCATCCCGTTGAGAGCGCTGGTCGAGCGCAACAAGGGTCTCGACTGGACCGCCATCGACGACGTCATCTATGGCTGCGCCAACCAGGCGGGCGAGGACAACCGCAACGTCGCGCGCATGGCGCTGCTGCTTGCCTGCCTCCCGCAGGACATTCCCGGTTCGGCGGTCAACCGCCTGTGCGGTTCGGGCATGGATGCCATCACCATCGCCGCGCGCGCCATCAAATCAGGCGAGGCCGAGCTGATGATTGCCGGCGGAGTGGAATCGATGAGCCGCGCGCCCTTCGTCATGCCGAAGGCGGACACCGCGTTCTCGCGCAATGCCGAGATCTACGACACCACCATCGGCTGGCGCTTCGTCAATCCGCTGATGAAGAAGCAATATGGCGTCGATTCCATGCCGGAGACCGGCGAGAATGTCGCCGAGGATTTTTCCGTCTCCCGAGCCGATCAGGACGCTTTCGCCGTGCGCAGCCAGGACAAGGCGGTGGCCGCGCAAGAGAATGGCCGGCTAGCGAAGGAGATCACGCCGGTGACCATCCCGCAGAGGAAAGGCGACGCGATCGTCGTTTCCAAGGACGAGCATCCACGCGCCGGCACCACCATCGAAACGCTGGCCAAATTGCCGACGCCGTTCCGCCAGGGCGGCACGGTCACCGCCGGGAACGCATCCGGCGTCAATGACGGCGCGGCTGCCCTCATCATCGCCTCCGAAGCGGCGGCAAGGAAGCATGGGCTGACCCCGATCGCCCGCATCCTCGGCGGTGCCGTCGCAGGCGTCGCGCCGCGCATCATGGGCATCGGACCGGCGCCGGCCACCAAGAAGCTTTGCGCCCGCCTCGGCCTGACGCCCGAACAGTTCGACGTCATCGAATTGAACGAGGCCTTCGCCTCGCAAAGCATCGCGGTGCTGCGCCAGCTCGGCATCGCCGAGGACGCCGCGCACGTCAATCCGAACGGCGGCGCGATCGCACTCGGTCATCCGCTCGGCATGTCGGGGGCACGCATCACCGGCACGGCGGCGCTGGAGCTCAGCGAGCGCAGCGGCGGGCTGGCCCTGGCCACCATGTGCATTGGCGTCGGCCAGGGGATTGCCATCGCGCTAGAGCGGGTCTGACCGCCCAGGCTAGTCAATAAGGCAGACCGACATAGTTTTCGGCCAATGCCGTGCATGCGGCTTTCGAATGTACGAGATAGTCGAGCTCGGCTTCCTGTATGCGTTGGCCGAACTCGCCCGTCTCAGGGAAGCGGTGCAGCATCGTCGTCATCCACCAGGAAAAGCGTACAGCTTTCCACACGCGCGCTAAAGCCTTGGCTGAATAGGCGTCGAGCCCGGCCTCTGACTTCCCGCCGTAGAATTCGCGAAGTCCGGCAAAGAGATAGCGCACGTCGCTGGCAGCGAGGTTGAGGCCTTTGGCGCCGGTCGGCGGCACGATATGGGCGGCATCGCCGACCAGGAACAGCCGGCCGAAGCGCATCGGCTCGGCGACGAAGGAGCGAAGCGGCGCGATCGACTTCTCGAAGGACGGCCCGGTGGTGACGGCGGTCGCTATCTGCGGCGGCAGGCGGCTGTGCAGCTCGTCCCAGAACCGGTCGTCCGACCATGCCTCGACCCGCTCGTCGGCCGGAACCTGGACATAGTAGCGGCTGCGCTGCGGCGAGCGCATCGAGCAGAGCGCGAAGCCGCGCTCGTGATTGGCATAGACCAGCTCGCGATCGGCCGGCGGCACCTCGGCCAGCACGCCCAGCCAGCCGAACGGATACTGCCGCTCGAACGTCTTCAGCGCGCCCTCCGGCACCGATGCGCGGCTGACGCCGTGATAGCCGTCGCAGCCGGCGATGAAGTCGCAATCGATGCGATGCGTCGCGCCGCCCTTGTCGTAGGTGACGGAAGGCGAAGCGCCGTCGAAATCATGCAGAGCGACATTCGAGGTTTCGAAGACGGTTACGAGCCCCGCCGCCTCGCGCTTCTGCATCAGGTCGAGCGTCACCTCGGTCTGGCCATAGACGGTAACGTGCTTGCCGCCGGTGAGCGCGCTCATGTCGATGCGATGCGCGCGGCCGCCGAAGGCGAGCGAGATGCCTTCATGCGGCAGGCCCTGGGCGTGCAGCCTGTCTGCAGCGCCCGCTTCGCCGAGCAGGTCGACGGTGCCCTGTTCGAGCACGCCGGCGCGCACACGTCCGAGCACATGCTCGCGGCTGGAACGCTCGAGGATGATCGTCTCGACGCCTATGCCGGCGAGCAACTGGCCGAGCAGCAGGCCGGATGGTCCCGACCCGATGATGGCGACCCGCGTGCGCATCAATGACCGAGGCTCTCGATCTGGGCGGCAAGCCCGGCGGCAAGCCTCAGCGCGGCCGCGGTCGCCACGACCATCTGCGGCAGGATGAGCCATTCCAGCATCCAGGCCGCACCCGAGCGCTCCTGCTCATGCACCAGCGCCTGATGCATGCCGGAAAGCTGTGTGGCGTTGAAGCGCGCCAGCGCCACCAGCGCTTCCGCCTTCACCGGATTCTGCTTATGCGGCATGGCCGACGAGCCACCGCCACCGGACAGTTTTATGTCGGCGCCCGCTTGCGCCATCAGCGCGACATCCTGCCCGAACTTGCCGAGGCTGCCGGTGACGAGCGACAGCCAGGATGCGAACTCGGCCAGTGCATCCCGCTGGCTGTGCCATTGCGGCGCGTCGGCAAGACCGAGTTTGGCGGCCAGCGCGGCACGCACGGCGGAGGCCTTGTCGCCGAGCTTTTCCAGCGTGCCGGCGGCGCCGCCGAACTGCACCACCAGGAGCCTGCCGGAAAGCTCTTTCAAGCGTAGCTGGTGAGGTTGGAGCGGCATCCGCCAGGAAGCGACCCGGTGGGCCGCCGCGATCGGTATCGCCGGCTGCATGCGCGTCATCGCCGTCAGCGTCATGACCCCGAACTCCTGTTCGAGGCTGACAAGGCGTACGATATTCTCGCTCAGCAGCAGGCCGATATGCTCGACCGCTCGGCGCAGCCTGAGCACCAGCGAGGTGTCGATGACATCCTGGCTGGTCGCGCCGAAATGCACATATGCATCGTGCGGCTCACCAACCGCCACCCTGATCTGCCGCACCAGTTCCGGCACCACTACGCCATCCCTGGCGACGCCTGCCCTCAGCTTGGCCGTGTCTGGCCGGAACGCGGCCAGCGCCTTCACGATCGCCGTCTCGGCATCACGCGGGACCACATCCAATTCCGCTTCCGCCTCGGCCAGCGCCCGCTCGAAATCGAGCATCGCGCCGATATCAGCTTCGACGGAAAAATGCCTGGCCGCCTCCTCGTCGCCGAGCAGGCCGGAAAGCAGCGGATGATCGAAGGGCGAAACGGTCATGGCGGCCACGGTCAGCTGTCGAAGAAGACCGTCTCCTTTTCGCCCTGCAAATGGACATCGAAGACGTAGGTATCGCCCTGGCGCTCGGCGATCAGCGTCGGCACGCGAACGCGATGTTCGATGCGGGCAAGGATCGGATCCTCGGCATTGGCCTTCTCCTCGTCGGAGAAATAGAGCCTGGTGTTGAGGCCGATATTGATGCCGCGCGCCACGATCCACAGCGTGATATGCGGCGCCATCAGCCGGCCATCGCGGAACGGCACGCGACCTGGCTTGATCGTCTGAAACCGGCAGACGTCCGTTTCCATGTCGCTCGGCTGCCGGCCCCATCCCAAAAAGTTGGGATCGGCCGGGCCGCGCATCTCCGCCGGCGAATTGTAGAGCCCGCTGGCATCCGCTTGCCAGATCTCGATCAGCGCATCCTTGAGCGGCGTGCCGGTGCCGTCGAGCACGCGGATGCGCAACTCGATGCGCTCGCCCCTGGTCTCGCTGTTGACCATCGTCGAGCCGAGGTCGCTCTGATAGACGCCGTCGATGCCGCAGAAATTCGGTGTCAGCCCGATATGCACGTAAGGGCCTGCGGTCTGCGAAGGGCTCTCCTTCAGCCGGTCGAGCGACTGCGCCATCAATTGCCCTCCGGCCTGTTCTCGAACAGCGTCGAGCGGCGCCCGCGCAGCACGATGTCGAACTTGTAGGCGAGCGCATCCATCGGGATCGTCGACTGCATATCGAGCGCGGCGATCAGCGCCGCGATAGCTGCCTTGTTGGAAATGCCGCCGACGATCGGACAGCGCCAGATCAGCGGATCGCCCTCGAAATACATCTGCGTGATCAGCCGCTGTGCGAAGCCGTGGCCGAACACGGAAAAATGGATATGCGCCGGCCGCCAGTCATTCGGACCGTTCGGCCACGGATAGGGCCCAGGCCTCACCGTGCGAAAGGCGTAGCCGCCATCCTCGCCGGTGATGGTGCGGCCGCAGCCGCCGAAATTCGGATCGAGCGGTGCGAGATAGCCGTCCTTCTTGTGACGGTAGCGGCCGCCGGCATTGGCCTGCCAGAATTCGAGCAGCGCGCCGGGCACGCCCTTGCCGCGCTCGTCGAGCACGCGTCCATGGACGATGATGCGCTCCCCGATGGCGCTATCGCCGGCCTTGGCGAAATTGTGGATCAGGTCGTTGTCGAGCTCACCCAACATCGCGTGCCCGAATACCGGGCCGGTCAGTTCCGACAGCGTGTTATCGAACGACAACAACGCTTTCTGCGGCGAGCGCAGCACCGAGCTCTTGTAGTCCGGCGTGAAGGCCGCCGGATGCCACTGGCGGTCGCGCTGGAAGAATGCGCCGATTTCCGGCGCGCGGTTTGAGCCGGACTCAGCCATGGGCGGTCTTTGCTCCGTCCATCTGAACGAACACCTCCTTGGCGATCTTGAAGGCGCGGTTCGCGGCCGGCACGCCGGCGTAGATCGCGACATGCAGGAAAACCTCGCAGATGTCGTCGCGCGTTGCGCCTGTATTGGCGGTGGCGCGCACATGCATGGCGACTTCCTCGTCATGGCCGAGTGCCGCAAGCAGCGCCAATGTCACGATCGAGCGCTCGCGTTTCGACCAGCCGGGGCGTGCCCACACCGTCCCCCAGGCGGCTTCGGTGATCAGCTGCTGGAACGGCCGGTCGAAATCGGTGGCGGTATCCTCGGCACGGTCGACATGTGGATCGCCGAGCACGGAGCGACGGACCTCGAGACCGGTCCGGTAGCGGTTCTTCGTGACATCATCCATGAGCAGGCCTTCCCTCGGGCAACGAGGCGACGAAATCGCGGATCAAACTGACGAGCGCTTCGGGCTGCTCGATGCACGGGATGTGCCCGGCATCGCGGATCACCTCGAAACGCGCGCCGGGGATCAGTCCGGCCAGCGAGCGGACAAGGTCCGGCGGCGTCGAACCGTCCTGGTCGCCCACGACGCACAGCGTCGGCACCGCGATGCGCCGCGCGCTGTCTGTGAAATCGGCATCGCGCACCGCCATGCAGGTGCCGGTGTAGCCGGGCAGCGCCTGCCTCGTCAGCATGTTGCGGCAGCCGGCCAGATCGGCCGGGCGCGCGGCGTGGAAACCCGGCGTGAACCACACTTTCATGATGCCGTCGGCAATCACGTCAATGCCGTCGCGCTCGACGGTCGCGATGCGCGTGTTCCAGCTCTCTGCGGTGCCAATTTTGTGCGCTGTGTCGCTGAGGATCAGCGCCTCGACACATTTGGGATGGCGCGTATAGAGGCGCTGCGCGATCAGGCCACCTACCGACAGGCCGTAGAGCACCACCCTGTCAAAATCGAAATGATCGATGAGGCCCAGCAGATCGTCGACATGGTCGTCGATCGAGCGCACGCCGCTCCCGATATCGGAAAGCCCGTGGCCGCGTTTGTCATAAACGAGCATCGGGATTTCGCCACTCAGCTTCGCGACGACCTCATCCCAGATCCGGAAATCGGTGCCGAGCGAATTGATGAAGATGATCGGACGCGACGTGCCGGTCGCCCCGATGAAGCGGTGATGCAGCGTGACGCCGCCTATGCTGACGAATGGCACGATTTCGATCCTCCAAAGCCACATTGCATCAGCAATTTGGTTCGGTAAAATGATATTTTGCGGCGTTTCATTAACTTCGGGGTTATCGAACCATGGCCGAAAGCCGGATCCGCTTCCGCCACCTGCAGGCGTTTCTCGAAGTCGCGCGACAAGGCAGCGTCGCGCGCGCGGCCGACTTCCTGCATGTCAGCGCGCCGGCCGTGACCAAGACCTTGCGTGAGCTGGAAGAAGCGCTCGGCGTCGCCGTGGTCGAGCGCGACGGACGTGGCATCCGTGTCACGCGTCTCGGCGAGATCTTCCTCGGACATGCGGGCTCGGCGATTTCGGCGTTGAGGCGCGGCGTCGATTCCGTCCGCCAGGACGGCGCCCTCAACCGCGACCCGATCCGCATCGGCGCGCTGCCGACCGTCTCGGCGCGCGTTATGCCTCTCGCCATGAATCTGTTTCTCGAGGAAGACACCGGCGCCGCGCTCAAGATCGTCACCGGCGAAAACGCAGTGCTTCTCGAGCAATTGCGTGTCGGCGCGCTCGATCTCGTCGTCGGCCGGCTCGCTGCGCCGGAGCATATGACCGGCTTCTTCTTCGAACATCTCTATTCGGAGCAGGTGCTGTTCGTGGTGCGGGCCGGGCATCCCCTGTCGGAATCCGGGACAGACATCTTCGCGCGGCTCGACGACTTCCCCGTCCTGATGCCAACGCGGGAATCCGTTATCCGGCCTTTCGTCGACCGGCTCTTCATCACCAACGGCATGACCGCGCCAGCGACCGAAATCGAAACCGTATCCGACTCCTTCGGCCGTTCCTTCATGCGCCAGAGCAATGCGGTGTGGATCATCTCGGCCGGCGTCGTCGCCAACGAGATCGCGAGCGGCGCCTTCGTTGCCTTACCGGTGGACACGGAAGAGACCAAAGGGCCGGTGGGCTTGACGATGCGCACCGACACCGCGCCCTCGCCCGCCTTCACCATCCTCTTGCAGACGATCCGCGAGGCAGCGCGTCACCACGCGTGATGATCGGCCCTGGCAGTTCGAATTCACTAACCCAGGGGTTAATAAAACACCGTAAAATATCATTTTACCGAACCAAACCGCTAGTGCAATGTGACCTCGGAGGATCGAAAGCCGTGCTGTCCGGCCGCAAACGGAAGACCCGTTTGCCGTCATGTCGAACGGCCACTGAGGGAGGAGCAAATGTCTCGCATTATCGGCAGCAAGCCCGCCATATCGAGTATTTCACGACGCCGGTTCATCGCCACGTCGATGGCCGGCGGCGCAGCACTGGCATTCGGCCGCGGCAAGGCCTTCGCGCAAAGTGCCGACACGCTCAAGGTGGGCTTCGTCAGCCCGCGCACCGGCCCGCTCGCGGGCTTCGGCGAGACCGACGGCTATGTGCTCGACCTCGCCCGCAAGGCCTTGGCCAACGGCATCGAGCTCGGCGGCAAGAAATACAGCGTCGAGATCCTCGACCAGGACACCCAATCCGACCCGTCACGTGCCGGCCAGCTGGCAAAAGACCTGATCAACAACCAAGCCGTTGACCTGATGCTCGCCGTCTCCACGCCGGAGGTCATCAATCCGGTGGCGGATGCCTGCGAAGCGGCCGGCGTGCCCTGCCTTTCCACCGTCATGCCATGGGAGGCCTGGTATTTCGGCCGCGGCGCCAAACCGGGCGCCCCCTCGCCTTTCAAATGGACCTATCATTTCGGCTTCGGCGTCGGCGAATTCTTCAAGACCTACATTTCGCAGTGGAACCTGATCGAGACCAACAAGAAGGTTGGTGTCATGTATCCGAACGACGCGGACGGCAACGCCATCCGCGCCAACCTTGCGCCGCTGCTGGCCAAGCAGGGCTTCACCATCGTCGATCCCGGCGCCTACGAGACCGGCACCACCGACTATTCCTCGCAGATCGCGCTGTTCAAGCAGGAAGGCGTCGAGATTTTCAACTCCTTCCCGATCCCGCCCGATTTCGCCGCGTTCTGGCGCCAGGCAGCACAGCAGGGTTTGACAAGGCAGATCAAGATCGCCCAGGTCGCCAAGACAGGCCTGTTCCCCTCCGACATCGAGGCGCTGGGCGACCTCGGCATGAAGATTGCGAGCGCCGCCTATTGGCACAAGGCCTTCCCCTACAAGTCGCCGCTGACCGGCGTCTCGGGAACGGAACTGGCCGATGGCTACGAGGCGGCGAGCGGCAAGCAGTGGACGCAGCAGCTCGGCGCCTCGATGTCGCTGCTCGACGCCGGCTTCGAAGCCCTGAAGGCGAGCGCCAACGCCAAGGATAAGGCCGCTGTTGCAAAGGCGCTGAGCACGCTCAAGACCGAGACGATGATCGGCAAGGTCGACTTCACCAGCGGCCCGGTCGCCAACGTCTCGCCCGGCCCGATCATCGGCACACAGTGGGTCCCCGCCAAGGAAGGCTCGAAGTTCCCGCTCGATTATGTCGTGACCGAGAACGCCACCGATCCGAAGGTTCCGGTCGAGGCCAAGCTCCAGCCGTATAACGGCTGATTAAGTCGAGGGCCGCATCGTGAACGCCACGCCCAACGGTGCGATCCTCAGCGCCGCCGGCATCCACAAGCGCTTCGGCGCGCTTGTGGTGCTCGACGACATCGACTTCGTCATGGGTGCCGAAGAGGCGGTCGGCATCGTCGGCCCCAATGGCGCCGGCAAGACGACGCTGCTCAGCGTGCTTTCCGGCGCCTATCCACCAAGCGCCGGAACGATTGCCTTCAAGGGCAGCGACGTGACGGCGCTGCCGGCCACGCAGCGCTGCCGGCTGGGTCTGGTCAGCACCCATCAGGTACCGAAACCCTTCGGCGGCATGACCGCTTTCGAGAATGTCTTCGTCGCCGCTTCGCATGGCGCCGGCCTCGGCCGCGACGAGGCCTATGAGGAAGCACTCGGCTCGCTGAAGCTCTGCGGCATGCTGGGCGTCGCTAACCGGCGCGCCGAGACGCTTGGCCTGCTCGACCGCAAGCGACTGGAGCTGGCGCGTGCGCTGGCGGCGAAGCCGTCGCTGCTTCTGCTCGACGAGATCGGTGGCGGCCTGACTGACGGCGAGGCCGGCGAGCTCGTCGAGACCATCCGCGAATTGCGCCGCCGCAGGATCGGCATTGTCTGGATCGAGCACATCGTCCACATCCTGCTGCAGGTGGCCGAGCGACTGATCTGCATGGATGCGGGAAAGATCATCGCCGACGGCGACCCGCAAGCGGTAATGGCCGACCCGCTGGTGATCAGCGCCTATCTCGGCGGAGGCCCGAAATGAGCCTGCTGTCGGTCGAGGATCTGGTTGTCCGGCACGGCCTGCTGCAGGCGGTGCGCGGCGTGACCTTCAGCATCGAGCGCGGCGAGACCTTGGCGCTGGTCGGCGCCAATGGCGCGGGAAAGACGACGTTGCTGCGGGCGATCGCCGGCGCCCACCAGGCCACTTCGGGCCGCGTGGTCTTCGACGGCGCCGACCTTTCCGGCGTGCCTTCGCATGAACGCGTCCGCAAGGGCGTGGCGCTGGTGCCCGAAGGCCGGCGGCTGTTCGTGCAGATGACGGTCGAGGAAAACCTTCTGCTTGGCCGCACCGCCGGCCGCCCCGGCGACTGGAGCGTCGAGCGCGTGCTGGAAACCTTCCCCAACCTCAAGCCGCGCCGCCACGCCAAGGCCGGGCATCTCTCCGGCGGTGAGCAGCAGGCGACGGCAATCGGCCGCGCGCTGATGAGCAATCCCGACCTGCTCCTGCTCGACGAGGTCTCGCTCGGCCTGTCGCCGCTGGTCGTCGATCGCGTCTATGCCTCCCTTCAGGGTCTGATCAGCTCCGGCACCACGATCGTCCTCGTCGAGCAGGATCTCAACCGTGCCCTCTCGGTCTCCAACAAGGTCATCTGCATGCTGGAGGGCCGGGTCGCGCTTGCAGGCGACAGCAAGAACGTCTCGCGCGACGAGGTGACCAAAGCCTATTTCGGCCTGCACCGCAAAGCCGCCGGAGGCGTGCCGGCATGACCAACCAGATCGTGCAGGGCATCCTGCTTGGCGGCTATTACGCGCTGATCGCCTGCGGCCTCTCCTTCATGTTCTCGGTGATGCGCATCATCAATCTCGCGCATGGCAGCCTCGCAATACTCTCGGCCTTCGCGCTGTGGCTGCTCGCCTCGCGCTTCCACATCTCGCCTTTCCTCGGCCTCGCCATCGTGTTGCCGCTGATGGCCGTGATCGGTTGGGCTTTGCAGCGCTTCCTGCTCGAGCGCAGCGCCCGCGGCGGCGCGCTCCTACCGATCCTCACCACCTTCGGTCTGGCCATCGTCATCGACAATGTGCTGTTCGAGCAGTTCGGCGCCGACACGCGCTCGCTGGCGCCCTTTATCGGCAGCCTGTCCTACGATTCCTGGGAATGGCCGGGCAACATTTATGTCGGCAAGCTGGCGGTGATCATCTTCTTCGCCGCCGTCGTCCTGCTCGGCGGATTACAGTTGTTCCTCACCCGCACCGGTCTCGGCCGATCGATCCGCGCCACGTCGGAAGACCCTGACACCGCTGGCCTAGTCGGCGTCGATGCGCGCCGCGCCAACGCCATCGCCGCGGCGATCGCCCTGGTCACCGTCGGGCTCGCCGGCGCCTTCCTCGGCATGCGCGCGACCTTCGATCCCTATGCCGGCGCGACGCAGCTTCTGTTCGCCTTCGAGGCGGCCGTCATCGGCGGCGCCGGCTCGCTCTGGGGCACGCTGATCGGCGGCATCGTGCTGGCGCTCGCCCAGACGCTTGGCGCCAAGATCCACCCGCAAGGTTTTCTCATCGGCGGCCATGTCGCCTTCCTGATCGTGCTGTTCATCCGGCTCTCCACCTCCGGCCTCGGCCTGCGCGGCTTGCTGCATCTCCCCACGGGGAAGACGCCATGAGCGCCGCCTCCCCCGTCATCGAACGCGGCACCGCCGCATCGCGCATCGCCGGCATCGGCGTCATTGCGATCATCTTGCTGCTCGCCCTTGCGCCGCAGTTCCTTTCCGCAGGCGCGGTCGATCGCATGACCGCTTTGTTCATCTATGTGATCCTCGCCGCGATGTGGAATGCGCTCGCTGGGTTCGGCGGACTGGTCTCCGTCGGCCAGCAGGTGTTCTTCGGCCTCGGCGCCTACTTCGCCGTCCGTCTCGCCAATGCCGGGCTCAATCCGTTCGTCTCGCTGTTCGTGTCGGCGGTCGTCGTCGGCGCCGTATCCTGGCCGATCTCGCTGTTCATGCTGCGCTTGAGGAACGGCGAGTTCGCTATCGGCATGTGGGTCATAGCGGCACTCACCCACCTTCTCGTCAATCTCGACCGGCTGATCCAGGGCGAGACCGGCACTTCGCTGATCTCGCTCAATGTCTATGACGCGTCAACACGCAGGCTGATCATTTACTGGCTGGCGCTGGCCTCGATGACGGCGCTGCTCGCGATCCTGTTCGGCTTGCTGCGCGGCAGCACGGGCGCTGCCATCCGCGCCATCCGCGACAATGAGGACGCGGCAGCCTCGATCGGCGTGCGCGTCACCGGCACCAAGCGGCTGCTCTTCGTGCTCGCCGCTTTCGGCATCGGCGTCGCCGGCGCGCTGTGGCTGGCGACCGCGATCACCTTCCAGCCGAAAACCTATTTCAGCGTGCAGTGGACGGCCTACATGATCTTCATGGTGCTGGTCGGCGGCATCGGCACCTTCGAGGGCGCCATCCTCGGCGCGCTGCTGTTCTTTCTCATCGAGACGTGGTTCGGCGGCACCGGCGTCTGGTACCTCATCGGCCTCGGCGCCACGGCGCTGGTCTTCTCGCTGCTCTTGCCGCGCGGTCTGTGGGGCACGCTCGAGGAACGCTTCGGCTGGCGCCTGTTGTCGGTCGGCTACCGTGTCAGGCTTCCTATCAACGCAAGCGACACTGCCGGTGGGACCGCTTCGCCGGGACAGGTATCAACATCTCGGGAGAAAGCGTGAGCATGCTGTTCGGCAAGACGATCCTCGTCACCGGCGTCGCCTCGGGCATCGGCGCCCGCACGGCGGAACTGGCGGGCCAACTTGGCGCCGATGTGATCGGCGTCGACATGCGCGAGCCAGCCGATCATCAGGGCACCTTCGTCAAGGCCGACATCTCGACCAAGGCCGGCGTCGATGATCTCGTCGCGCGGCTGCCGCAGCGTCTGGACGCGTTGTGCAACGTCGCCGGCCTCTCCGGCAACACCGGTGCCGCGGCGACGCTTGCTGTCAACTTCTATGGCCTGCGCGCGCTTTCGGAAGCGCTGGTGCCAAAACTTCGCGAGGGCGGCGCCATCGTCAACGTCGCCTCGATTGCCGGCTTCGGGTGGCGCGCCAACTTGAACCGCGCCGCCTCGATGGTCAGCGTCGAAGGTTTTCCCGATGTCGCCAAGGTGATTGCCGACCACGCGGTTAAGAACGAGGAAGGCTATCCGGTCTCGAAGGAGCTCTTGCTCCTGTGGACGTTCCGCGCCGCGCATCAGGACCTGTTCAAGAGCCGCGGCATCCGCGTCAACGCGGTCAGCCCAGGCCCGGTCGAGACGCCGATCCTGAAACAGTTCCGCACCGTGTTGGGTGACGCCCGCGTCGACAGCGATATCGCTCGGGTCGGCCGCGCAGGGACATCGGGCGATATCGCGCCCGTGGTGCTGTTCCTGTGCTCGGATGGCGCACGCTGGATCAACGCCGCCAATGTGCCCGTCGACGGCGGCCTCGAAGCCTCTATCAACGCCGAAGTGCTCGGCTTCTGATTTTGCGACGCTCCATCGGGAGCGAGGGAGAGAACAATGGATATCGGACTTCTGATCGACGGCGACGAGCGGGCGGCCACCGGCAAGGCCTCCTACGAACGTCTGGACCCGTTCACCGGCAAGCTGGCGACGCGCGCCGCGGCGGCCAGCATCGCCGACGCCAATGCCGCCGCCGAGGCGGCAGCCGCTGCATTCGATGCCTGGTCGAAGACCGGCCCGGGCGAGCGCCGCGCTTTGCTTTCCAAAGCTGCCGACGTCATGGCTTCCAAAGTCGGCGAGTTCACGCGGTTGATGATGGAAGAGACCGGCGCCACCGGCCCCTGGGCCGGCTTCAACGTCATGCTGGCGTCCAACATGCTGCGCGAGGCGGCGGCGATGACGACGCAGATTTCCGGCGAGGTTATTCCGTCCGACAAGCCCGGCACGCTCGCTATGGCGATCCGTCAGCCGGCCGGCGTCTGCCTCGGCATCGCGCCGTGGAACGCGCCGGTCATCCTCGGCACGCGCGCGCTTGCCATGCCGCTCGCCTGCGGCAACACGGTGGTGCTGAAGGCGTCCGAAATGTGCCCCGGCACGCACCGCCTGATCGGCCAGGTGCTGGTGGAGGCCGGCCTACCCAAGGGCGTCGTTAACGTCGTCACCAACGACCCGAAGGACGCGGCGGCAATCGTCGAGGCGCTGATAGCGCATCCGGCGGTGAAGCGCGTCAACTTCACCGGTTCGACCAAGGTCGGCCGTATCATTGCCGAGATCTCGGGCCGGCACCTCAAGCCCGCTTTGCTCGAGCTCGGCGGCAAGGCGCCGCTGGTCGTGCTCGACGACGCCGATATCGACGCAGCGGTGAATGCCGCAGTTTTCGGCGCCTTCATGCATCAGGGCCAGATCTGCATGTCGACAGAGCGACTGATCGTGGATGAGAAGATCGCCGACGAATTCGTCGCCAAGCTCGCTGCACGTGCATCGAGACTTCCGGCCGGCGACCCGCGCGGCCATGTCGTGCTCGGCTCGCTGATCAGCAGCCAGGCCGCCGACAAGATGGAGGAGCTGATCGCCGACGCAACTGCGAAGAGCGCGACGCTCGCAGCTGGCGGCAAGCGCACCGGCACGGTCGTGGAAGCCACGCTCCTCGATCACGTGACGCCCGCAATGCGCGTCTACGCGGAAGAATCCTTCGGCCCGGTGAAGCCGGTCATTCGCGTGAAAGGCGAGGACGAAGCGGTACGCGTCGCCAACGACACCGAATACGGCCTGTCGTCCGCCGTCTTCAGCCGCGACATCCGCCGCGCTATGGCTGTCGCCGCGCGCATCCAGGCCGGCATCTGCCACATCAACGGCCCGACGGTCGGCGACGAGGCGCAGATGCCGTTCGGCGGCGTCAAGGGTTCGGGCTATGGCCGCTTCGGCGGCAAGGCCTCGATCGCCGAGTTCACCGACCTGCGCTGGGTGACGATCGAGGACCCGGGCCAGCACTACCCGTTCTGATTGTTCCTTCCCCTTGCGGGGGAAGGAAAGTCCCTCACCCCAGCGTCAGCCCCGCCTTCCTCGCTTCCTCGCGCAGGAACGGCAGCCCGACCTCGATGACGTCACTTGGATCCTCGGCCACCGGCCGCCACACCGCCAGCCCGCCGGCAATGTCGACATCGACATGGTTCATGCTCTCGAGCGTGATCGCGCCCTGATAGCCGATGTCGGCGATCGCCTTCATGCAGGCGGCCCAGTTGAGCATACCGCGCCCCGGCACGCCGCGATTGGCTTCCGACACATGGACGTAGCCGAGATAGGGCGCCGCCGCCTCAAAGCCGGCGGCAAAACTCTCTTCCTCGATATGCATGTGGTAGGTGTCGAGATGGATGAAGATGTTTTCGGCACCCACCCGCTCGACGATCCGTGCTGCATCGACGCCGCGATTGATCAGATGCGTCTCATAGCGATTGCAGGGCTCGATGCCGACTTTGAGGCTGCGGGACTTCGCCGATTTCGCCGCGCGTTCGAGGAAGCGGCACATGCCGTCGATCTCGCGCTGCGTCGGTGCCCGTCCGGTGGTCTTGCCGATGGTGCCATAGGTGACGCCGCCCAGCGCCTCGGCGCCGATCTCGTTGCAGATCTTGAAGGCAGGTTGCAGGAAGTCGAGCGCCTCGTCGGGCCGTTCGACAACGTCGAGAGCGCGCGGCAGGCCGAGCGACGGGATCAGCTCAACGCCATAATGATTTGCGAAACCTCGCGTGCGCTTGGTGTCGATCTCCTCCGGTCGCAACAGCGGGATCTCCATCAGGCCGATGCCAAGTTCCTTCAGCCGGTCCATCTGCGGCTCGATGCGGGCGAGATCCCAGACCGGCGCGATGGCGAAAGTGTGCAGTCCGAACGTGTTCATATCAGCCTCGCTGTTCATGCGCCGCCGCGGCGGCAATGTCGCCGCCGCCGACGATGCGGCTGACGACTTCGTTCATGTTGGTCCTGGCGGTGACGAGATCGGCATCCGCCCTGCCGTGGCGCAGCACGACGATGCGGTCGGTGACCGACAACACGTCGTTCAGCCGGTGCGAGATTAGGATGACGGCGATGCCTTCAGACTTCAGCCGCCTGATGAGATCGAGCACGCTCTGCACCTCACGCACGGCAAGGGCTGCCGTCGGCTCATCCATGATGACGAGCTTCGGGTTGAAGGTGAGCGCCCGCGCAATCGCCACCGTCTGCTGCTGGCCGCCGGAAAACGACCCGACGGAGCGGTTGATCGACGGCAGATGCGCGCCGAGCCGCTCGATCATTTTTGCGGCCTGGCGGTCCATCTCGCCTTTGTCGACGAAGCCGGGGAACAGGCCGAACAGCCGCTTCGTCGGTTCGCGCCCTAGGAAGATGTTCGCCGCCACGTCCTGCTGCTTGGCCAGCGAAAGATCCTGGTAGATCATTTCGATGCCAAGCTGGCGGCGCTGGCCGGGGTCGAGCGCAAGGATGTCCTTGCCGTCGAACTCGATCGAGCCCGAGTCGGCGCGGTAGATGCCGGTGATGGTCTTCATCAGCGTCGACTTGCCGGCCCCATTGTCGCCGACCAGCCCGACCACCTCCCCGGCCGCGACTGACAGATCGACGCCATGCAGCACGTCGACAGCGCCGAAGCTTTTGCGGATGCCGCGAAGCGAAAGGAGGGTCATACGCGCGACTCCTTCCGCACCTGGTACTGGTCGATGAAGACCGCGAGGATCAGCACCGCGCCGATCGCCATCTGCTGATAGTAGGATTGCACCGCAAGCAGCGTCAGCCCGTTCTGCAAGACGCCCATAATCAGCGCGCCGATCATCGTGCCGAGGATAGAGGCGCGGCCGCCAAACAGATTGGTACCGCCGATGATCGCCGCCGTAATCGCGGTAAGCTCGTAATTAATGCCGGCCGTCGGGTCGCCTGCGTTGACGCGGGCGGTGAAGAGGAGACCCGCAAGTCCGGCGAGCGCGCCGGAGAGCGTGTAGATGATGCGGCGGTGATGCTCGACGCGGATGCCGGCCGCACGCGCCGCGCCTTCGCTGTCGCCCAGCGCCAGTGTGTGGCGACCGAAGCGTGTGTAGGCCAGCACCGCATGCGCGACGATCGCCGTCAGCACGAAGATGATGACCGGCATCGGAATGCCGAACGGCCTGCCTTGGCCGATATAGACGATTTCGGGCGGCAGGCCGTAGATCGCCCTGCCCTGCGAGATGACAAGCGCCAGACCGCGCGCGAGGCCCAGCATGCCGAGCGTGACGATGAAAGCCGGCACGAAGGCACGAGTGACGAGCTGGCCGTTGATGTAGCCGGCGAGCGCGCCGGCGAGGATGCAGGCGAGCACCGCGAGAACCGACGGCCAGCCGAGATTGACGGCCACGAAGGCGCCCGCGACGCCGGCAAGACCCATCACCGAGCCGAGCGAAAGATCAAGCCCGCCCGAGCCGATGACGAAGGTGGCGGCGATCGCCAACACGCCGATCGTCGATGTCGCCAGCAGAATGTTGAGGAAATTGCTGAGCGAAAGGAAATAGGGCGACAGCAGCGCCATTACCGTGCTCAACGCCAGAAGCACCACCAGCGACTCCAGCCTGATGTGGAGCCTTTCGACGGATGCGCGCTGCACCCGAGCCCAGAAGCCGGGCTGCGCCATTTCGGAAGCCATATCGCCTCGCTGTTGCAAAGAAAGTTGGCTGGCGCAGCGTAAACCCGCGCCAGCCAGTCCGGGAGGACTATTTCACATATTGCAGCATCGGCTCCTTGCCGGCGTCGATCACGTCCTTGGTCAGCACCAAGGTCGGCACAGCGATGCTGTCCTGGACCTTCTCACCAGCCAGAGCCTTCTTGACGTTCTCCACGGCCTGCTTGCCAACCAGGTAAGGAAGCTGCGCCACCGAGGCGTTGAGGCGGCCTTCTTTGATCGACTTCACCGCGTCCGAATTGCCGTCGACACCAATGATCGTTACCTGCGAACCCTTGCCGGCGGAGTAGACCGATTCCACGGCGCCCAGCGCCATGCCGTCATTGGCGCAGAATATCGCGACGAGATCGGGATGCGCGGTTAGCGTGTCGGTAGCGATGGATGCGGCCTTGCCGCGGTCCCAGTCGCCCGGCAGCGAAGCAACGATCTGCAATCCAGGCGCGAGTTCCTTAAGCTTGTCGGCAAAGCCCTTGGCGCGCTTCTCGCCTGTGATGTTGCCGGATAGGCCTTCGATGACCAGCACCGGACCCTTGGCATCCTTGCCGAGCTTGTGGGCGAGGTATTCGGCGCCCTGGGCGCCGGCGGCGATGTTGTCGGAGCCGATATGGAACGTCACCTTGACGCCTTCCTTGTCGAGCACGGCCTGGTCGAGATTGTTGTCGAGATCGACAATCTTGATGCCGGCATCCTGAGCCGACTTCAAGCAAGGCAGAAGATTGGTCGAGTTGATAGCGGCGGTGATCATCGCCACCGGTTTGCGCTCGAGCATCGTGTTGCACAGATTAAGCTGCGGCTCGGCCGCCTGGTCGCTCTCCGCAGCCTGCTGGAAATACTTCACCCCGGCTTCCTTGGCGCCGTCCGCGACGCCCTGTGCCATCGCACCCCAGAACGGGTTGGCCAGCGTCTTCATCAGCACGCCATATTCACCGTCTTCCGCCTTGGCGGCGCCGATGGCGGAAAACGCAAGCGCGACGCCGATGGCAAGGGTAAATCGATTTATCTTCAGGAAATGCGATGCCATTTGATCCTCCGTTCGATCCTTGGCGCCGGATGCCTTGGCCAGGGCCGGCGCATGCTTCCGTTCACGACAATGGGGGCTGTTGTCGGTCTCCTCCCCCGGAATGCGGGCCGCTTCCTGGCGAGCCAACGGATTCCCGCATCAACACCTGGCAGGGTTCGAGCCGCGCCGTGGGTGGTCCCACGGCGCCATCGATCCTGCGAAACAAGAGGTTCATCGCCTCGCTAGCGATCTGGCGCACCGGTTGCACCACGGCGGCGATCGCCGGCCATGTCACCTGCATCCATTCGGCGTCGTCGAAGCCGACCAGCGAGATATCGTTCGGGCAATGCCAGCCGCGCCGACGGAATTCGGACAGCGCGACAAGCGTGCCCTTCAAAAGCAGCGAATAGACCGCGGTCGGCCGCTCGCCCCGCCCGAAATAATCGCGCAGCGACGATCGCAATGGCTCGACGCTTACTTCCGAGGTGATCACGTCGATGCGGATGGACGGGTCGAGCGTCAGCGCCTGGGCGCGAAAACCCTCCAGACGAGCACGCACGGTTGCCGCGCCTTCGGCAAGACCGATGATCAGGATGTGCTTGTGGCCCTTGCCGACTAGCATCCGCGCCACCTCGGCGCTGGCGGCGGCGCTGTCGGCCGAAACGGTATCGAAAGCGTCGTCGGACAAGACGCGGTCGATCAGCACGCCGGTCATGCCGTTGGCTTTCATGAAGGCAGCCGCCGGCCCGTGCTCGTTGCGCACCGGCGCCAGCACCACGCCGGCGACGCGCCAGTCATGCATGCGAGCAAGGATCTCCTTCTCGCGCTCTTCCGATTCACGGCTCGATGCCGCGACCAGCGTATAGCCGCGCTGCTCGGCAAGGCCTTCCAGTTCGGTGACCATCTGCCCAAAGAACTCGCTTTCGAATTCCGGCATGATGGCGCCGATGATGCGGCGCTTGGCCCGGCGCATATCGGAAGCCAAAGGATCGACGCGATAGCCCAGGCGCTCGACGGCATCGAAGACGCGCTGCGCATTTTCCGGCTTCACCGTGGTGACACCGGCCAGCACCTTGGAGACGGTGGCCGCGGACACGCCGGCATGGCTTGCCACGTCGTGGATAGACGGACGCCGCTGCCGGGCTTCCTGTTGCGCCATTGACCTCCTCCCGAGGGCAGACAGTCGATTTCGCTGCCTTACCAGCTAATCGATAAATCGATTTTTCGTTCTTGTAAATCGTTTCATCGCGGGTAAGACTTGAAGATGTGATTGATGCGGTCCAATCGTGTCCCGGGAGGTAACCATGTCCGACAACACCTTGCCGCTGGTGATCAGCGCGCCCGAACCGCGAACGCTCGACCTGATCTTCACGCCGCCACAGCTTGCGCGCCTGCGCAGCCATTATCGCATTGTCGAGACCACGCCGGAAGGCGTTTCCGCCCTACCCGCCGAAACGCTGGCCGAGGCGCGCTACATCATCGGCCAACCGCCGATTTCGGCAGAGACGCTGGGAAAACTTAAGGCGCTTCGCTGCATTTTCAATGTCGAGACCAACCTCCTTAACAACATGCCCTATGAGGTGCTGTTCGCGCGCGGAATCCATGTCGTCACCACGGGCCTTGTTTTTGCCGAACCGGTGGCCGAGCTCGGCCTGGCCATGGCGCTCAATTTGGCCCGCAACATCGTCGACGCCGACCTCGCTTTCCGGCAGGGCGAGGAATTGTGGGGCGGCGACGGCAACCAGACCGCGCGGCTTCTCTCCGGCGCCGATGTCGGCATCATCGGCTTCGGCGACCTCGGCCGCGCCCTCAACCGCCTGCTGACCGGCTTTCGCACTCGCACCAAGGTCTACGATCCGTGGCTGCCGCCATCGATCCTGGCCGACAATGGCGTCGAGCCGGCGTCGCTGGATGCTGTGCTGTCGCAAAGCGATTTCGTCTTCGTCGTCGCTTCGGTCACCAGCGAGAACCAGGGTTTTCTTGGCGCCGACTCTTTTGCCAAAATGCGCAAGGGCGCAGCCTTCATCCTGCTCAGCCGCGCCGGCGTCGTCGACTTCCCGGCGCTGATGCAATCGGTAAAGAGCGGCCACATCGTCGCCGCCAGCGACGTCTTCCCGGAAGAGCCGCTGGCCAAGGACCATCCCGTCCGCACCCTCCCCGGCTTCCTGCGTTCAGCCCATCGCGCCGGCGCGCTCGATGTCGCCTTCAAGCGCATGGGTGACATGGTGCTGGAGGATATGGACCTCGTCGACCGCGGCCTGCCGCCGCTGCGCTCAAAGCGCGCCGAACGCGAGACGGTTTCGCGCATGCGCTCGAAGCCGGTCGACAGGAACTGAGTTCGATCAACCCGTCTGCACGGTGCCCAGCCGAAGCGCGTCGCGCGCGATTTGCCAGGCCGACTCGACATGCCGCCGCGCTGCAGCCTCCGCGGCCTCCGGCTTGCGCGAGCGGATCGCATCCATGATCGCGTGCATTTCGGCGATCGCCGGCTCGCGGCGGTTCTGCGACAGGATCGTCATGGAGCGCAACTGGTTGATGCGGACGTTGAGACCGGTGACGATCTCCCAAGCGATGCGCTTGTCAGCAGCTTCGAACAGGACCTCGTAGAAGCTCGCCGTGGCGCGCATTACCTCGGCCGGCACGCCCGATGCCCAAGCCTCGAGCAGCTTCGCCAGCGCCGTATCGAGCTGAGCGATCTGATCGTCGGTGGCCGATGTGGCGCAGGCCTTCGCCGCTATTCCTTCCAGCAGCGCGCGCAACTCGTAGATCTCATCGGTCCGGCCGAGATCGGGCTTCGCCACGGCCGGCCCATGCCCGGGAATCATCTGCACCAGCCCTTCGGCCTCCAGTTGCCGCAACACCTCGCGCACCACCGAGCGGCTAACCCCGAGCTGATCGCATAATGGCCGTTCGACCAGCCTCTCGCCGGGCTGGAAATGGAAATCCATGATCGCCTCGCGCATGCGCTCCAGCGCCAGCGTCCTCAGCGTCTTGGCGGAGCGGTCGATGCGAAGCGTGTCGTCAGCCATTTTCCTCAGATCCCTAGCCTCGTCACAAAAACAGATTCCACGACCGGTTGACAAGGTCTTCTGCATTCCATAGCATGGTATACCATAAGACGATATAGAAATCGATGCGGCCCAGAGCGGCTCACCCTGAGGAATTCTATGCAGCCGGACATCCGCAAGATCGTGACCTATACCGAGACCACGCTGACCGAAGGCGGTAAGGCAGCGCCGCGTCCGCTGCGCATGATCGGCGTCGCCGCGGTGCTGACCAATCCGTGGGCTGGCCGCTGCTTCACCGAGGATCTTTCACCCGAAATCCGAGCTTTCGCGCCCGTGCTTGGCGAAAAACTGACCGCGGAGGTCATCAGTGCGGCAGGTTCGGGCGAGGCGATCGAGGGGTACGGGAAGGCCGCAATCTGCGGCACGTCGGGCGAGATCGAGCATGCATCGGCATTGATCCACACGCTCCATTTCGGCAACCATTACCGCCGCGCCATCGGCGCCAAGACCTATCTCGCCTTCACCAATCTACGCGGCGGTCCCAACACGCCGATCGTGATCCCGCTGATGGACAAGAACGACGAAGGTCGGCGCTCCCATTATCTTACAGTGCATTTCCAGATCGGCGACGCACCTGCCCCGGACGAACTGGTAGTGGCGCTGGGCGCGTCGATCGGCGGCCGTCCGCACCATCGCATCGGCGACCGCTACCAGGACCTCAAGGAGCTGGGAGATCTGCATGGCTGACGCCACGATGGTCCGCAGCAGCGCTCCCGACGGGACCGGTTTCATCCGCGCCGGTTCAGGGACGCCGGTCCTGCTGATCCACGGCGTCGGCATGGATGCGGCCATCTGGCGGCCGCAGATCGTTGTGATGCAGGACCGGTTCGACGTCGTCGCCATGGATATGCTCGGTCATGGCACCTCGCCGCTGCCCCCCGAGACCGCAGGCCTCTCCGACTTTGCCGATCAGGCGATCCGACTGCTCGATCATCTCGACCTCGACCGCGTGGCCGTTGTCGGTCATTCCATGGGGGCGCTGGTCGCGCAGGAGATCGCATTTCGCGCGCCGTCACGCATCGCCTCGCTCGTCTGCCTCAACGCCGTGTTCCGTCGCCCGCCCGAATTGGCACATGCGGTGCGCGAAAGGGCGGCAGCGCTCGGCGGCCCTCACGATCCCTTGGCGATCGCGGCGACAATCGCTCGCTGGTTCGGCGATCCGATCCCGCCGATTTTGCTGGACGCTGCCGCAACGGCCCGCTCGGCACTCGAGAATGTCAATGCCGACGGCTATGCCCGCACCTACCGCCTCTTTGCCCGCGCCGATACCGCGCACGCCGACCGTCTCGGCGACTTGGCAGCGCCCGCGCTGTTCATGACGGGCTCGGAAGACCGTAACTCGACGCCCGCCATGTCGGCTGCGATGGCGCGGCTCGCACCAGCTGGGCAATGTGCTGTGCTCAGCGGCGAAAGGCACATGATGACAATCGCGTCGCCGCAAAAAGTGACTCAGCGCATCATGGCCTTTCTTGACCAGGCGTCGAATGCTTCGACGAACGCCGAGGCCGGACCTCCATTCGACGCCATGGAGTTCCGGCGCGCGCTGGGCTCCTTCCTGACAGGAGTCACCATCGTGACCACAATCGACGATGCTGGCGATCCACGCGGCTTCACCGCCAACTCCTTCACCTCCGTCTCGCTCGATCCGCCGCTGGTGCTGGTATGCATCGCCAAGCGGGCACTGGGGCACCAAGCCTTCTCGACTTCAAGAGGCTTTGCCGTAAACATCCTGGCGGAAGACCAGAAAGCCGCCTCTGGAATCTTCGCCTCGAAAGCCGCGGACAAGTTCGCGTCCGTGGCGTGGCAGCCAGGGCAAACCGGCAATCCGCTGATCGGGGGATCGGTCGCGGTTTTCGATTGCGACCTGGAGCAGTTGGTCGATGCCGGCGATCATTCCATCCTCATCGGCCGGGTTCATGACTTCACCCACAACGGCGCACAGCCGCTCGGCTACTGCCGCGGCGCTTATGTCACGCCAGGCTTGAGCCAGGAGGCGCTTGCGGCTGCCGCTCCACCCGGCACCGAAGTCGGCGTCATTCTCGAGAACGAAGGCCGCGTGCTCTTCTTCGAGACCGCCGAGGGATCGTACCAGTTGCCTGCCGGGCGTGGCCTGGGTTCCGCCAACGAGCCGCGTAGCCTCAAAGGAAAGCTTGCGGCCAAGGCGATCGATGCCGAGCTCGGCTTCCTCTACGCGGTGTGGGACGACGCGGCAGACGCCTCGCGCACCCATGTCTACTATCGCGGCACAGTGGATGCGCCAGTCTCTGGCGACGGCCAGATCCGCTTCATCGATATCGACCGCATCGCGGAGCTGAAGATCGCCGACCCGGCCGTCCGCTCGATGCTCGCCCGCTACGCGCGCGAGCGTGCCGAAGATATGTTCGGGGTCTATGTCGGCAACGAAGTCGAAGGCGAGGTCCGGCCGCTCGCCAAGCCGGCGCCGTCCGCGCCTATCCATTCCGGCCCAATTCATTCCGGCCAACGGTGAGACCGATGAAGTTTTCCCTTTTCGTCCATATGGAGCGCTCGGATCTCGCCAAGCCGCATTCCGAATTGCTGGCGGAATTGGAAGAACTGGTCGTCATGGCGGAGCAGGCTGGTTTCGAGACGGCTTGGATAGGCGAGCATCACGGGATGGAATTCACCATCTCGCCGAACCCGTTCATCAATATCGCCCATCTGGCGGCCAAAACGAAAACCATCCGCCTTGGCACCGGCACCATCATCGCTCCCTTCTGGCATCCGATCAAACTCGCCGGCGAAGCGGCGATGACCGATGTCGTAACCGGCGGCAGGCTGGACCTCGGCATCGCGCGCGGTGCCTACAGCTACGAGTACCAGCGCGTCTTCCCCGGACTGGACGCTTGGGGAGCCGGCCAGCGCATGCGTGAGATGATACCGGCGATACGGGGCCTTTGGGATGGCGATTACGAGCATGCCGGCGAGTTCTGGCAGTTCCCCCCGACCACCTCCTCGCCCAAGCCCGTGCAACAGCCATATCCGCCGATCTGGGTGGCCGCGCGCGACCCGAATTCGCATGACTTCGCAGTGGCCAACAAATGCCAGGTACAAGTAACGCCGCTCGCCTCCGGCGATGGCGAGGTCGCGAGTCTGATGGAGCGGTTCAATGCCGCCTGCCAGGCGCATCCGGATATAGCGCGGCCGCAGATCATGCTTCTGATGCACACTTTCGTGGCCGAGGACGCGGCTGATGCCGATCGCCTGACCCGTGACCTGTCGCAATTCTACTGTCAGTTCGGCGCCTGGTTTCAGAACAAGAAGCCCGTCCGCCAAGGCGTCCTGGAGCCGTTGACCGAGGATGAGATCGGGGCCATGCCGCAATACGCGCCGGACAAGATCCGGCAGAACCTGGTCATCGGCGAGGCCGACGAGGTGATCGGAAGGCTGAAGACCTATGAGGCGCAGGGTTACGACCAATACTCGATCTGGATCGACAGCGGCCTCACGCACGAGCGGAAGAAAAAATCGCTCCAGCTGTTCATTGACAAGGTGATGCCGGCTTTCCAGGAGGCGGGGGTGCGATGAGCTACGCCTTCAAGAACTACATCGATGGCCGGTTCACCGAGCCCAGCTCCACTTTCGACAGCATCGATCCGTCCACAGGCTTGGCTTGGGCGACGATGCCCGCGGCTACCATTACCGATGTCGACCGCGCCGTGGAGGCCGCGCACCGGGCGCTGCGCTCCGGCCCATGGGCGGCCATGACCGCGACTGCGCGTGGGAAGTTGCTGGTGAAGCTCGGCGATCTCGTCGCCGCCAATGCCGGCCGGCTGGCCGAGTTGGAAACGCGCGACACCGGCAAGATCATCCGCGAGACTCGCGCCCAGATCGCTTATGTCGGCGACTACTATCGCTATTATGGCGGGCTGGCCGATAAGAACGAGGGCGCCTTCATCCCGATCGACAAGGCCGATATGGAGGTGACAGTGCGGCCGGAGCCGATCGGCGTCGTCGCTGCCGTCGTGCCGTGGAACTCGCAGCTCTTCCTGTCGGCAGTGAAGGTCGGCCCTGCGCTCGCCGCCGGCTGCACCGTCGTGCTCAAGGCCTCCGAGGATGGCCCGGCCCCGTTGCTCGCTTTCGCCGAGCTTGTCCACGAGGCCGGCTTTCCGGCCGGCAGCGTCAACATCCTCACCGGCTTCGGCCATGATTGCGGGCAGCGCCTGACCAGTCATCCGCTCGTCGCTCGCGTCGCCTTCACCGGCGGCCCTTCGACCGCACGACGGATCGTCGCCAACACCGCCGAGAACCTCGCCTACACAACGCTCGAGCTCGGCGGCAAAAGCCCTGTCGTCGTGTTCGCCGATGCCGATCTCGACAGCGCCGCCAACGCGGTTGTCGCCGGCATATTCGCGGCCACCGGCCAAAGCTGCGTCGCAGGGTCACGACTGCTGGTCGAACGTTCCATCAAGGACGATTTCCTTGGGCGGCTGAAGGGCAAGGCCGAGGCCATCGTCATCGGCGATCCACAGGATCCCGCCACCGAGATGGGACCGCTGGCGACCTCGCGTCAGCGCGAAAAGATCGAGGCGATCATCGCGGAAAGCGTGGCGTCGGGCGGGCGGCTGGTCGCCGGCGGCGCACGGCCGAAAGACATGACTGACGGGTACTACTACGCACCGACCATCATCGAGGCGCAGGACCAATCCCTCGCTTGTGTGCGCGAGGAATTGTTCGGACCGGTGCTGAGCGTGCTTGCCTTCGACAGCGAGGCTGAAGCACTCGCCTTGGCAAATGATACGCCCTTCGGGCTCGCTTCCGGCGTCTTCACGAGCAATCTCGCCAAGGCGCATCGTATGGCGCGCGGCATCCATGCCGGCGTTGTCTGGATCAACACCTACCGCGCCGTGTCGCCGCTGGTGCCCTTCGGCGGCTACGGCCTTTCCGGTCTCGGCCGCGAGGGCGGCCTCGATGCCATCCGCGATTACACGCGCTCGAAATCGGTGTGGATCCGCACCTCGGACGACCCGATCCCCGATCCCTTCGTCATGCGCTGAAACGGCGTGACGAAGGTTGGACTGAAAAGAACAAGAAACGGCACAACCAATCAGAGGAGAACGACATGAAACTGATTTTCGCCGGCATCCTTGCCGGGTTGATGGCGACCACCGCCGCGAAGGCCGACGAGATGGTGTTCACCAGCTGGGGCGGGACGACCCAGGAAGCACAGACCAAGTCCTGGGCTGAGCCGTTCTCCGCCTCGTCGAGCATCAAGGTTCTGCAGGATGGGCCGACCGACTACGGCAAGCTGAAGGCCATGGTCGACGCCAAGAACGTCACCTGGGACGTCGTGGATGTCGAGATGGACTTCGCCATCAAGGCAGCCAAGGACGGCCTGCTCGAGCCAATCGACTTTGCCGTAGTGCCGAAGCATGATCTCGACCCGCGCTTCTCGAACGAGAATGCCGTCGGCAGCTTCTACTATTCCTTCGTGCTGGCCTGGAACAAAGGCGCCGTCTCCGGCGAGCCGGCAAGCTGGGCGGACATGTTCGACACCAAGAAGTTTCCTGGCAAGCGCACCTTTTACAAATGGTCGGCTCCGGGCGTGATCGAGATCGCACTCCTCGCCGACGGGGTGCCGGCCGACAAGCTCTACCCGCTCGACCTCGACCGCGCCTTCAAGAAGCTCGACACAATCAAGTCGGACATCGTCTGGTGGGGCGGCGGCGCGGAATCACAGCAGTTGATCGCATCCGGCGAAGCCGCTTTCGGCCAGCTCTGGAACGGCCGCGTGTTCGCGCTGGAGAAAGACGGTGCCGATGTCGGCGTCTCCTGGAACCAGAACCTCACCGCCGCCGACGTGCTTGTCGTGCCCAAGGGCGCAAAGAACAAGGACGCGGCGATGAAGTTCCTCGCGGCCGCGACCAGCCCGACCGGCCAAGCGAAATTCGCCGAGGCGAGCGGCTATGCGCCCATAAACACCAAAGCCAAGACTGAGATGCCCGCGGACGTAGTCAAGGGCCTGCCCGACGCCCACGTGGACGGCCAGATCAATCTCGACATGAACTATTGGGCCGAGCATCGCGACGAGATCGCCAAGCGCTGGTACGCGTGGCAGGCGAAGTGACGCTTGTAATTCGATGAAACAGATCGGGACGGCCGCGTCCGTCCCGATCGGCAATCCGGGACAACCCCCAATGCCGGTGCAAGCACAGCAAGGAATCGCAAGCCCGCGAACATCGGCAGGCCTGGGCGGCTTGGCTCCAGCGCTGATCCTGATCGGGCTCTTCTTCGTTGTGCCGGTGTTGGCGCTTTTGCTGCGCAGCGTCACCGACCCCGTCGCGGGCCTGCAGAACTATGCGGCTCTTCTCGGCGACGGCACCTATGCGCGAGTGTTCTTCAATACTTTCCTCGTCGCCTTCGTCGTGACCATCGTTACAGTGCTCGTCGCTTTCCCGGTCGCCTGGATGCTGGCAATCATGCCGCCCGCCCTCGCCTCGCTGCTCTTCAGCATCATCATCCTATCCATGTGGACAAACCTCTTGACCCGCACCTACGCGTGGATGGTGCTGTTGCAGCGCACGGGCGTCATCAACCGGGCGCTGATGAGCGTCGGCATCATCGATCAGCCATTGCCTCTCATCAACAATCTCACCGGCGTCACCATCGGCATGGTCTACATCATGCTGCCTTTCATGATCCTGCCGCTGGTCGGCACCTTGCGCGCCATCGATCCGATGACACTGCGCGCTGCAGCGCTTTGCGGCGCAAGCCCTTTCGCGGCCTTCCGACGCATTCTTCTGCCCTTGTCGCTGCCGGGCATCGCTGCCGGCGGCCTGATGGTCTTCGTGATGTCGCTCGGCTATTTCGTCACCCCGGCGTTGCTCGGCGGCACGTCGAACATGATGCTGGCCGAAATGATCGCGCAGATGATCCAGTCCCTGCTCAACTGGGGCCTCGGCAGCGCTGCCGCCTTCATCCTGCTCGTCGTCACAATGGCGCTCTATGCGCTGCAGTTGCGCCTTGTCGGGAACAGCCGGGCTACGGGAGCCGCTTGATGCTGCTCGACTATGACCGCCTCGGCTGGCTGAAGGTCGCGCTGCTTGGCTTCACCATGCTGGTGGCGGCATTCCTGCTCCTGCCGGTGGTCTTCATCGTGCTGCTTTCTTTCGGCTCGTCGCGCTGGCTGGCCTTTCCGCCGCCCGGCTGGACGCTCAAATGGTATGAAGAACTGTTTGCCGATCCCTCGTGGATCGAAGCGGCACTCACGAGCGCCCGCATCGCCACGATGACTGCTATCCTCGCCGTCGCCATCGGCGTGCTGGCCTCCTTCGCGCTGGTTCGCGGTGACTTCCGCGGCCGCGCGATCCTGCGCGGGCTGCTCTTGACGCCGATGGTGCTGCCGGTCGTCGTCTTCGCCATCGCGGTCTATGCCTTCTTCCTGCGGCTTGGCCTGGGCGGCACCACGGCCGGCTTCGTTTTGGCCCACACCGTGCTCGCGCTCCCTTTCGCCATCATCCCGATCGCGACAGCGCTGGAAGGCTTCGACAAATCGATCGAGGATGCGGCCATCGTCTGTGGAGCCAGTCCGTTTCAGGCCAAGCTCCGCATCACTTTGCCGTCGATCCGCATCGGCATCTTCTCCGCCGCGATCTTTTCCTTCCTGGCCTCCTGGGATGAGGTGGTCGTGGCAATCTTCATGGCAAGCCCCACCTTGCAGACCTTGCCGGTCAAGATTTGGGGCAGCCTCCGGTCCGACCTCACGCCCGTCATCGCCGCAGCCTCCAGCCTGCTGGTCGCCCTCACTGTTGGCCTCATGGTCGTGACGGCTCTCCTTCGTCGAAAGTTACAGACATGACCGAACCCTTCCTGTCCATCCGCAAACTGCGCAAGGCATTCGGCGCCTTCACGGCCGTTCGTGACGTGACGCTTGACATCCCCAAGGGCGAGTTCCTGACCTTTCTCGGTCCGTCGGGCTCGGGCAAATCGACGACGCTCTATGCAATCGCGGGCTTCCAGGATCCGACCTCAGGCGATGTGCTGCTCGAGGGCAAGTCGCTGCTGTCGGTACCATCGCACAAGCGCAACATCGGCATGGTCTTCCAGCGCTATACGCTGTTCCCGCATCTGACCGTCGCCGAAAACACCGCCTTCCCGCTTCGGGTCCGCGGTCGGCCGGAGGCTGAAATCAAGCGCAAGGTCGCCGACATGCTATCGCTGGTGCGGCTGGAGAGCTTCGCCCAGCGTCTGCCTGCCGCACTTTCCGGTGGTCAGCAGCAGCGCGTCGCGCTTGCCCGCGCTCTGGCCTACGACCCTCCGATCCTCTTGATGGACGAGCCGCTCTCGGCGCTCGACAAGAAACTGCGTGAGGAAATCCAGGCTGAGATCCGCCGCATCCATCGCGAGACCGGCGTCACCATCCTCTACGTCACCCATGATCAGGAAGAAGCGCTGCATCTATCGGACCGCATCGCTCTCTTTCACAACGGTCGCATCGAGCAGATCGGCACCGGCGAGGACCTTTATCTCAGGCCTGCCACCGACTTCGTCGCGGGCTTCATCGGCAACTCGAATTTCCTTGCCGCCGAGCACTTGGAAACCGCGGCGGGGGCTTCCACGATCCGCCTTGCCGACGGCTCGCTCATCTCCGGCATAAGAGCGAATGGCAGCTTCCAGCATGGACAGAAGACCAGGCTGATGATCAGGCCGGAAGCGTTTGGCCTGGAGCGCAAACCGAAGCACGCGGAACTCTCCGTCGACATTGTCGATGTCGCCTTCTACGGGGAACGCCGGCGTATCGTCGCGCGAACACGCGCGGGACAGGAAATCGACATCAGGCCGACATCGTCGGCAGTGGCTGCCAGCGATGCCTCTCCAGGCAGGCGGCAGGTTTTCTTCGACCCGGCCACGGCATTCCTGTTTCCGGCCTGAGGCCGGCAGTCAATTGCCAGCGCCCACCATTTGCCGCACGCTGCCGGCCTGCTCGTTAGGCTCGCTGAAATTGGCCTTGAGCCATGCGATGGCGCCGGCCACGTCTTCGATGGCGAAGCGGGCAGCCGTCTCGCCCTGCGGCTTCACGCGGATCGAGATTCCCCCCGCCGCATTGACCATGTCGAACCCATTCTCATCGGAAGTGTCATCGCCGAGGAACACCGGACGTCTGCCGGTGAAAGGATCGAGCCGCATGAAGCGCCGGATCGCGGCACCCTTGGCGGCTTCGAGCGGCATCAGCTCGACGCCGGCATTGCCGGCGATCACGCGGTAGCCCTTCGGCAGGCGCTCAAGCGCCGCCTCGACCAGTTCCGTCGCCCGCGCCAGAAGCTGCGGCGCGGCTCTCGTATGGATGGCGAGCACCGGCCCCTTGCGTTCGACATAAACGGCTTGGCTTGCCAGCTCCAGTTCGATCTCGTCGGCGAGTGCCGCCATATCCGCCGGTTCGTCGGCGGTCTCGATCGGTCCCTCCGGGAGAAGCCTGTGCTCCAGCCCGTAGAGGCCGGCGATCCGCAGTTTCAACGGGTTGAACAGATGGTCGACAGCCGCTATCGAGCGCCCCGTTATGAAGGCGAGCGCACCGTCCAACCGACGCTCGATCATCTGCAGAAGAACGCGCAACTCTTCGCTGACCGAGACGGCGTCGGGATGCGCCGCATGCTCCAGCAAGGTGCCGTCGATGTCGAGAAAAAGCGCCCACCGGCCTTCTGGAAGCGGCGGGGTGAGATCTGCCTGGATGTTCATCGGAATCCGACTGCCTGTTTGCGTTCGAACATGGAGACGACATTGTCGCCGGTGGGGCCTGCCGGCCGCTCGTATAAGGCCGTGACTCGATCCAAGTCGCCGCGCTTCCTCAGCCGCGCCGCGTCGAGCAACATGCTGCCTGCCCAGCGATAGACATTGTTGTCGCGCACGATCTCGCGCATGCGCCGCATGCGCTCGCGCTGCTCGTCCGGCCCCATGGTCAGCGCCTGCAGCATCGCCTCGCTCATCATCGCCGCGTCGTAAGGATTGACGATCAGAGCCTCCAGCAGCTCGCGCGAGGCGCCGGCGAAGGTGCTGAGCAGCAGCACGCCCTGTTCGTCGTCGCGCGACGCGACGAACTCCTTGGCGACGAGGTTCATGCCGTCATGCAGGCTGGTGACAAGGCAGATGTCGGCGGCGCGATAGAGTTCATAGACCGCCGCCTGCGAATGATGCTCAGCCACCATGACGACCGGCCGGTAGGTTTCGCTGCCGTAGCGCTGGTTAAGCTCCTCGGCGCAGCGCAGGCATTCGTCATGCAGCTGTTTGTAGGCCGGCAACGTACCCCTGCTCGGCGCCGCCACCTGCAGGAACACGACTTGACCCACCATTTCAGGATGGCGAATGAACAGCTCCTCGAGCGCATGGAAACGATCGAGGATGCCCTTGGTGTAATCGAGACGCTCGACGCCCACGCAAAGCTTGGCATCCGCTGGAATTCTGAACCGCTTGCGAATGCGCGCGCGGCACTCCTCGACTCTGGGCAGGGCTTCCAGGAGATCGACGGGCCACTCGATCGAGATCGGATAGGCATGGACCAGCGTCACCTGGCCGCCATAGGAAATGGCGGCATCAGCTCGCTCGATGCGGCTTTCCATGAAGCGGTCGACGCTCTCGGTGAAGTTATTGGCATGGAACTGGGTGTGGAAACCTACGATCGAGCTGCCGAGCAGTCCGTCCAGGATGCGCTCGCGCCACGGGCAGATGCTGAACACTTCAGAATTCGGCCAGGGGATATGCCAGAAGGTGATGACGATCGCCTCCGGCAGCCGCTCGCGGACCATGCGCGGCAAAAGCGCGAAGTGATAATCCTGGACGAGCACGATCGGCCGCTCGTTGCGAGCCTCGGCAACCACCGTGTCCGCGAATTTGCGGTTGACAGCTTCATAGGCCTGCCAGTCCGACTCTCGAAAAATCGGCCGCGTGAAGGCAATGTGGCAGAGCGGCCACAGGCCTTCATTGGCGAAGCCGAGATAATAACCTTGATACTCGTCGTCGCTCAGCCAAACCCGGCGCAGCGTGTAGGAGGGATGGTCAGGCGGCACTTGCACGCGGTCGTTCCTGTCGACCACCGTCCGGTCGGCGGTGCCGCCGCCATAGGCGATCCAGGTGCCGGCGCAGGCGCGTGTGATCGGCTCCAGCGCAGAGACCAGCCCGCTCGCCGGCACGACGAGCTCGACGCCGCCATCCTGGGTCTCGTTGTGGATATACGGCTCGCGGTTGGAGACGACGATGACCTGCGCATCCGGCAGGTCCTCGGCAAGGATCTTGCGCAGAGTTTCCGGCGACCAGCTCACGAGAGCCGCGTCGACCGACTGCCCATTCTTCTCGAATTCGCGCAGCACCTTCCTTGCCGCCTCGGGGGCGGAATCGTCCCCGGGGCCCGGCATGACCGATGCGCTCGGGTGATTGCGGCGGTGCCGGGATATCGAAATGAAAATCGCTAGTGCGGAAAGTCCAAGGCTTGCGAGAATAAGGGCCAGTAACAGGTCGACGCCGTATTGTGTCATTGAAATGCCAGGTTGCCTCCGGCCGTCCGTTCATTGTTTTCGTTCTTGCCGGCCGCGGACGGGCAGACCGGCTTAGGTCTGCAACGCGCGAACCAGCGATCAGTTCCGACATTTTTCGATGGTTGGACGCGGGGTTGTGGCGCTTTGTTTACGTTCGAACGATGAGCGGAACCTGGCCTTCATGCCGGTCGGACAGAAAGGCGGCGACACGGTCGCCGACCCGTTGGAAGGTGAGATCGATCGCTTTGTCGCCGACCGTCAGGTGCCTGATCATGAGCGTGTCGATGCCAATCGGCAGCCTCGGACGTGTGACGTGCAATTCACCTTGCCAGCCATCGATCTCCAGCCCCAGGCATGCCTGCATCAGCATGAAGGTGGAGCCGGCCGACCAGGCCTGCGGCAGGCAGGCCACGGGATAGGCGATGGGCGCCTCGCCCGGAGCCCGGGCGAAGCCGCAGAACAGTTCAGGGAGCCGCATGTTGAAATGCACGGCCGATTCGAATGTACCGCTCATCAACCGCACCACGCTGTCGCGTTCGCCAAAGCGCGCCATGCCCACGGCGCAAAGCGCCGTATCATGCGGCCAGATCGAGCCGTTGTGATAGGACATCGGGTTGAAGAATACCGCGTCGTCGGCAAGCGTCCGCAACCCCCAGCCCGAATGGAAGGAGGCCGACAGCAACTGGTCTACGACCAGCTTTGCGCGCTCCGGTTGCGGCAATCCGACGAACAGCAGGTGCCCGGCATTTGATGTACGCACCTTGCATGGCTGGCCCTCGCCATCGATGGCCAAGGCATAGAAGTTCATGTCGTCGAGCCAGAAGTCGCGTTCCACGGCGACCCGCATCTCCTCGGCACGGCCCTCCCAGTGCTCGGCGTCCGCAAATTCACCGCGGCGGCGTGCCAGCGCCGCCATTCCGCGGAAGGCGGCGAAGACATAGCCCTGCACCTCAACCAGCGCGATCGGTCCCTTGGGGATGCGGCCGTCGGCATGGAAGACTGAATCGAAACTGTCCTTCCATCCCTGGTTGGCGAGGCCTGATTCGGCGGCGCGCTGATAGGTCACGAAGCCGGTGGCGCGGCTCGCCTCCTCCGTCCATTCGGCGGCAGCCTTCAGCGAAGGCCACAATCTGTCAATGAAAGCCATGTCGCCGGTGCGCTCGGCATAGGCGGAAGCCAGATGGATATAAAGCGGCGTGGTGTCGACGCCGCCATAATAACGCCCGAAGGGAAGCTCGCGCAGTGCCGCCATCTCGCCCTTGCGCGTCTCATGCATGATCTTGCCCGGCTGGGAATCCGAAAAAGGCGACGTTTCGGTCGCCTGGTGCTCGGCCAGAAAAGCCAGCACGCCCCGCGCCAGCCCGGGATTGAGCCAGAGCATCTGCAGGCTCGAGATCACGCCGTCGCGGCCGAATGCCGTCGAGAACCAGGGAATGCCGGCATAGGGATAGGGCCCGGTCGGAAGCTCGGTGGTGAGCAGTGCCACATCGGCGCGGGCACGCTCGACCCAATCGTTGAAGACGCGGCCCGAACTGTGCACCGTGGCGCCATGACGCCGCTTGGCACGCATGCCGAAGCGGGCTCGTGCCGCCGCGGCGCGGAAACGGTCGCGATTGGGAGCCTCGGAAGCTTCCGGTCCGACTTCGACATACAGCACTTTCTGGCTGCGCTTGGTCACCGCGATCAGGAAGTCGGCGCGGTTGTCGCTTAATTTGTCGGGAGCCTGCGAAAAGGAGATCGCCGACAGGCGCGGCAGCCCGTCGAGGCCGTCATAGCCGAGCATGACGGACTCCTTGTCGGTCTTCGCCAGATGCGTCGTGCCACGCTTCACCCGCGTCGAGCCGCGCACCTCGAACATGTCGCGAAAATCAGCGGCGAAATGCAGCGAGACCGTTATGGTGGAATGCTCGCGGCTGTAGTTGGAAAGCGTGATCCGCTCGAACAGCCGGTCCTGCCAGATCAGCCTCACGCGTTCGATATGGATCGCGCCTTGCGGGATGTCGCGGCCAACGGCGCTTTGGATCGGCAGGTTGGTCAGGTTGGACGTGAACAGCACATTGTCCTGGCTGAGCGAAGCGCCGAGCAGCGACATCGGCCTGCCGCCGATGGTCAACCGGAATTCGGACAGCACGCGCGTGTCGTCGCGGAAGAACCCGTCGCCCGCCCCTCTGATGTCGCCATAGGCGTCCGCGACGGCGAAGCAGTCGCCCTGCTTGAGGGCAAAAAGCCGGTGCGGTTCGCGCGGCGCCGTTTCGTCGAGTGAAGAAAGGGCTACGGCAGGATCGAGCTTGCGCTCGTCGAGCTCCGTCATTCGTCACCTCTTCGTTTGCCCCGCCCTAGAGCATGATGCCGAAAAGTGTGAAGCGGCTTTCGGACAACATTATGCTCTATCCCTTTGATTTAGAGCCGGATTGAGATTTCAAGTCGAACAGACCTGAAATCGTCCGGCTCCGGGGATGAAGGTCAGGAGGCCCTGGCCTCCGGTATGCCGGTCAGGCGCATATACGCAGCAAGATAGTCGCTTGCCATTCTTGCCGCCGAGAACCTTTGCTCGAATACCGCCCTCACCTGCCGCCGCTCGAGATCGAGAAGCGCCGGCATCGACGCAACCGCAGCGTCCACACTGTCCACGACGAAGCCGGTGACGCTGTCGTCGACGATTTCCGGCAAGGCGCCTTGGTTCCAGGCGATCACCGGCGTGCCGCAAGCCATGGCCTCAATTGCGACGAGGCCGAACGGCTCCGGCCAATCGATTGGGAACAGCAGGCCTGCCGCATTCCCGAGGAAACCGGCTTTCTCGTCCTCGGTGATCTCGCCGACATACTCGATGCGGTCGCCATCGATGAGGGCCTCGACGTTGTCGCGGAAATAGGCGCGGTCATCGTCGCCGATCTTGGCCGCCAGCTTCAGCTTCAACCCGGACCGTCGCGCGATCTCGATGGCGCGGTCCGGCCGCTTGTCGCGCGACAGGCGGCCGAGGAAGGCGAGATATGGTTCTTCCGCCTGCGGCTCATACGTCGGTCGGTAGGCATCGAGCGGCAATCCGTGATGGATCGTGGCGAGCCAGTTCGCGTCGGGCAGACCGCGCTTCTGGCTGTGCGAAATCGAGATCATCGGGAAACGCGGGAAGCGCTTATAGGCCGGCGCCAGGTCGACATAGTCGAGCCGGCCGTGCGGCGTCGTCACCGTGCGCCCCGCCATCTCTTCAAAGAATGGAAAATGCAGGAGGTGGCTGAGATGGAAATGGATGACGTCGAACTCCTCGGCGCGTGCACGCACATCGGCGAGCATGGCCAGGTGCGCAGCGATCTCCGATTTCTTCGGCCGAGGGTCAAGGCGTATCGCCTGATCGCGGCTGGATACCAGCCTGGCCGACGTCTCGCTGTCGCCACTCGCGAACAAGGTCACGTCGTGGCCGAGTTCGACCAGCGCCTCGGTGATGTAGAACACGATCCGCTCGGTCCCGCCATAGAGTTTCGGCGGCACGGATTCGTAGAGCGGCGCGACATGGGCAATGCGCATCGGGTCCCTCGGTTGTTGACGCGAAGCAAAATGCGTCAGCCGCCAGATCGTTCCTGCCCAACTGGTCGAGGTGCCGTTAGCCGCCGATTTTGCCGCGCCGCGCTTTGCCCCTGGTCCGCGGGATCCACTGTTTCCGGCCGGATTATCGCGCTTCTACGGCACACCGTTCAATTGGTCGGCCAGGCCGGGCGGGAGTAACCGAAGGATGTCTTTCCTCACGAGGATCCCGGCGCCGTTGCCGTCACCCTCCACACCGTGTTGCCGACATCGTCGGCAATCAGCAGCGCGCCGGATTTATCGACGGCAACGCCGACCGGGCGGCCCCTCGCCTCGCCCTTGTCGTTGAGGAAGCCGGTGACGACGTCCCGCGCCATGCCGTTCGGGTGCCCGCCGCTGAACGGCACGAAAACCACCTTGTAGCCATTGAACTGGGAGCGATCCCAGCTGCCATGCTCACCGACAAAGGCGCCGCCGCGATAAGTTTGCGGCAGGTTGCTTGCGGTATAGAAGGCTAGCCCGAGCGGAGCGACATGCGAGCTCAGCGCATAGTCCGGCGGAATGGCCTTGGCCACCATGTCCGGCCGCTGCGGCATCACGCGCGGATCGACATGCTGTCCATAGTAGCTGTAGGGCCAGCCATAGAAGGCGCCGTCCTTCACCGACGTCATGTAATCCGGCACAAGGTTCGGTCCAAGCTCGTCGCGCTCGTTGACCACCGTCCACAGCGCCTTGCTCTCAGGCTCGAACGACAGGCCATTGGGGTTGCGCAGCCCGCTGGCGAAAATGCGCGAGCGGCCGGTGGCGCGATCGACCTCCCAGATCGCGGCGCGATCTTTTTCGGCCTGGATGCCGTTCTCGGTGATGTTGCTGTTCGAGCCGACACCGACATAGAGCAATGAGCCGTCCGGGCTCGCTACGAGGCTCTTCGTCCAGTGGTGATCGATCGGACCGCCCGGCAGTTCCGTCAGCACCTTGCCGGGTGCCGTGATCTTGGTATCGCCTGGATTGTACGGGTAGCGCACGATTGCATCGGTGTCGGCGACATAGAGGTCGTTGCCGACCAGCGCCACGCCGAAGGGTGAGTTGAGGTGGTCTAGGAACACGCCCTGGTAATCCGGCTTGCCGTCGCCATTGGTGTCGCGCAGCAGCGTGATGCGGTTGCTCGGCCCGGTGTCGCCGCCAGAGGTCACCCAGCTTTCGACCAATCCCATGATGATGTCTTTCGGCCGCTTGACCGATGCTTCGTTTGGCGCCTTGGATTCCACCACCAGGATGTCGCCATTGGGCAGCACGTAAAGCGAACGCGGATGCTGAAGTCCCTTGGCCAGCGCCTCGATCTGCAGGCCTTGCGCGACGGCCGGCTTCTCATCGTTTTTCCAGCCGACCACCGAGGCCAGATGCATCGGCGGGAACAGATATTGGTTTATCTCCGGCAGTTTCGGATTCGGGCCGATCTGCGCGCTCGGATCGGTGTTGTCGTCGCTGCAGCCGGCAAGCCCCAAAGCCATTGCGCAGCAAAGCGCCGCGATCGGCCATCTGATTGCGCAGTCAAACCGTCTCATCGGCCACTCCTACATGATGGCGATAGACCAACCCCCAGCCGAGCCAGCCGGTAAAGAGCAGGATGATTACCACCAGCGCCGACAGGATCAGCCCGGTCGGCACGACGGACGTCCAGGCATCGCGCGTATGGATCAGCATGTTGAAGAACGACAGAACGAGCGCGACGAGGTTACCCGCCATGTGCAGCCAAGCCGTCGGCTGAGCGCGTATCCTACGGCCGCCAAGAAAGTCGATAAGCCCCGCTATGGCGGCCAGAATACCGACGATGACACCAACGGTCAGAAGCCAGGTCGAGAAGTTGGCCCAGGTCATTTCGGCCGTCCGCCAATAGGCGATGTCCGTAAGCAAGGTCCCGACGAAACATGCGATCGGGATGGTGACGAGCATGGGATGGATGGGGTGGCCGGCTATACTTGCCGTGGATCGCGGATTGTCCATGCGCAAGCTCCTTTCCGCGCTGCTGCTTGGACTTAACAGCGCGAAAAGGGGAATGTTCCAGGGGACATTTCGCGCTCACCAGAAGGTGAACGCCGAAATCTCTTCAGCCACGGCTGATTCGGAATAGACCGTTCGATTGCGGCGGGGCAGGCATACTGCGGACGGTGTCACTCAAGACGGCAGGCATGCCACTTCAGATGATCGTCCATGAAGGTCGAGATGAAATTGTAGGAATGGTCGTAGTCTTCCTGCATGCGCAGGGTCAGATCGATGCCTGCCTTCTTGCAGGCTTCTTCCAGGAGCCATGGCCGAAGACCCTCCTGCAGAAAACCATCCGCCGTGCCTTGGTCGACGAGTAATTCGGGGAAGCGCTTCTCATCCTCGATCAGAAGCGTCGCGTCATAGGCACGCCAGCTCTTTTCGTCCGCTCCGAGATATTTTTCGAAGGCCGGCCGCGACCATCCGGCTGTCGAGGGCTGCACGATCGGCGCGAAGGCAGAGCAGCTCCGGTAGCGCTCCGGATTCTTCAGCGCGATCGTCAGCGCGCCGTGCCCGCCCATCGAATGGCCGAAGATCGCCTGGCGCGACATGTCGACCGGAAAATTGGCGGCAACGAGCGCCGGCAGTTCCTCGGTGATGTAGGAATACATCCGGTAGTTCTTCGCATAAGGCTCTTGCGTCGCATCGAGGTAGAAGCCGGCGCCGCAGCCGAATTGCCAATTGTCCTTCTCGTCGGGAACGTCAGGCCCACGCGGGCTGGTGTCGGGACACACGATGACGAGCCCAAGCTCGGATGCCAGGCGCCGGTATTCACCCTTGTCCATGACGTTTGCGTGCGTGCAGGTGAGACCCGACAGATACCACAGGACCGGGAGCGGCCCGTCCTTGGCTTGCCGCGGCACGAACACCGCAAAGGTCATGTCACAGGCGCAGACTTCGGAAGGGTGCGAATAGACGCCCTGGACGCCGCCATGCGATTTGGAGGTGGAAACGACCTTCATCGGTTCTGCCTTTCATCAGGAAATTCTGACCCGGCATAACCATCGGCCGGAGCTCGCGCAACCTTGCGCCTCGCAAAACCGGGCCGGCGCAATGAAACAGGGCAGACGTGGTTACCCCGCCGGAGCAATCAGGTCCGGGCCGAGCTGGTGAAACCCCTGCACACCGCAAAGCTTCAGACCCGTTGCGATTTCGTCGAGCAAAATATCCAGGACCCGCTCGACGCCAGCCTGTCCTGCCACCGCGCCGAACAGGGCGGCGCGGCCGATTGCCGAGGCGGCGGCGCCGCGAGCTCTCGCCTTGATCACGTCCATGCCCGTGCGGATGCCGGAATCGATCAGAACCGGAGTCCGGCCGCCAATGGCCGCATGCACGGCCCCGGTCGCATCGATGCTCGCGACTGCTCCGTCGAGCTGTCGGCCGCCGTGGTTGGACACCCAGATCCCGTCCGCGCCCTCCGCGATCAAACGCGCGGCGTCGTCCGGGTGCAGGACGCCCTTGACGATCAGCGGGCCCTTCCACCAGCCGCGGATCGTGCGAAAGTCGTTCCAATCGAAACCCGCATGGAGGTTGCGGCCGACGCGCGCCGCGATCGTCAGCCCCGCGCTGGTGTCGCCGAGATAGCCGCGAACATTCGAGAATTGCGGGAAGCCGCCCCGAAGCAGGCGAAACGACCAGGCCGGATGCACGACCCCTTCGATCATGTGCCGCAGCGAAGGACGCAGCGGAATCGATATCCCGTTCCTCAGATCCTTCTCGCGCTTGCCGCCCGTCTGGAGATCGACGGTCACGACCAGCGCCGAATAGCCGAAGTCTTCTGCCTGTCGCACCAGCCGGCGATTGAAGTCGAAATCCTTCAGCACATAGAGCTGGAACCAGAGCGGGCCCTCGACCGCCCTCGCCATCTGTTCGATGCCGGTCGTCGCCATGGTCGAAAGCGTGTAGGGAATGCCACGCGCCGCCGCTGCTGTGGCAATAGCAATGTCGGCGCCAGGGCGCACGAGCGCGCAGGATCCCATCGGGCTGATCACCAGCGGCGTCGGATAGGTGCGGGACCACAAGGTGGTGGTCAAATCCGGCCGGGACACATCGGTCAGAACACGCGGCAGCAGCCGGATGCGTTCGAATCCGACACGGTTGTCGCGCAAGGTCAGTTCCTGGCCTGCCCCGCCATCGACGAACTCGAAAACCGATTTCGGCAGCCGGCGGCGCGCCAGCTGGCGAAAATCCTCCACCGATACGCAGCGATCGAGCCGCCCCATCGCCTCAGGCCGCGAGCCGGTCGCAGACGTTCCCGGTGATTTCGGCGGTCGATGATTTTCCCTTCAGATCCGCGCTGAGCAGTCCGCCTGCCAGGCACGCTTCCGTCACGCGGCGGATTTGCTCAGCGGCTCGGAGCAACCTTTCGTCGCCATGTCCGCGGCCGAGCCAGTCGAGCATGGCCGCCGCCGACAGGATCGTACCGTAGGGATTGGCGATCCCCTTGCCGGCAATGTCCGGCGCGGAGCCGTGCGCCGCCTGGAAGAAGCCATTTGCGTCGCCGACCTCCGCCGACGGCGCCATGCCCATTCCGCCTACGGTCGCCGCCGCCAGGTCCGAGAGGATGTCGCCGAACATGTTCTCGCTGACGATGACGTTGAAATGGCCGGGCTTCAGAACGAGATGCATGGCCATGGCGTCGACCAGCGCATGTTCCGTTTCGATGTCGGGATAGTCCTTCGCCACCTCGTCGAAGACGGAGCGGAAAAAGGCGTAGCTGCGCAGCACATTGGCCTTGTCGCAGCATGTCACCCGGCGAACGCCGTCGCGCGGCGCGCCGTTCGACTGGCGCGCCAGCTCGAAGGCCCTGCGCACGATCCGCTCGATGCCGGCGCGCGTCTGGACGAGCGTGTCGACCGCCACTTCGCCGCGTAGCAGCGCCCCCGCACCGCGCGCAGCGTAAAGCCCTTCGCTGTTCTCGCGCAGGATGACATAGTCGATATCGCCGGCCTTTACCCCGGTGAGCGGGCTCGTCACCCCTTCGAAGAGCCTGATCGGGCGGATATTGGCGTAGAGGTCGAGCTCGAAACGGAGCCTCAGCGTGAAATCGAGCCCCGCTTCCGTGCCGTCCGGATAGATCACGCCCGGCAGGCCGCCGGCGCCGTGCAGGATCGCGTCCGCCGCCCGGCACGCCTCGAAGGTCGGCTGGGGAAAGCTCTGCCCTGTCTTCAGAAAATGCTCGGCGCCGGCCGGATATTCGGTGAAGCGCAAAGGGCAGCCCGGCCCGAGCGCTGCCTTCACCACCTCGACGGCCGCGGCGCAGACCTCGGGGCCGATGCCGTCGCCATGCACGACCGCGATCTGGTAAACATCCTTCATCGCCAATCCCTCAGGAGCCGCAGATATTCAGATGCATTTGCCGCCGTCGACATTGAGGTCGACGCCGGTGATCATGCTGGCTTCGTCGGAGCACAGGAACGCCGCGGCGTTGCCCATGTCCTGCGGCGTCGACAGCCGGCCGATCGGGATGGTGGCGACCACGCGGGCGCGGTTTTCCTCGCCGGAACCGATGAAGGTGGACAGAAGCGGCGTGTCGCCGGCGACCGGATTGATCGCGTTGACGCGGATGCCGAAGGGCGCGAGCTCCACCGCCATCGCCCGGGTGGCGGCGATCGCCCAGCCCTTGGAAGCGTTGTACCAGGTGAGGTTCGGCCGCGGCGAGACGCCGCCCGTCGAGGCGACATTGAGGATGGCGCCCGACTTGATCGATTTGAAATGCGGCACCACCGCGCGGGCGCCATTGTAGATCGAGCGCATATTGACGTTGGCGATGCGGTCGAACAGGCCTTCGTCCATCGTCTCCAGCGGCAGCGGCGGCTGCGCCACGCCGGCATTGTTGACGAGAATGTCGAGCCCGCCGAAGGCAGCGCGCGCCAGGTCGGCGGCCGCGACAAAACTCTCCAGCGTCGAGACGTCGCCCGCAATCGGCCGCACCTTGCCGCCGGCTTCACGAGCGACGCGGGAAGCCGCGGCATCGTCACGGTCCATCAGCACGACGGACGCGCCTTCCTCGACGAATTTTTTGACGATGCCTTCGCCAAACCCCGACCCGCCACCGGTGACGATGGCGACCTTGCCAGCAAGTCTCATATCTGTTCCTCCGTTGCCGGCAACATCGGGGAAGACGCGCGCCTTGCACAGTCCAATTATCTGAACGCCCTTTTAGCTTTCCTTGTTTGAGGTCGCCCGAAGCGGGAGTAATAGTCGCCTCGGAATTCGTGAGGAGGAGACGATGACGCTGAACTTCGACCCGAGGGCGAAGGCCACGACGCTCTACCACGGCGAATTCCGGCCGATGTTCATAGGCGGCAAGTGGGCCGCGGCGCAGTCCGGCGAGGTCATGCAGGCGCTGAACCCGGCGACGGGCGAGGTGCTGGCGACGGTGCCGCGCGGCGGAGCCGCGGATATCGACGCGGCGGTGGCCGCCGCGCGGGGCGCGTTCGAGGGGCCCTGGTCCAAGTTCTCGCCCTACGAGCGGCAATGCGTGCTGCTGCGGATCGCCGACCTCTTCGAGAAACATTGGGAAGAGCTCAGCGTGTCAGACACGCTCGACATGGGACTGCCGATCACCCGCACGCTGGCCAACCGGCGCCGGGTCATCGGCATGCTGCGATTCTATGGCGGCATGGCGACAGCGCTGCATGGCGAAGCGATCGACAATTCGATCCCCGGCGAGATCGTCACCTTCACCCGGCGCGAGCCGGTCGGCGTCGTCGGCGCGATCATTCCCTGGAATGCGCCCACCGCCGCCTCGGTCTGGAAGATCGCGCCGGCTCTCGCCACCGGCTGCACCATCGTGCTGAAGCCTTCGGAGGACGCATCGCTGACGCCGCTCCTGATCGCGAAGCTGATGCAGGAAGCCGGCGTGCCCGACGGTGTTGTCAACATTGTCACCGGGACCGGCGCCGAGGCCGGAGCGCGGCTCGCCGAGCACCCTGACGTCAACAAGATCGTCTTCACCGGCTCGACGCTGACCGGCCAGGCGATTGCCCGGGCTGGCGTGACCAACCTCAAGCGCGTCTCGCTGGAGCTCGGCGGCAAGTCGCCGATCATCGTCTGCAGCGACGCCGACATTGAAAAGGCCGTGCCGGTCGCGGCGATGGCGGTGTTCGTGCATTCGGGCCAGATCTGCATTGCAGGCTCGCGGCTCTTCGTGGCGCGCGAGATCCATGACGAGTTCGTGCGCCGGGTCGCCGAGTTCGCCGGCAAGCTGCGCATCGGCCACGGCATCGAGGCGGAGACCGAGATCGGCCCGCTGATCAACGCCAGGCAGGCCGGCAAGGTCGAAGGCTACATCAAGGCCGGCAGCGACGAAGGCGCCAGGCTGGTCGCCGGCGGCTCAAGGCTGACGGGCGAGCTCTATGACGGCGGCAACTTCATCGCCCCAACTGTCTTCGGCGCGGTCTCGGACAAGATGACGATCGCTCGGGAAGAGATCTTCGGTCCAGTCATTTCGGCGATGCCTTTTGACACGCTGGACGAGGCCGTCGCGCGTGCCAACGCGACGCCCTACGGCCTGGCGGCCGGCATCTTCACCACCAATCTCGGCACCGCGCACAAGCTCGCGCGCCGCGTCAAGGCCGGCTCGGTCTGGGTCAACATGTATCATGCCATCGACCCAGCCGTTCCCTTCGGCGGCATGAAGATGTCCGGCTACGGCCGCGAGGGCGGCGTCGAGCACCTGCATGAATATCTGGAGACGAAGGCGGTCTGGATCCAGACGGATTGATATTCAGGTGAGGCCGGCCTGCAAATGGCGTTACCAGTGGCTTTCTGCACTAATCCTTAAAGCCCCGTGCTCAGTGCGCCAACTCGCGCAGATTGGTACGGATCAGGTTCATCAGCTGTTCGGAGAAGGAGTGGTGCACATAGCCGCGCGCGGTGATGATGCCGACGGAGCGGTGGGCGTCGCGATGGTCGATCGGCACCACCCGCATGCGTTCGTCATTGCGTGAGATGGCGATGCCCGGTACCACGCAGACGCCCAGCCCCGACGACACCAGCGCCACCGCCGTCTGCGCGCTTTCGACTTCATATTGCGGCTTGAGTTCGATGCCTTCCGCGGCCGTCAGCCGGTCGAGAAGGCCGCGCACCGCCGTCTTTCGGTTGAGCAGGATCAGCGGGAAGCGCTTGAGGTCGGACAGATTGAGCTTCTTCTCGCCGCCATAGATCTCCGTCGGGATGCAGGCCATCAGCGGATCGTCCAGGATCGACTCGAATTCGAAATCGTTGAGGTTCGGCAGTTCCGGGCCGAGATAGAACTCGACCTCCTGCTGCTGCAACAGCGCAAGCGCCGCCTGCGGCGGCGTCTCGATGACCTCGACGATCGAGCGCGGATAGCGCAATTTGAACGTCGCCAATATGTCGCCCAGCCGGCTCGCCGCCAGCGTCGGGGCGCAGGCGATCTGCACCTTGCCCTTGCGTCGCGCGGCGATCTCGATCAGCCGGTCGAGACTGGTCTGCACCTGCGACATCGCATTGGCGATCTCCTCGAACAGAACCTGGCCTTCCGGCGTCAGGCTGGCGCGCTGTGCCGTGCGGATGAAGAGCGAGATGCCGATCTGTTCCTCGAGGTCACGTATCTGCATGGAGACGGCCGACGGCGAGCGGTTGCTTTCTTCGGCCGCGCGCCGGAAGCTGCCGTTTTCAGCAGCAAGCAGGAACGTCTGCAGAAGTTTGAGGTTGATGCTGGACATGTCCGCTCGGGCAGGTGATCTGGCCTCCTGACCTATTCAGACGCGGAAGCGTTTGCAAGGCAATAGGGCCGTTCCGGGCGTTAGCCAGCAAATCTGCTGCTGTTCAATGGACCGCGGCGAACATGACACGTTCTTCGGTTGCGTCCGACAGCATCATCTCCTCGACCACGCGGCCGCGCTTCACGACCAGTATGCGGTCGGAAACCGCAAGGATTTCCGGCAGATAGGACGAGATGACGACGACTGCCATGCCTTGATCGGCAAGATCGCTGATGAGTTGGTGGATCTCGACGATGGCGCCGACGTCGACGCCGCGCGTCGGCTCGTCGAAGATCACCAGCTTGGGCTGTTGGATCAGCGATTTGGCGATCACGACCTTTTGCTGGTTGCCGCCGGAAAGCTCGATCATCCGGGCGCGCTCGCTGATCTGCTTCAGCCTGAGCCTCTCGCCCCATTGCTTGGCGAGCTCCCTGGCGCGTGCCAGGGACACGATCGAGACCGGGTTGGATTTATCGGTCAGTTCGCCGATCTGCAGGTTCTCGCCGGCCGTCATCGTCTCGAAGAACCCGTCGAACTTGCGGTCCTCCGTCACATAGACGATGCCGTCGCGCACCGCCGGCCGCGGCACGCGATAGCGCACCGACTTGCCGAGCAGGCGGATTTCGCCGCCATGGAAGATATTGCGCTTCAACAGCCCGGCGACGACCTTGGCCATCTCGGTGCGGCCGGCGCCGACCAATCCGAACATGCCGGTGACCTGGCCCGAAAAAACGGAGAAGGACGAGTTGCGCACCAGACCGGCGCAGGAGAGGTTCTCGACCGAGAGCACCTTGTCGCCATAGGGGCGCGCGGTGCGCTTGACCTCGCCATGCAGCGTTTCGGTGAGCGTGCGGCCGACCATCGCCTGCACGATCGAGGCGCGGGTGAAGCCCTTGGCCTCGCCCGATGCCACGATCTCGCCGTCGCGCATGACGGTAATGCGGTCGGCGACGGCGAGCGCCTCTTCGAGCGCATGGGTGATGAAGATGATGGCGATGCCTTCCTTCACCAGCCGCTGCAGGAGGTTGAAGAAATGGCGCTTCTCTTCCGGCGTCAGTGTCGCGGTCGGCTCGTCGAAGATGATGACGCGCGCCTTGTGGTGGACGGCGCGCGCGATCTCCACCATCTGCTTGTGCGCGGCGCCCAGCGTGCTCACCTGCGCGGTGGGGTCGACCTGGAAACCCATGCCGGCGAGGAACTGGCGCGCTTGGATGTAGAGGCCGCGCAGCCGGTTGAACATCTTCTCTTCGCCGAGATAGAGGTTCTGCGCTACCGTCATGGCCGGCACCAGGTTGGTCTCCTGGAACACCATGGCAATGCCGGCGCGCAGCGCTTCGGCGGGGGTCGCGAAGGACACCTCCTTGCCGTCGAAGAACAGCTTGCCTTCGGTCAGCTTGAAAACGCCGGCCATGACCTTGGTCAGCGTCGATTTGCCGGCGCCGTTTTCGCCGAGCAGCGCATGAATCTCGCCCTTGCGCAGGTCGAAATTGACGTTCTTGAAAGCCGGGATGCGCGAGAACGCCTTGGTCGCGTCCTTGAGCTCGATGATGTTATCCGACATCGCTTAACCCCGCTTGCCGCTGGCGGCCCTGGCCACGCGCACGATCCTCGACCCGCCGCGCGAGGCGACGAGCAGGTCGTCGTCAGCCTCGCAGGCGCTGATCGTGCCATGCACGGTGCCGTCGGCGCGCGAATGGAAGCTCGACAGCGGTTTCATGTTGTGGTCGCAATGGACCACCAGCCCGTAGGACCTGGTGACCGCGTAGGGCTTCAGCACGTTCATCTGCTTGAGCTGGCTGCCCTGCATCGGCTCGCGGTAGTCGCGCCATGAGCCGAGCGACGGCGCCATCCAGTAGGCTTCCGGTATTTCGGCCAGCATGCGCTTGCGGTAGGTCTCCTCGCGCAGGATGAACTCCACCAGCTGGTTGCGCACCGAATAGAAGGTCAGCCAGTAGCCGGCGTTGAAAGCGGGTGCGATACGCGCCGGATAGGCCGGCAGATGTTCCAGCACCGGCACTGTCGCTTTGCTGGCAAGGTCGATGGCCAGCACGCGATGGCGCCAGGCCTCAGTGACGTAGACGCGGTTTGACCCGGTCGTGGCGATGCCGGCGGGCCAGGCGAGCCCGTCGCGGATCAGCTCCAGCCGGCCGCTTTTCAAGTCGAGGCGCCAGACCGAACCGGAAGCGTTTTTCTGCATCAGATCGCGGCGCCAGGCGCTCGCCGGCAGCGAGGCCGAGCCGTTGGCCACCAGCAAGGTATTGCTGTCGAGGAAGGTGAGAGCAGTGACGCAGGACAGCCTGCGGGCCTCGTCGCCCGTCGCCTCGCGCCCGTCATGCAGGCCGCCGCGGATGATGACGCCCTTGCCGTCAATGGCCAGAGCGGTCATGCCACGGGCATGGGCGAGCGCGGTGATCTCGCCTGGGGACTCCTGCAGAACCTCGGGCTTGCCGTCGGCATCGAACCGCATCAGCAGGTTCGCGCTACTCGCCAGCATGCCCTTTTCGGTCCGCACCAGATTGTCCGCCTCAGCAAGGCCTGCGAAGAGCCCCGCCTCCTCAAGGTCCTGGTTGGGCAGCAAGGGCCCGTCGAGCGTCGGAACGGTCACCGCCCAGTCGCCACGGCCAAGGAAGCGATCGAAAAGCCGACTCACGGCGCTCATGGCTTTTTGCCCCAGTAGGAATCCGAGCTGAACCAGTTGGGGTCGGCCCTCTTCAGCGGCAGCGTCCCCATGCGGTTGTTGAAGATGCCGCAGAGATACAGGATGCCCTTGTGCTCGCGCATCGAGGTGATCATCGGATGCTTCTCTCCGGCCTGGTCCCAAAGGCTCTCGAGGATTTGGCCCTTCTCGTCGAAGCGCAGCACGCAGCCGGTGTTGAGGTTGGGCATCAGCCAGGCATCCTCCGACACGCGCCGCGCCATGCGGCGGCGGAAGCCGGGCATTTCCAGCGACAGGTCGAGCGCCGGCGTGCGCATGCCCATCAGCGCCAGCCAGTAGGTTCCGTCGGAGGCGCGGTTGATGTTGTCGGGATAGCCGGGCAATCCCTCGATGACCCGCTCGATCCTGCCCTTCTTCGGCCCGTCGAAATAGTAACGGCTGATGCGGCAGGCCCAGCTCTCCGCGAACAGCACCGACTGGCCGTCGAAGGCGGTGCAGATGCCATTGGGGAAGACAAGGTTCGACAAGAGCGTGCGGGTCGAACCGGATTTGGGATCGTGGACGATGATGCGCCCGTTGCCGCGGCTCTCCAGCGCGTCCGCGTACCAGTCGTGCATCTCGAAACGGACAGTGGCCTCGGAAAACACGATGCGGCCATCGGGAAGGATGTCACAGTCGTCGGCAAGCTTCATGGTCGAGTCGTCGACCACCGATGTCAGCGAGCGGTTGGTCTCGGCGGTGAGCAGCTTCACCTCGCCTGTCGGCGAGACCTGGTAGAGGCCCATGCCGGCGACGCAGATGACTAGGTTATCGTCGCGGTCGAACGCCATGCCGAGCGGCGAGCCGCCGATGTGGGCGAACACTTCGCTGTCGGTGTAGTGCGGCGGCTGGAAGCGCAATATGTCGCCCTGGCGGCTGCCGGTATAGAGCCGGTCCTGCCGGTCGAAGATGACGTCCTCGGCGCCGTCGAGGAAGCCGAGGCCGATGACGCCGACATCCTTCAGTCGGTCGTTCACCGACATTGGCGCGCCGGGCGCGGTTGAGATCGCCTGCGGCATCTTGGCGAAGGTCGGCGAGATATAGACGCTGCGCAGGATCTTGTGGCGGTTCTTCACCCAGCGCACGTCGAGCATGACCGAGAGCAGCAGGACGAGGCCGAGGATCAGGTAGTTGACCGGGCCAGGCACGGCGAGCGCAAGCAGGCTGTTCGACAGGACGAGCACGAAGATCGTTCCCATCAAAGCTTTGGCGACCGAACCGCGTCCGCCGCCGAGCGAGATGCCCCCGAGCACGGTCGCGGTCAGCACCTGCAGCTCGAGGCCGGTGCCGATATCGGACGCAGCACTTCCGATGCGGGCGGAGAAGAAGAAGCCGGAGAGCGCCACCAGAACCGAGCAGAGCACGTAGGCGCTGAACAGGGTGAAGCGCACATTGATGCCGGCATTGTAGGCGGAACGGCGCGCGCCGCCGACCGCGAACAACCGCCAGCCATAGCGGGCTCGCGACAGCACCAGGTGGATCACGATCGCAATGATCACGAACACCGCGAAGGACGTCGGAACGCCCCAGACCGTGCCGAAGCCCAGAAAATCATAGGTCGGCGAATCCGGGCCACTGGTGACGATCGCTGTCGAGACATGCGGGAAGACGATGTCGAAGGTGGATCGGTAGATGATGAGCGTGACCAGCGTGGTCAGGAACGCCCGCATGCGCAGGAAGCCAACGAGAAAGCCATTGATGGCGCCACAGACGACGCCGAGGCCGAGGCAGGCCAGCAGGCCGGTCCCAAAACTCCACTGCTCGACATTCATGCCGTAGAGCGTGACCAGCACGGCGAGCGCGAAGGTCGAGCCGACCGAGAGATCGATGCCGCCGGACACCATCACGATGGTCATGCCGAGCACGACAAGGCCGAGCTCGGCGGTCTGGCCGCTGAGATTGGTCAGTGTCGTCATGTCGAAGAAGCCCGGCACGATCGCGCCGAAGATCGCACACAGGATCACCAGCGCCGTGAAGGGGATGACGCTGTCGATCCATTTCTTGGTCAGGATCTCCCCGACCACGTGGTCGGGGAGCAGACGGTAGCGCCAGCGCACAAGGCTTTCGGCCATGCTCATCGGAAAGTCCGTTTACTTGATGTCTTCGGGCTTCCAGCAGTTCCGGCCGGTCGCGTTGGTCTTGTCGACGCGGGTGATCGGGCCGAAGAAGATGGTCTTCTCGCTGCCGGCCTTGCGGTCAGGGTGCTGCAAAAGCTCGGAGATCTGTTGGGCGGCGATCTCGCCCTGGATCGGCGCGTTGAAGTTGAAGATCACGTCGAGCAGCCCGTTCTTGATGCTCTCGCAGCCGGTGGCAGCGCCAGCGCCGTTGGTGACGATGGTGACCTGATCCTGCTTGCCTGCAGCCGCCACCGCCGCGCCCGCGCCTACTTCGGCATTGTCCCAGATGCCCATGATGCCGCAGAGATCGGGATGCTGCTGCAGCACCGTCTCGGTGATCTGGCGGGCCTTTTCGCTGATGTAGTCGGCCGGCTGGTCGGAGACGAGCTGCAGCTCTGGATTGGCCTTCAGCACCTCGTCGATGCCGGTGCGCATATAGATGTTGGCGGCGCCCGTCTGGACGCCGGCGAGCCACACCACCTTGTGCGAAACGGCGTTCGGCCCGGTGCAATGCTTGGCCAACTCGCCCATTTCCAGGCGGCCCATCTCGATCCAGTCATTGCCGACATAGCTATCGGTCTGGGTCGCCGACTGCATGTTGACCTGCAGCACCTTGATGCCTGCGGCCTGCGCCTGCTTCAAGAGGCGCGCATAGGTCTGCACGTCCGGGTTCTGCACGATGATCAGGTCGGGCTTCTCGGCGATGGCACCCTGCATGGCGCGGATGCCGGCATTGGTGTCGCCGTTCGGATCGCGCACCTCAAGGGTGAAGCCGTAGCGGGCGGCGTGGCGCTGCCACACCATCACCCAGGCCTGGTTGAGGTCCATGCCCTGCGAGATCGGCACGAAGATGACCTTCTTGCCCTTGACGCCGTCGAGATAGGCGGCTCGTCCCACCTGATCGGTTTCCTGGGCACTTGCGACCTGCGCGACGCCTAGCAGCGCGAGCGCTGCCATGCCCGCCAACAGGCATTTCTTGAATATCTTCATAGGTTTCCTCCCTGATTTGATGGTTCGAGTTCTTGTTTCAGATGTCGCCGCTCTGCGAGGTCTGCTCGTCGCGCGGATTGATGATGGCGTCGATGGCAAGGGCGCCGAGCAGGATCACGCTCTTGATCAGGTTCTGGCTGGTGTAGCTGAAGTTAAGGATCGTCATGCCGTTGGTCAGGATGCCAACCAGGATCGTGCCGGCGATCACGTTGCGCACGCCGCCCTGCCCGCCCGACAGGCCGATGCCGCCCAGCACGACCACCAGCAGCACGTCATAGATCAGGCTCGAATTGTAAAGGCGGGTGTCGATGCCGGTGACGAGACCCGTCATGATGATGCCGGCGGTGAACGCGATAAGCGCGCTGATGACATATTGCGTCACGATGATCGGTCGCGTCGGCAGCCCGGTGGTGCGCGCCGCGTTCGGATTGTCGCCGGTCGCATAGACCAGCCGGCCGAAGCGTGTCTTCCTCAGGAACAGGCCCATCAGAGCGGCCACCGCTCCGAAGATGACGACGGACACCGGTATGCCGAGCACGCTGCCATTGCCGACGAATTTCAGCCAGGCGATGTCCGGCGGGGCATAGAGCACGTCCGAGGCAAAGACGATGCGACCCGAGCCGTAGACCGAGGAGGCGATGGCCAAAGTGGCGAAGATCGGCGGCACTTCCGCGATCGCCACCATGACGCCGGTGAACAGGCCGATGACCGCGACCAGGATGGCGCCGCAGATCACGGCAAGCGTGAAATCGATGCCCCAGCTGGAAATCCAGATGCTGAAGGCGACGCCGACGACCATCACCGCCACCATGGTGAGGTCGATGCCGCGGCCGACGACGATCAAGCCCATGCCGACGGCAAGCGTGCCGAGGATCGACACGTTCTTGAGGATGGCGATTATGTTGCCCTGGCTCAGGAAATTGTTGAGCGTCACCGAGAAGACGACGAACAGCATGACCGAGATCGCGACGACGACGACTTCCTGCGACGCCTTGAAGCCAAGGCGCCTGTCGTCCGATTTGCCCGAACCAGGCATTTTCCTCCTCCCAGGCAGCCGATGGTCAGCGCCTTCCTCAGCGACCAGCCGCTCCGGAATCCTCCCAAGACACCGAGCCGTTCGCCTGGTTCGGACAATTACGGCTGGAGCGTCGGCGGACAATTTCGTTTTTCTGATACGCTGTGCAGTTTGCCCCGAGGTCTCAGGCCCGCGGCGGCTCGCCGGCATAGGCACGCGCGATAAGGGCCCGGATCGGTTCCCGCTCCAACGCCCGCGGGTTCCAGTAGGGATTGGCCAGCGCACGGTCGGTCGCGATGTCGATACCGTCTGGCGGCATGCCGATTTCGGACAGAGCCCGTTTTGCGCCGATCCGGCCCGCAAGATTATAGAGGGCCATGGCAGGATCATCCGTCTTCAGCACGGCCCGCAGGGTTTCCATGGCGCTCGGAACAGCGGGGGCGTTGTAGGCCAGCGCATGCGGCAGCACGATCGTATGGGTGTCCGCATGCGGCAGGTCGAAACTGCCGCCGAGCGTGTGGCAAAGCTTGTGGTGCAGCGCCATGCCGACCGAGCCGAGGCAGATGCCGCAGAGCCAGGCGCCGTAAAGCGCCTCGGAGCGCGCGTCGCGGTCATGCGGGTTCCCGGCAATGACCGGCAGGGCGCTCACCAATGCGCCGATGGCTTCGGTCGCCATCATATTTACCACCGGGTTGCTTTCCCTGGCATAAAGCGCCTCGACCGCATGGGCGATGGCGTTCATGCCGCTTGTTCCCGACAAGGAGGCGGGTAGCGTCATCGTCAGGTCAACGTCGTAGATCACCACCTCCGGCAGCACCCTCGGGCTCGATTGGGTGACCTTCACGCCATCCTTCGTCTCGCCGAGGATCGGCGTCATTTCCGAGCCGGCATAGGTCGTCGGCATGACGATCTGCGGCAGGTCGGTGCGCAACGCGATCGCCTTGGCAAGGCCGGTCGTGGAACCGCCGCCAACGGCGACCAGCCCGTCGGCCTTGAGTTCCGCCACGACCCGCAGCGCGTCCTCGGTCACCGACACCGGCGTATGCATCGTCGCCCCGGCATAGACGCCGGCTGCCCTGTCGCCGAGGGACTCGGCATGGCGCCGGGCATCGGCCTCCCGCGGCGGCGTGGCCAGCACGAGCACGCGTTTCAGCCCCAGACGGTCGATCTCTTCCGGCAACCTTGCGATCGTGCCCGATCCGAAGACAACGCGTGCCGGCTGGGCGTTATAGACGAAGCATCTCATGTGAGCCTCTCCCCGTCAGCCGCGATTATATGCCCACGGCATGAAAGTTAGCGACGAAGAGGCGCGCGCGTAAGTGCGCTAGCCGTCGAATCTGGCTGCCAAGGATTTGTTCGCCGTCGGAAGCTGGCATCAGCCGATTGCGCCGCGCCATCGGCGCGGTCGAGGATCGCGGTGGTTTAGGCGATCCTCTGCTCGAACTGCATCACGCTCGCGCTCTTGCGCAGTCCCGTCGCGACGACCGACACGCGGAACTTGCCCGCCAATGCCTGGTCGAAGATGGCGCCGACGATAATGTCGGCATCGGCGTCGACTTCTTCGCGTATCCTTGTCGCGGCCTCATCGACCTCGAACAGCGTCATGTCCATGCCGCCGCTGATCGACACAAGCAGCCCCCTGGCGCCCGTCATGGACGCTTCGTCGAGCAGCGGATTGGCGATCGCCGCCTCGGCCGCCGTCCTTGCACGTCCTTCCCCCGAGGCCTCGCCGGTTCCCATCATTGCCGGGCCCATGTCCCGCATCACCGACTTCACGTCCGCGAAATCGAGATTGATCAGGCCCTCCTTGACGATAAGGTCCGTGATGCAGCCGACACCGGCATAGAGGACTCGATCGGCCATGGCGAAGGCGTCGGCGAAAGTGGTCTTGGCATCGGCGACCCTGAAAAGGTTCTGGTTCGGGATGACGATCACGGTGTCGGCGCTCTCGCGCAGGCGTTCTATTCCTTCCTCGGCGGCCTGGGTCCTGCGCTTGCCTTCGAAGACGAAAGGCTTGGTGACGACGGCCACCGTCAAAATTCCGGCATCGCGCGCGGCCCGCGCAATCACGGGCGCCGCACCAGTCCCGGTGCCGCCTCCCATGCCGGCGGTGATGAAACACATATGCGTTCCCGCCAGATGATCCATGATCTCATCGATGGATTCCTCCGCGGCCGCACTTCCGACCTGGGGCAGCGATCCGGCGCCCAGACCCTCCGTCACATGCGCGCCCAATTGGATCAGCCGGGACGACTTCGACATGGTGAGCGCCTGAGCGTCGGTGTTGGCGACGACGAACTCGACGCCCTGCAAGCCTTCGGCGATCATGTTGTTGACGGCGTTGCCGCCAGCGCCGCCGACCCCCACAACGGTGATCTTGGGTCTCATCTCCAGGATTTCCGGCTTGGCGGTCATTTCTTCATCTTTCTACGAAAGCGCCTGCTGCTCCGCCACACAGCGATGCGAAACCGAAGCAACGAGCACACGAATCAGGTGATCCCCACCAAGTGCAGGGAATCAGAGCGGGCGCCTCCCTGCAAGGTCCGCCGAGCATATGCAAGCGCGATGCCCCTGCGTTTGAACAAAAAGGTTCCGGGTACCCGAGTGCTCCAAGGCGACCCGTTGCAAGAAATTCTATTGCTTCACCGAGGTCGAGGTGCCCCAGGTGTCCGACAGCACATAGCCTTGGGGATAGGGATCCGTCGGATCGAGATAGTAGTTGTGCTCGCCCGTGATCCAGGCTCGGCCGGTGATCTCGGGAACGATCGCCTTGCGTCCGGCAATTTCGGTCAGGTCCACAATTCTGCCGGTGAAGCGCGAGCCGATGATCGATTCATGGATCAGGACGTCGCCGACGCGCATCAGGCCGCGCGCCTGCAGCACGGCCATGCGGGCCGAGGTGCCGGTCCCCGTCGGGCTGCGGTCGGAACGGCCGGGCGAGACGATGCAGGTGTTGCGCGTGACCTTGCCTGGTCCCTGGAATGGCATGGCGAACTGCACGATCGACACGCCGCGTACGTTGTCGAATTCAGGATGCACGACATCGAGTTGTTCGCGCGCGGCGCGGCGGACCTTCTCGCCGGCCACAGCAATTTCCCGGGCCTCGTTGGGCGTGACCGAGAAGCCGAGCGCGGCCGCGTCGACAATTGCATAGAACATCCCGCCATAGGCGATATCGACCTTCAGAGTTCCCAGCCCCTCGACCTCGATATTCGCGTCGAGGCGTTCGGCGAAGGCGGGTGCGTTGCGAAAGGTGATCGACAGGCATTTGCCGTCGCGGCATTCGGCGCGAACCTCGATGACGCCGCCTGGCATATCCAGCTTGAAGCGCGTCTCCGGCTCCTGCGTCGGCACCATTCCAGTCTCGAGCAGCACGGTGGCGATGCAGATCGTGTTGGAGCCCGACATCGGCGGGTACTCCGTAGGCTCCATGATGATGGCCCCGGCGGCGCAATCCTCGCGCGTCGAGGGCACCAGGAGATTGACATGCCTGGCGACGCTGCCGCGCGGCTCGCAGATCAGCATGCGCCTGATGTGATCGTGGTCGCGCTCCATCGCGATCATCTTTTCCATCATCGTGCGGCCTGCCGGCGGCAGCACGCCGCCGACGATGACGTCGCCGATCTCACCCTCGGCATGGCAGCCGACGACGCGGATGCTGGTCCTGGTACGCATTGTTCTTTTCTCCCTGTCTGCCGCCAATATCGGCTTGGCAAGCGGTGCTGCTTCGGGACAAACTGATCAATCTGCGTGCCAGCCTCAAGGAGAATCCCAGATGACCGCCAACGTTTTTTCCGGCTGCATGCCGGCGCTGATGACACCCTGCACCAATGACCGGCTTCCCGACTTCGACGCCCTGGTGCGCAAGGGGCGCGAATTGATCGCGGCCGGCATGTCTGCGGTGGTCTATTGCGGCTCCATGGGCGACTGGCCGCTGCTGAGCGACGAGCAGCGCATGCAAGGCGTCGAGCGCCTGGTGAAGGCCGGCGTGCCGGTGATCGTCGGCACCGGCGCCGTCAACACGGCCAGCGCCGTGGCGCATGCGGCGCATGCCCAGAAGGTCGGCGCGCGAGGCCTGATGGTGATCCCACGCGTCTTGTCACGCGGTCCGTCGGTCACCGCACAGCGCCACCACTTCAAGGCAATCCTTGCCGCCGCCCCCGACCTGCCCGCTGTTATCTACAACAGCCCCTATTACGGCTTCGCCACGCGCGCCGACCTCTTCTTCGCGCTGCGCGCCGAACATCCGAACCTTGTCGGCTTCAAGGAGTTCGGCGGCCCGTCGGATCTGCGCTACGCGGCGGAAAACATCACCAGCCGCGACGAAGAGGTCGCGCTGATGATCGGCGTCGACACCGCCGTCTTTCACGGCTTCGTCAATTGCGGAGCCTCCGGCGCGATCACCGGCATCGGCAACGTGCTGCCCAAGGAAGTTCTGCACCTGGCAAGCCTCAGCCAGGCCGCGGCGAAGGGCGATGCCGAAGCCCGCCGGCTTGCGCAGGAACTGGACGCCGCGTTCGCGGTCCTGTCCTCCTTCGACGAGGGCCCCGACCTGGTGCTCTATTTCAAGCACATGATGGTGCTGAAGGGTAACCCCGAATACAGGCTGCATTTCAACCCGACGGATGCGCTGAGCGACAGCCAGCGCGGCTTTGCTGAAGCACAGCTCAAGCTGTTCGACACCTGGTACGCCCAGTGGTCGAGGCAGCCCGCAATGGCACGTTACGCGGCCTGAGCGGACCTAAGGCCGCGCGACCTCGCCTTCGCCAGATCAAAGGCCGCTACCGGCGGGTCCACCACGCGATTGCGAAAGCTATGTTTTGGTTTGATCAGCCGGCAGAAGCTTCTCTCCTGCTCGCCGAAAGCATTGTATTTCTTTGCTTTACGCCCTTGAAAATGGCGCAGGTGGTGTGGGACGATGCAAACGCCACAGCAGCTTTCGAAAGTTTATCTTTTCTTTTTGCTGGTTTTCTTGGTTTCGCGGCGCTGGCCCGCGCCGCACACTGAAATCCAGGCAAATGGGAAGCCGCAAATGAGGAAGCCCAAGTGACGACAGCCTTCATCACCGGGGCAACGAGCGGCATAGGACGGGCGATGGCGATCGCGCTGAGCGACGCCGGCTACAACGTTTATGCCGTTGGCCGCAGCCAGGCCGCGCTCAGGGAGTTGCAGGCCGAGCGTCCGGGTATCGTGCCGATTGCCGTCGACGTCACCGACCGCGAGGCGCTGGAATCGGTGCTGGCGGATATCACCATCGATGTGCTGATCAACAATGCCGGCATCATGCCGCCGCTCGGCAATTTCGCCGACATGAAGATCGCCGACATCGACGCAACGCTGGAGGTGAACCTCAGCGCCGCGATCCTGCTTACCCGCCTCGTCGTGCCGCAGATGCGCGAGCGGCAGTCGGGCCATATCCTGTTCACCGGCTCCGTCGCGGGCCACGCGGCATTTTCCAACATCGCCGTCTACGCAGCCACCAAGGCGGCGATCTCCGGCTTTGCCGGCGCGCTGCGCGCCGACCTCTCCCCCTCCGGCATACGCGTCACCGAGATCGTCGCCGGCCGCGTCGAGACGCAGCTCTACCAGGACATCCTCGACGCCAAGGCGCGCGCCGCCATGTACGCCAGCAAGGTGGTGCAGCCCGATGACGTGGCCAGAATGGTCGTCGCCGTGCTCGCGCTGCCGGCATGGGCCGACGTCACCCGTTTCGACATCATGCCGACATGGCCGACCTCGCCGAGCGGCACCAAGTAAGGGATAGTGGATTGAAGGATCTTTCCGTTCTGATCGTTGGCGGCGGCGCCGGCCTTGGCGCCCTCCTGGCCAGGATGGCTGTCGAGGCCGGGGCGGCAAAGATCGGCATCATCGACATCAACCAGCAAGCGGCGGAGAGCGCGCTCGAACCGGCGAAGGCCAAGGGCCTGCCGGTCGCCGCCGCGACTTGCGACATCCAGGTTGGCTCCCAATGCCATGCCGCTTTCGAGGCCATCGTGGTCAAGCTCGGGCGCATCGACACGCTGATCAATTGTGCCGCCATCTATCCGCGCCGCCCGCTCCTCGAAATCACCGACGCCGATTGGGACGCCTCCAACGGCATCAACATCAAGGGCACCTACCACATGATGGTGGCGGCCGTTCGCCACATGCAGGCGCAGGAGCCAAAGGATCATGTGCGCGGCCGCATCGTCAATCTAACCTCAGTGGACGCCTTCAAGGCGCATCCCCAGAACGCCCATTACGCGGCGACCAAGGCAGCCGTCGTCAGCCTGACCCGATCCCTCGCGCATCACGTCGCCAGGGACGGCATCCTGGTGAACTCCGTCGCGCCGGCCGGCATGGCCACGGAGAAGGCAAAGGCCCTCGGCTTCCTGGAAGAACTGGCCAAGGCAAGCCCGCTCGGGCGCGGCGCCGAGCCGAGCGAGATTGCCGAATGGGTGCTGATGACCGGCGGCCCGAAGAACACCTATATGACCGGCGAAAACGTTATTGTTTCAGGTGGTTATATCTATGCCTAGAATCACTTCGGCAGCCAGCGGCTGTTGAGGTTCGGCGGTGCATCATCAACGGGTCTCGAACGGAAGGAGGCGGACTTACGATGAGCGGCAAGCTTCGCCTTCCTTCGCTCAATGCGCTTCGCGTCTTCCACGCCGTCGCGCAGCACAAGAGCTTTAGGCAGGCGGCCGACGAGCTTCTGGTCACGCCGCAGGCCGTGGGCCAGCAGATCAAGCTGTTGGAAGACACGCTGCAGGTGACGCTGTTCGAGCGCAAGGGCCGCTCGATCGAACTGACCGAATCGGCGATCCTTCTTTCGCATTACGTCAAAGCCGGCTTCGACGAATTTTCCGAAGGCGTTCGCCGCGTCACCAAGTCGAACTACCGGGACCGGATCAACCTCAACGCCAGTCCGTACTTCGCCACGCATTATCTGCTGCCAAGGCTGTCGCTGTTCCGCGAGATACTGCCGGGCGCCGACCTGCGCCTGACGACAATGGTCGACCTGCCCGACTTCGGCCGCGACGACATCGACATGACAGTGCAGTGGGGCTACGGCAACTGGGCGGACTACGATGTGACGCTCCTGGTGCCGGACCCGAAGATCATCTGCTGCACGCCGGCGATCGGCGAGAAGATCAAATCGGCGCAGGACCTGACGAAGTTCACGTTGCTCGACACAGTCAAGTCGAAGCGACTGTGGCCAGACATATTGCGGCACCTGGGCGTGGCGCTGACCGACAGCGACCGCAGCGTCAGCTTCGACGACGCGGCTACGATGCGCCGTGCGACCCTGCAAGGCATCGGTGTGGGTCTGGTCTCCGTGATCGACGCCGACGAGGACGTCCGCTCCGGCGCCCTGGTCGCGCCGATCGGCCGCGACGCCATTGCCGATATGCGGCCGGAGGAAGTCCCTGGCTTCCACCTTGTGGTCCCGCGCGGGCATCTGCGCGTCAAGGCGGTGGCTGCGCTTCATCGATGGCTGGCTCAGCAAGACTGGCGAAGCGACCTCAAGATTTCCCTGCCGAAACCGACCCCGTTCTCCGACTGAGAAGCGACTTCGAGACAAGCGTTCTGGCGCGGGAGATAATAAAGAGAAACTTTCGATTGAGCCGCATTTCTTGATTTCGCATCGGCCCGCTGGAATGCAGGTATAAGCCGAAACGCAAGTCCAGTTCGCTTGCCGCTAAGTGCGCTACGCAGCATTCTCTCCCCTGAAGGCCAAGGCATGACCTCCAGATCAGACGACATCCGCCTCGGCGCGGACATCGGCGGCACCTTCACCGACATCGCGCTCGATGTCAGAGGAACGCTGTTCTCGACCAAGGTGCTGACCAATTATGCCGCGCCCGAGCAGGCGATCCTCGACGGCATCGACGCAGTCATCCGCGATGCCGGCATTTCGGCGGCGGAGATCGGCATCATCATCCACGGCACGACGCTTGCCACCAACGCGCTGATCGAGCGGCGCGGGGCGAAAACCGCTCTGATCACGACCGAGGGCTTTCGCGATGTGATCGAGATGCGGACGGAAAACCGCTTCGAGCAATATGATCTCAACCTGCAACTGCCGACGCCGCTGATCCCGCGCGAGGACCGTTTTACCGTCAAGGGCCGCATTGGCGCCGAGGGCCAAGAACTGCAGCCGCTCGACGAAGCTGCCCTAGAGGAGATTGCCGACAATATCGCGGCCAACAATTTCGGCTCGGTCGCGATTGGTTTCATCCATGCCTACGCCAATCCCACCCACGAGCGTCGTGCCCGCGGAATCCTCGGTCGCAAGCTCAGAATCCCGATTTCGATCAGCGCCGAAGTCTCGCCGCAGATGCGCGAGTTCGAGCGCTTCAACACCGTTTCAGCCAACGCCTATGTGCGGCCGCAGATGGCCGATTATCTTGCGCGCCTGCAGACACGCTTGAAGGACATGGGCGCCGAGTGCCCGGTCTTCATGATCCATTCGGGCGGTGGCCTGATCTCGGTGGAGACCGCTTCGGAATTCCCGGTACGGCTGGTCGAGTCCGGCCCGGCGGGTGGCGCCATCTTCGCCGCCGACATCGCCCGTCGCTTCGGCCTGGAAAAGGTCGTCGCCTACGACATGGGCGGCACCACCGCGAAAATCTGCCTCATCGAGGATTTTGTGCCGCGCACGGCGCGGACCTTCGAGGTGGCGCGCACCTATCGCTTCTCGAAAGGCTCGGGCATGCCGATCTCCATCCCGGTAATCGAGATGATCGAGATCGGCGCCGGCGGCGGCTCCATCGCCTGGGTCGATGCCATGGGCCGCATACAGACCGGACCGGAAAGCGCCGGCTCGGAACCCGGCCCGGCCTGCTATGGCCGCGGCGGCAAACGCCCGGCAATCACCGACGCCGATCTCGTGCTCGGCAAGCTCGACCCCGACAAGTTCGCCGGCGGCGCGATCAAGCTCGATGCGGCCGCGTCCGAACAGGCGATCATGCGCGACATCGGCGAGCGCCTGTCGCTCAACGCCATGTCGACCGCCTTCGGCATCTGCGAGGTGGTGGACGAGAACATGGCGAACGCCGCCCGCGTCCACGCCGTCGAGAACGGCAAGAACATTTCCGACAATCTGATGATCGCCTTTGGCGGCGCGGCACCGCTGCACGCGGCAAGGCTCTGCGAAAAGCTCGGCATTGAGCATTGCATCGTTCCGCGCGGCGCCGGCGTGGGTTCCGCGATCGGCTTCCTGAAAGCGCCGTTCGGCTACGAGGCGCTAGCGTCCAAGCTGACACGCCTATCGCGCTTTGAGCCGGCCGAAGTCAATGCCCTGCTCGCCGACCTCAAAGCCTCCGCCGAGGGATTTGTACGCACAGGCGCAAGCGGCAGGATCGTCTGCGAGATCACCGCCTTCATGCGCTATGCCGGCCAGGGCTGGGAAATCCCTGTGCCGCTGGCGGACGAGCCGTTCGGCGAGGATGCCGTTAGCAAGCTCAAGGACCTCTTCGAGACCAGCTATCAACGCTTCTTCGGCCGCGCCATCGAAGGTTTGGAAGGGCTAGAGATCGAGATCGTCACCTGGTCGGTCAAGGCGACCGATATTCGACCCGCCGTTGCGAGGCACGAGCTGACCAAGGGCAAGAAGACAAGCGAGCCGACAACGACGCGCGAGGTCTTTGACCCTGTCAGCGGCGCCTCGCGAACCTATGGCATCATCGAGCGCGACATGCTTTGCACCGGCGACCGCGTCGCGGGGCCCGCCGTCATCGTCGAGCGCGAGACATCGACCGTCGTCACCACCAGCTTCGATGCCGTCATGCAGAGCGACGGCGCCATCCTTCTGATCCGCAAAGGCAGCCAAGCATGAGCGACATCAGCGAAATTCGCATGCAGGTCATGTGGAACCGGTTGATCTCGGTGGTCGAGGAGCAGGCGCTGACCTTGCTGCGCACCGCCTTCTCGACCTCGGTGCGGGAAGCCGGCGACCTGTCGGCCGGCGTGTTCGATCCGCGCGGCCAGATGCTGGCGCAGGCGGTGACCGGCACGCCAGGCCACGTCAACACCATGGCCGAGGCCGTGCTGCACTTCATGGACGCAATCCCGCGCGAGCAGATGTTCGAGGGCGACACCTATCTCACCAACGATCCGTGGCTCGGCACCGGTCACCTGCACGACATCACCATGGTCTCGCCGTCCTTCCTGAACGGGGAGCTCGTCGCGTTCTTCGCCTGCACGGCGCATGTCGTCGATGTCGGCGGGCGCGGCTTCGGGGCCGACGGCAAGTCGGTCTATGAGGAAGGCATCCAGATCCCGATCATGAAGTTCGCGGAAAAGGGCAAGGTCAATCTCGACCTTGTCCGCATCCTGCGCGCCAATGTCCGCGAGCCGAACCAGGTCGTCGGCGATTTCTACTCGCTCGCATCCTGCAACGAGGTCGGCCATCGCCGCCTCGTCGACATGATGAACGAGATCGGCTTTGCCTCGCTGGACGGGCTCGGCGACTTCATCTTCTCGCGCACCCGGGACGCCATGCTCGAACGCATCGAGGCGCTGCCCAAGGGAAGCTGGCCGAACGAGCTGGTGACCGATGGCTATGACGCGCCGGTAAGGCTTGCGGCAACGGTCTCGGTCCGCGACGACCATGTCGAGGTCGACTTCACCGGCACCGATCCGATGAGCCGCTGGGGCATCAACTGCCCGATCATCTACAGCAAGGCCTATGCCTGCTACGCACTGAAATGCGTGGTCGCCCCGGATATTCCGAACAATGCCGCCTCGCTCGCCTTCTTCACGGTGTCCTCTCCGGTCAACATCCTCAACGCGGTGCGGCCGGCGCCGGTGGCGCTGAGGCACATCTTCGGCCACCTGGTTCCGGACCTCGTGCTCGGCGCGATCTCTCAAGCCCTGCCCGGCAAGATCCTTGCGGAAGGCGCCGGCGCCCTTTGGAACATCCACATCTCGGCGCGCCCGGTCGCCGGCGCATCCGGCCGTCGCGCCGAAGTGCTGATGTTCAACTCCGGCGGCATGGGAGCCCGTCCCGAGCTCGACGGGCTGTCGGCGACGGCCTTCCCGTCCGGCGTGCACACGATGCCGATCGAGGCGACCGAGCATACCGGGCCGATCGTCATCTGGCGAAAGGAACTGCGCCCGGATTCCGGCGGCGACGGCGAGTTCCGCGGCGGCCTGGGACAGATCATCGAGATCGCCGCCACCGACGGCCATGAGTTCGACTTCTCGGCGATGTTCGACCGCGTCAATCATCCGGCGCACGGCCGCGAAGGCGGCAAGCCTGGCGTCGCCGGCGTCGTCAAGCTCGACGACGGCACGAAAATGCGCCCCAAGGGCTGGCAGCATGTGCCGGCCGGGCGACGGCTGATCCTGGAACTGCCGGGCGGCGGCGGCTTTGGCGATCCGGCCAGGCGCGGCGCGGCCGCGCGGGCCAATGACCGGTCTAAGGGTTACATCACGGAGAACGACCGATGAGCCATGTTGCCTCGCGCCTGTCGGTGGTGAAGCCCTCCGAATCGATAGCGGGTGGCGTCGGTGCCCGGTGTCGCCTATGGACTGTCACCCTATTTCCGCATCTCGACCGCGACCAGTGAAGAGGTGCTGACCGAGGCGATCGCGCGGCTCATCGCCGCCGTCGCGCAAGTGGAGTAAAGCATGCCGCAATACGAACGTATCCTGATCACGGGCGCCGCCGGCCGGCTCGGCTCACAGCTGCGCAAGGGGCTGGTGCCGCTCGCCAAAACGATCCGCCTGGCGGGCCGCGAGCCCTTCGGCGATCTCGCGCCTCATGAAGAGGAAGCAGTCTTCGATCTCGCCGACATGGAAGCCACGATCGCGGCTACCAAGGATTGCGATGCGATCGTGCATTTCGGTGGCGCGCCGCTCGAATGTGAATGGCAGACCATCTTGGATTCCAGCATCCGCGGCTCCTACCACATCTATGAAGGCGCCCGGAAACACGGGGTGAAGCGCGTCATCTACGCCTCGTCCGTGCACGCGATCGGCTATCACGAGATCGAGGCGCATATCGGCGTCGACGCGCCGGTGCGTCCCGACAGTCTCTATGGCGTGTCGAAGAATTTCGTCGAGAGCCTGAGCCGGCTCTATTGGGACAAGTTCGGCATCGAGACCGCGTGCCTGCGCATCTTCTCGTCTTTCCCCGAGCCGGCCGATCGCCGCATGCTGTGGTCTTATCTCTCCTTCGCCGACTGCGTGCGCTTGGTCGAAGCATCATTGACGGCTCCGCGTGTCGGCCACACGATCTCCTTCGGCATATCGGACAACAAGCTGAAGATGGTCGACAACAGCGGCGCCGACCATCTCGGCTTCATCCCCCAGGACAGCGCCGAGCCGTACCGCGCCACCGTCGAAGCGAAAACCCCTGTTCCCGATCCGAAGAGGCCCTCGGTGAAATTTCTCGGCGGCTGGTTCTGCGAGCTTGGCCACCCGGACGACAAGCCGGCCGAATAGCGCGGCACTCAGCCAGCGGAAGGCATGCTGTCCCGGATGAAGCGATGCCAGGCGCCGCCGAGCACAAGGGATGTTCCCATCTCGTCGAAGCCCGCAGCGAGCAGGCCCTGCGAAAGCCCTGGGAAGTCGAGGTTCGATCCGAACCAAGCCGGCTGAGCCGGGAAGCTTGCAGTGGCTTGGACCTCGCGGGTCCAGCGGCCTTCGCGCATCCAGCGCACGGCGCTGTCGGGCTGGTGCTGGCAGAGATCCGAGCCGATGCCGAGATGCTCCGGCCCCATGATTTCAGCCGCTTCCCTGGCCATGTTGCCAAATTGATCGAGCGTCGTGTCGGAGCCGTTCGGAAGATGCAGCGGATAAAGCGAGAGGCCGAGCAGCCCTTGCTTTTCGCGCAATGCCCGCAAAACGTCCTTGGACACATTGCGATTGCTGTCGCGGAGCCAGCGCGGGTTGGCGTGGCTGATAACCACCGGACGTCGAGAGAGGGCGATGGTTTCGAGCGCCGTCCGCTCGCCCGCATGCGACAGATCGATGATCATGCCGAGCCGGTTCATCTCGGCGACCGCCTCGCGCCCCATCCGCGTCACGCCGCTGTCCTCCTTTTCCATCCAGCCGCAGCCGAGCAAGGACTGGTTGTTGTAGGTGAGCTGCATGAAACGGATGCCGAGATCAAACAGCATCTCGATCAGGCCGATGTCGTCTTCGATCGGCATCGGGTTTTGCAGCCCGAGGAAAATAGCCGTTCGGTTCGTGGCGCTGGCACACTCGATGTCACCGCTGTCGCGCGCCAGAAGGATCAGGTCCTCATTATCGCGGAAGCGTGTGCGCCAATCGACGAGATGGCGCACCGTCTCGCGAAAGCCCTCATGGTAGCCGACGGTGGCGTGGACCGCGGTCAACCCGCCCTCGCGCATCTGTTGAAAGATCTCGCGCGACCAGTTGCAATATTGCAGCCCGTCGATGAGCACTTGCGGCGCGGCGCTGGTCATTCGGGCGCGCCTGCGTGGATGTAGGACGTCTTGACCTGGGTGTAGAACTCGACCGCCGAGCGGCCTTGCTCACGCGGGCCGTAGCTCGAGGCACGAACGCCGCCGAACGGCACGTGATAGTCGGTGCCGGCGGTCGCCAGGTTGACCATGACGCAGCCCGAGCGCGAGGCGTGGCGGAATTTCGTCGCGCGCGCCAACGAGCGCGTGGCGATGCCGGCCGTCAGCCCATAGGGCGTGTCGTTGGCAAGGAAGATCGCCTCGTCGAGATCGTCGGCCGGAATGACGCAGGTGATCGGCGCGAACATCTCCTCCTGGTTGATGCGCATGCGCGAACGTCCGTTGAGGAACACGGCCGGCGCCATGTAGTACCCGTTATGTGCCAGGTCGAGCGCCTCGCCGCCGGTCGCAAGCTCGGCGCCTTCGCTGATGCCCAGCGTCACATAATCGAGATTGGCCGAGAGCTGCTCTGCGCTGACGACCGGCCCCATCTGGACGCCGGCCTCAAGCGCATGGCCGACCTTCAGGGCCCTGGTTTTCGCTAGCAATTTCTCGACGAAGGCGTCATGGATCGGCCGATGCACGATCAGGCGCGACGAGGCCGTGCATTTCTGACCGGTGCCGCCGAAGGCGCCGTTCACGGCCAGGTCGACGGCGCGATCGAGGTCGGCATCGTCCATAACGACAAACGGATTCTTCGATCCCATTTCGAGTTGGAGTTTCACGAACCGCGCGGCGGCGACCGCCGCTATGCCTGAGCCGACTGCGCCCGAACCGGTGAAGCTCAGGCCCTGGATATCGGCGTTGGCGGCAAGCTCGCGCCCGACCGTCGATCCTGATCCCATCACCAGGTTGAACAGGCCTTTCGGGATCGCCTGCCGGCTGATGATCTCGGTCAGTGCCCAGGCGCTCGCGGGCGTAATGTTGGCCGGTTTCCAGACCACCGCATTGCCAAAGGCCAGCGCTGGCGCAATCTTCCAGGATGCGGTGGCGACAGGGAAATTCCAGGGCGAAATGATCGCGACGACGCCCAGCGGCTCGCGCTCGATCAGGACATCCACGCCGGCCCGAACCGAATCGGCCGAGGCGCCGAGATTGCGCAAGGCCTCGGCGGCGAAATAGGTGAAGAACTGTCCGGCGCGATAGACCTCGCCGACACCCTCGGGAAGAGTTTTGCCCTCTTCGCGCGAAAGCATTTCGCCAAGCTCTTTCGAGCGCGCCATCAACTCGCGCCCGATTGCGTCCAGAACGGCGGCCCGCGCCTCCAGCCCCGCCGCCGCCCACTCCCGTTGCGCGCCTTGCGCCGCCGCAGCGGCGTCGTGGACGTCGGAAGGCCGCGCCTGGGCAAAGCGCCCGACGACATCGGTCACGTCCGAGGGATTGATGTCCTCGACCCACTCGGCGCCGTCGCGCCATTCGCCTGCAACAAAATTCCGACCGTTCAGCATCGTGTTCGACCTGCATCAATTCGGTTGACAAGGACCTAACCAATGCTGTGAACTTCAATCAAGCTCAATTTTTGGCACGATTGTTCAGGCAAGCTTAACAGTGACCAAAACCATCAGCCTGACCGGCATGCGCAGCTTCGTCGCGGTTTGCGAGACCGGCGGCGTGCGCGCCGCCGCCGATCAGATCGGCCGCACGCCGTCGGCCGTGTCGATGACCCTGAAGCAACTGGAAGACGACATCGGCGCGCCGCTGTTCGAGAGTGAGCGCAGGGGGGCGCTCTCGCCGGTCGGCCGCATCGTGCTCGATGAGGCGCGCGCCATGATCGCCCATTACGATCGCGCCTGTCTGGCGATGACCAGCTACGCCGCGGACCTGCAGGGACGCTGCGACGTGGCCAGTGTACCTTCGGTCGCGGTCACCTTGCTGCCGCGCGCGATCGCCCAACTCCGCGCCGAAGGCAGCCGGTTCGACATCCACGTCCGCGACAGCGATTCCAACGCGATCGTCGAGGTGGTCGAAAACGGCATGGTGGAGGTGGGCCTCTGCGTGCTTGCCAGCAAGCGGCCGCAGCTCAGTTTCGAGCCTCTGTTCCAAGAGCCGCTCGATTTCGTCTGTCCGGTCGATCATCCTTTGGCGAAATCGAAGCGCCCGTTGAAATGGGCGCAGCTGGAAGGCGAGAGCTTCATCCGCAATGGCGCAGCGGCAGCGCTCGGGCTTGCCGAGACCGAGGCGCTTGCCGCCGGCTCGAAACTCACCGCGACCAATGTGAGCTCCAACCTGGCGATGGTGGAGGCCGGGCTCGGTGTCACCATCCTGCCCCGGCTCTGCCGCTGGAAGTGCAGCCATGCCGTGCGCTTCGTTCCGCTCGCCGATCCGCGCTCGAGCCGGACGGTCGGCTGGATCGCCAAGGAAGGCCGCAACCTGCAGCCCGCGTCGCTGCGCTTCATCGAATGCATTCGCCAGCAGACCCAGGCGAGCGAGGGAGAGTTCGGCTATGCCTCGGCATGATTGGTGGTGACCGGATGACACGCCTGACGCAAGCACGCATCGAAACGCTCGCCCGAGAAGCGCTGACGCGGCACGGCGCAAGCGAGCGGCAGGCGGAGGCACTGGCCGCCGGCATTGCGGCGGCGGAACGCGACGGCCTGAAGTCGCACGGGCTGATGTATCTGCCCACCTATTGCGAGCATTTGACCTGCGGCAAGGTGCTGGGACTGGCCGAGCCGCGCCTGACGCGGCCTGCCCCGGCGGTTCTCGCCGTCAATGCCGGCAATGGCTTTGCCCATGCGGCAATCGCCCTCGGCCTGCCGCCGCTGATCGAAGCGGCGCGCTCCCAAGGTGTCGCCGCGCTCGCCATCCGCAATTCATACAATTGCGGCGCGTTGGGCTATCACACCGAACGCATCGCGCGAGCCGGCCTGGTCGGGCTGGGTTTCACCAACGCGCCGGCCTCGATCGCGCCCTGGGGCGGCCGCAAGGCGGCAGTAGGCACCAATCCCTGGTCGATTGCGGTCCCCGATGGACAGGGCGGCGCGCGCTTCGTCATCGATCAGAGCGCTAGCGTCGTCGCGAAGAGCGAGGTCATCAAGCGCGCCCGCGCCGGGGAGCCCATCCCTTCCAACTGGGCCTTCGACGCGCGCGGTGAAACAACGACCGACGCCTCCGAAGCGTTGAAAGGCACGATGGCGCCCGCTGGCGGCTATAAGGGCGTGGGATCCGCCCTTTTGGTTGAGATCTTCGCCGCCTGCCTGACGGGAGCGAACCCCGGACTTGTCGCCAGCCCCTTCTCAGGCACGGCCGGAGGCCCGCCGGGAACCGGTCAGTTCTTCCTGGCGGTATCGCCCGACGCCACCTCGGGTGGGCTGTTTACGAGCAATCTCGAAACCGTCGCCGGCGCCTTCGTTGGCGACGCGAGGCTTCCGGGCACAAGGCGCTTCGGCGCGCGTGAACACAACACCAGAGATGGTATCGAGGTGGCGGCGGAAACGCTTGCCACCCTAGAAAAACTCGCCGGGATTGCCGCATGACGGCGATCGCGCTGCGTCCGCCAGAGGTCGTCATGCGGCTGCAGCGGCTTGGCGCGGCGCATCCGACGCGGCTCAGCTTCCTGCGCCAGCTGATCCGCCGCGCCACCAGGGAGAAATGGCGTATACGCAACCACCTGTTCGACCTGGACGACAATGGGTTCGGGCGCGCGGTCTATGCGGTCGGGACGCCGGCAAGGATATATAGCCTAGTCGCCTTCTCGACGCCGCTCGCCGATGAGAAGCGCTCGGATCGGGTGATCGCGCAGGCCTGGGACACGAGCTACGTGCTTTACGACGGATTGCCGGACGCCGCCGAAATCGCCCGGCTGGAGGCAAATGCGCCGCGGCAGGAGGCGGGCCGCTACACCAGCCGCGAACTGGTGCTGGCGCGCGCGAACAAGAGTGTCAGGCTTTTTGAGGAGGTCGCCACGGCACTGGCGCAAGGACAACAGCCGGATGAGGAGCAGTTGCTGGGCGTCGGCTATCTGCTTCGCACCACGGCGGTCTACGGCAACGGCAAGTTCGGCATCGCGGATCGCGACGAGATATCCTCACGGCCTGAGCTTGCCGGATCCTTCCAGGCCGAGATGCTCACCGTCTGGCTGATCCGGTCCTTCACTTTCGACCTCGTCGATCACATTGCCCGTCGCCGCAACCCGGTCGGCGCGGCAAGGCTGGCGCCGGACCTGCGCCGGGCGCTCGGGGTGGGTAACGCGACCGGCCTCGGCATGGCGCCCTTCCTCGTTCGCCATCCGCTCTTGACGCATAGCTGGTTCCTGGCCCGCGAAACCGCGCTGGCGCGGGTGCGCGCCGAACCACGTGCCGGCGCGGCGGAACGAGACGCCTTCTCGAACGCGCTCGCCGATCTGCGCCAGCGCGTTGCCCGCTGGCACAGCGACGACAGCCGCCAGGCCGCCGCAACCCGAATACTGGCCGCAGATCTCGGCGCGCTTGCCGAAAACCTCGACCAGCTTCTGGCGAAGCCGCGCCCCTGGGACGCGGTCTATCGCTTCGCCGAAGGCCACTTCTCGCTGGAGGGGCAGGAAGCCTGCGTCTCCCTCATCCTCGAGCCCCACGGCGCCTTGATCGACGAGCTCGGCGACACGATGAAGGCCGACGAGACGCCGGGCCATATTGTCGACGGCGGCATGGACTGCGGCTCGCTGCACCAGGCCCTTCTCGACTGCTATTCCTGGGCGAGGGCAATCGACTTCACTGAGCCGGCCGCCAACGCGCGCTTCTGGTATGTCTCGGCGGAAAAGCTCGAGCCCCGGCTTGGCGAGCGCTTCGAGGAGGATGGAGCCGAGCTCGAACAGCCTCTGGCCACCGTCCGCGACGCGCTCGGCCTGGCGGCCGCGCTGGCGCGAGAGCCGGCCTCGGCCAGTGTCGCCGATTTCCTGCTGCGCCGGCCCGAATGGCGCCATGCGGTGCGGCGCGCCCAGATCGTCGCGAAATTTCCTTATGCCGAGATTCACGACAACCTGATCGGCGCCGAATTGCGGCCCGTCGACATATTGCGCGCCAAACTGGCGTTCTTCGGCGCGCGCAGCTTCGATCCGCGCTCTGACCGCTGGCTACGCATCGCGCTGTTCAGCGGCGAGCCGCTGATCGAGGATGTCGCGACGATGGCGGGAGAGGCCGCGTGATCGACCTGTCGCTCAACGAGGTGGAAACGCTGAGCACCAAGGCGGCGCGGGGCGCCGGATTTTCATGGGGATTGGCCGAGGATATCGGCCGAGCGGCGCGCCGGATCGCGGTCGAGGACGAGAACTGGGGCGTGGCCATGCTGAACCTTGCCGAACACGCACAAAGCTTCGAGCCGCCTAGTCCTGCCCGCGCGGCCCGCTGGCGGAGCGACGAGACCGACCTCGCGACTGGAAGGCCGCTCTGTCCGATCCGGACGGCGGCCCTGCTGCTCGACGAACCGGTTCCGGCGAGCGCCCTGCCGCTGCCAATCCTTGATGTCGGCCTGCCGGTCTGGCTCGACGCCATGCTGCGCCGGTCGGAGATGCGCGTGGCGGGGCGCGTGGGGTTGGCGACGCGCGCCGATGTCGTCATCGAACGCCGCGCCGAAACCGAGCAGCCAGCCACAGGCCGGCGCGGCGCGATTGATGAGCGGACACTTGCGGCGCTCAATTCCTTCGCCGCCAGGACCTATGTGCCGGAAAGCGAAAGGTCGCGCGTGCGCGGTGCCGGCGGCGGCCGGGTGGACGATGAATAACAAGGGGAGAAAGAGATGAGCGCAGCCGACGGCCAGAAGATCGCCATGCGTGGCGCAGGCTACTATTCGGCCAACACCGTCGGCGCCAAATACGTCATCGACAAGGTCGGCGACCTCGTCGTCAAGGCAGTTGCCGGGATGCCCCGATTGGCTGACGGCCTGCCCTTCGCGATCGCCGATTTCGGTGCCGCCGACGGCGGCACCTCCATGGACATGATGCGACGGCTGGTCGGCGCCGTTCGGGAGAGGGAACCGAACCGAGCCATATCGATCACCTACACCGACCTGCCCCACAATGATTTCTCGACTCTGTTCCGGCTGACCCAGGGACTTCTGGGGACCTCCACGGAGGTTCCGCTGGCCGAGACACCCGGCCTCTACATCTTCGGCAGCGGCACCAGCTTCTATCGACAGATCCTGCCGGACGATTCGCTCTCGTTCGGCTTCTCCGCAACAGCGATGCATTGGATCAGCAAGCGGCCGTGCATGATCGCCGATCACGTCCAGGCGGTCGGTGCAAGCAATGCCGAGCGCGAGCAGTTCCGCGCCCGGGCGCTGCGCGACTGGGAGACGATCCTGCTCGCCAGGGCGCGCGAATTACGATCAGGCGGGCGGCTTGCGCTGGCCAATTTCTGCGTCGACGAGGAAGGCCGGTATCTCGGACATACGACGGGCGTCGACATGTTCGACAGCTTCGCGCGCCATTGGCGCGATCTGGTCCGCGCCGGACGGATCAGCGAGACGGAATATGTCAACGCGACCTTCCAGCAATTCTACAAGACTCCCGACGAGTTCGCGGCACCCTTCCGCGATCCCGCTTCGCCTGTGTCGCAAGCCGGACTAAGGCTGGCGACGATGTTCACCATGGTGACGCCCTGCCCCTATGCGGAAGCCTTCCGGACCCATCGCAATGCACAGGATTTCGCCCACGCCTATGTGCCGACGCTTCGCTCCTGGTCCGAGACCGTTTTTGCCAACGCGCTCGATCCCTCGCGACCGCCAAGCGAACGCTCCGCGATCATCGACGATTTCTACGCCGCCTATGAAGCCGACGTTGCGCTAGCTCCCGAAGGCCATCGCATGGACTACGTCCACTGCGTGACGGAAATCGTCAAGTCTTGATGGGACGGCAACCGCCGCGCCGCCGCTCGAGGTCTTGACGAAAACAGGTGCGCCTGTTTGAGACTCGGGAGCAAGGGATATTCGCTCCCGAGGAGATGAGCAGGCGGTGGGCAAGCTTTGAAGCGCGTTTTTCTGTTGCTTGCCGCTGTCATCATGGCTTCCGGCGCGACCGGGTGCACCAGCATTTCCTACTATGCGCAATCGTTCGAGGGCCATGTCGAGATCATGGCGGCGCGCAAGAATGTCGCGAAGCTGATCCGTGATCCGTCGACGCCGGCGCCATTGCGCGCCAAGCTGACGTCGGCCAGCGCCATCCGCCGCTTTGCCACGGAAGAACTGGCGCTGCCCGACAACAACAGCTACCGCAGCTATGTCGATGTCGGTCGCGACGATGTGACCTTGGCGGTCTTTGCCGCGCCGCAATACTCGCTCACCCCGATAACATGGTGCTTTCCTGTGTTCGGCTGCGTTCCCTATAAGGGCTATTTTTCACGCAAGGATGCGCTCGAAAATGCCGCCACGCTGCAGCGGCAGGGGCTGGACGTCTATGTGACAGGGATCACGGCCTATTCCACGCTGGGCTGGTTCAGCGACCCGCTGCTCAGCACCATGCTGCGCCAGAACGACACCTATCTCGCCAGCCTTGTCTTCCATGAACTGGCGCATCAGAAACTCTATGTGAACGGCGACTCCGCGTTCAACGAGGCGTTCGCGGTTACCGTCGAAACCACGGGCACTAGGAAATGGCTCCGGGCCACCGGCAATCGCGCCGGATTGCGCAGCTACGAAGTCGATCGCAAGCGCAAGGCGGATTTTCTCGGACTGATCTCGAAGACCCGGGATGAGCTGAAACAGGTCTATGGAAGTCCCCGCAGCCCGGCGCAGATGGCGGCCGCCAAGGCCGCCACGATCGACACGCTGCGGATGCGCTACCGAAAGATGCGCGACAAGCACTGGGCCGGATACCGCGGATACGACGCTTGGTTCGACAGCCCGATCAACAACGCGAAGCTCGCCGCGACCGCAGTCTACGGCGAAGAGGTTCCGGCATTCCTTCACCTGTTCGACTTGTGCGCACGCGACTATCCGAGGTTCTACGCCGCTGTTCGACGGATCGGAAATTTGCCCGCGCCCTCCCGCGCAGAAGCGCTCAAGGCAGCGGCTACGTGTGATTGACCTGAACCGGCTCTAATCCGCCGTCAGCGCCGCCACTTCCCGCCGGAAAGGCAAGGCATCGCCGATATCGGCCTCGTCCAGCTCGCGGGCGAAGCGGTGGCCGGCATAGGTCGCCCAGGCGATCGGCCCTGGCGCTTCGGCGTCGCCGATGACCTTGACCGACCGGATACCGTTGTCGGCCCATTCATTTTTCCGGGCTTTCAGCGCGCGCCAGACCGCATCGTCCTGATTGCGCGACGTGACCAGGACGACGGCGTCGGCCGCCAGTTCCTGCCGCGCGCCGGTATAGACGCAGGCCGTTACCACGCCGCCCGAAGCGATGCTCGTGACGGTTCTGTTGAGGACGATATCAACCCCCAGCTCCGCCAGACGGCGGTGGATGGCGCCCTGCTCCAGCGTGTTGCGGGTCCAGTCCGAGACATAGGCCGATGGCGTCACCAGGGTGACCCTAGCGCTCCGGCGGGCCATCAGCTCGGCAAGCACGCCGCCCATGTAATAGTGGTCGTCATCGAACAGCACGACATTGCCGCAAGGCACCTTGCCGTCCATCAGATCGTCCGGCGTGTAGACCGGCATGGCCGCGTCGACGCACGGCATCGGCACGACGTGAGCGCGCGCGACGCCATCGCGCCGCCAGGTCGATCCTGTGGAGATGGCGACGTTCTGGAAACCGAAGGACAGGATGTCGTCCGCCGACAGCCGGCTTTCGAAATAGATGTCGACATTCGGCATCTGGCTGATCTGGTATTGGCGATAGTCTCGCACCCTGCCCCAGGCCGAGAGGCCCGGCAGCAGGCACTCGCGCGCCACGCGGCCGCCGAGTTCGGTACCCGCTTCCGCCAAGGCCACCCGATAGCCGCGCAAGCCGAGCGCGCGGGCGGCCTCCAGTCCGGCTGGCCCGGCGCCGACGATCAGCACGCTGTCGCTGTCGCCCTTGGCCTGCATGCGCTCCGGATGCCAGCCCTTGCGCCATTCTTCCATGAAGGTCGGGTTCTGCGTGCAGCGCGAGACCGACATCGTCATGTCCCCGGTGATGCAGATGTTGCAGCCGATGCATTCGCGTATGTCCTCGATGCGTCCCTCCTCGACCTTCCGCGGCAGGAACGGATCGGCGATAGACGGGCGCGCGCAGCCGATGAAGTCGAGCGTGCCCGACTTGATCATCCGCACCATCACGTCCGGCGAGGTGAAGCGGCCGACGCCGACGACCGGCTTCGAGGTCAGCTTCTTGATGCCGGAGACCAGGCTCTCCTGCGCCGCCTCTTCCTTGAAACGCGACGGCCCCGAGCAATCCTCCCAGGCGCCATGGGCAAGGTCCCACAGATCAGGCAGGTCGGCATGCATCTCGATCAAGTCGCGGACTTCCGAATTGGCGAAGCCAAGCTCCCCGATCATCTCATCCAGCGACAGCCTGAGCGTCAGGCCGCAGGTGTCGCCGATCGCGTCGCGCCCTTCCTCGATCAGCTCGCGCATCAGCCGCGAACGGTTCTCCAGTGAGCCACCATATTCGTCTCTGCGCTGGTTGGTGGCGGTGGACAGGAAATGCTGGATGATGCCGAAGCCGTGCGCGCCGTAGAGGCAGACCAAATCGAAACCTGCCTGCCTGGCGCGCTTGAAGGCGTTGCGGTGCCAGCGGCGCAGGTCGCGTATATCCTCTCTGTCCATGGCGCGGGCCTGCACCGGATCGTTGGTGAAGGTGCGGATCGGCAGCGCCGACGGTCCGCGCGGGACCTCCTTGGTGTAGAGGTTGGGACCGTTGATGCCGGAATAGGCGAGCTGGACGCCGGCGAGCGCGCCATATTCGTGCATGGCTTTCGCCATCTTGGCCAAAGCCGGAATGTCGGCGTCGTCCCACAGCCGGAGCTCGATGAAAGGCGTGATCTCGGAGGTGTGATGCATCTCCGTCTGCTCGGTGAAGATGACGCCCCATCCGCCTTCGGACTTCATGCGGCGCATCTCGGCCGCGGCCGACGGATCGCGATAGCCGCCGCCATTGCAGTGCGGAACCTGATAGAAGCGGTTCTTGGCGGTCACCGGACCGATCTTCATCGGCTCGAACAGAATGTCGTAGCGTGGGTCGCGCATGGTACTTCCCTTCCCGTCGGCTGGCGCTGCCGATGCTCCGGAGACTACTCATACGTTGGCGCTGGCGCAGGAAAACTACGGAATTCTTCTGTGCGGATTAGGGCACGCCTAATCGCGCGTCTGGGAATTAGCCTGCGATGAACCGGAGCTGAGCCAAATGCGACTTCAGCGCCGCCGCGCCACGATGCTACACAGCCGATAGCGGCAACGAGGCAACAGACATGGACAGCATAAGGATCCTCGAACAGCTGATCTCCTTCCCGACGGTGAGCCGTGACTCGAACCTCGATCTCATCCGCTATGTGGTGGATCTGCTCGGGGAAAACGGCATAGCCAGCCAACTCATCCACAGCGCCGACGGCCACAAGGCGAACCTCTTTGCCACGATCGGCCCGTCCGACGGGCCCGGCATTATGCTCTCCGGCCATACCGACGTCGTTCCCGTCGATGGCCAGAACTGGACTCTGCCGCCATTCGAAATGACCGCGCGCGACGGCAAGCTTTACGGACGCGGCGCTGCGGACATGAAGGGTTTCGTCGCCTCGGCGCTCGCCGCCTGTCTCAAGGCTTCGAAGATGCCGCTGCGCACGCCCTTGCATGTGGCGCTCTCCTACGACGAGGAGGTCGGCTGCCTCGGCGTGCACGACCTGATCGAAATGCTGAGCGCGGCACCTCGACGCCCGTTGCTCTGCATCGTCGGCGAGCCGACCAACATGCAGGTGGCTACCGGGCACAAGGGCAAGCTCGCGGCGCGCGCCGTCTGCAAGGGACGCGAAGGTCATTCGGCTCTCGCCCCGCTGGCGCTCAATGCCATCCATCTCGGCTGCGATTTCGTGCGCGCCCTGCGCGACGAACAGGACCGGCTTGCCCGCGAAGGCGCCCGCGACGGCGATTACGACATTCCCTACACGACGGTGCATGTCGGAAAGATCAATGCCGGAGTGGCGCTCAACATCGTGCCCAACCTTTGCGTGGTCGATTTCGAGATCCGCAATGTCGCCGCCGACGATGCCGCCGGCATTCTCGACAGGCTGCGCGGCGCCGCGGCGCGCATTGCCGCGGATGCCGCTTCGATCGCTTCCGAGGCCGCAATCGACATCGAGATCACCAACACCTATCCGGGCCTCAACACGCCGACGACGTCCGAAGCCGTCGCCTTCGTCAAATCGCTGACCGGCGCCAACAGCACAATGAAAGTCGCCTTCGGCACGGAAGGCGGATTGTTCAGCCGCGATCTCGGCACGCCTTCCGTCGTCTGCGGACCAGGCTCGATGGCACAGGGACACAAGCCGGACGAATATGTCAGCGTCGAGCAGTTGCGGCGCTGCGACGAGATGCTGGAGCGGCTGCTGTTGCGGCTCGCCGACGGCTGGCCGTGATATCCTTCATTTGACGATGCGTTCGGTGCCGAAGACGCCCTGCTCGACGACGAAGCGGCGGCAGTGGTCGATGAAGGCTTGCACCGTCAGCGTGCGGTGTTCGGCGTTAGGCAGTGCAATGCCCATGGTCAGCGGCCTGATCTCGCCCAGCAGAGGCACGAAGACCAGCAGCTTGCCGTCCGGCGACATGGCGTTGAGCGGCCGCATATTGGCGATGCCGTAGCCGAAGCCGTTGGCCACCATCGAACGCATCACGGCGATGTCGCCGGTGCGCTCGGCGATTTTGGGCCGCAGCCCCTGGAAAGCCGAGAGGAAGTACTCCCGGCTGTAAGGGAGATCGAGCAGCACCATCGGCTCGTCGACCAGTTCCTCGGGCGTGATGCCCGCCCTTCCCGCCAGGCGATGCGCGGCCGGCAGCATCACATAGGCCGGCAAATGCATCAGCGGCTCGAACGTCATGTCCTGTGACAGTTCGAGATCGTAGGTCAGCGCGGCGTCTATTTCGCCGCGCTGCAGCATCTCGAACAATTGTCCCTGGTTGCGCTCGAACTGGCGAACGCGCACATCGGGATAGGCGTCCTCGAATTTCCGGCGCAGCGCCGGCAGCACGATCTGCGCGAAAGTGAGCAGGCAGCCGACCGCCAGCGGCCCGCGCACCTTTTCGGCGATATCGCCGGCAATGTCGTGCAGCGCGTCGGCATCGTTGAGCAGGCGCGCGGCCTCCTTGAGGAACAGGCGCCCGCCCGCGGTCAGCGCCAGCGCATGCGAATGCTTGCGCACGAAGAGCTGGACGCCGAACTCCGCTTCGAGCTGCGCGATCGAGGCCGAGATAGACGGCGGTGAGACGTTCACCTGCTCGGCCGCCTTGGCGATCGAACCGGCTTCGCCAACGGCGACGAAATATTCGAGCTGTCTGAGCGTGAAGCGGAGCGGCATGGGCTGCTATGATGCCCGTTTGGTCGCTGCAATCAAGTCGCGGCCCCTCCTCAGTACTTGATCCAGGTGGTCTTCAGCGCGGTGTATTTGTCGAGCTCGTGCAGCGACAGGTCGCGCCCGAAGCCGGACTGCTTGAAGCCGCCGATGGGCGTCATCGGGCTCAGCGCATCGACTGTGTTCACAGAGACCGTGCCCACGCGCAGCCCCTCGGCAACGCGGTGGGCGCGTGACAGGCTGTCGGTCCACAGGGACGCCGCCAGGCCATAGACGCTGCCATTGGCAAGCCGGATTGCCTCCTCTTCGCTGTCGAAGGCGATCACCGACAGCACCGGACCAAATATCTCGTCGCGGGCGAGCGGATCGTCCGGCGAGACCTCGTCGAAGATCGTCGGCTGCACGAAGCTGCCTCGCCCATCGACCGCCACCCGGTCGCCGCCAGCCACGAGCCGTGCGGACTTCCTGCCGCCATCGATGAAGCGCATGACGGTCGCGGCATGCCGTGCATCGACCATCGCTCCCATTCTAGACACCGGGTCGAGTGGGTCGCCCGGCTGGGTCGCCGCCGCCCGCTCCGCCAGCTTCTCCACCAGCGCATCCTTGATGCTGCGCTCCACCAGCAGCCGGGAATTGGCCGAGCAGACCTGCCCCTGGTTGAAGAAGATGCCGAAGGCAGCCATTTCGGCCGCCACATCGAGATCGGTGCAATCCGCGAACACCAGATTTGGGCTCTTGCCGCCGGTCTCCAGCCATATTTGCTTCATGTTCGATTGGCCGGAATATTGCAGGAACAGCTTGCCAACGGCGGTCGAGCCGGTGAAGGCAAGGCAATCGACATCCATATGCCGGCCAAGCGCCTGGCCGGCGGTCTCGCCGAGACCTGGCACCACATTGAGCACACCGGCGGGCAAGCCCGCCTCCATGGCGAGCTCGGCCAGCCTCAGCGCCGAGAAAGGCGATTGCTCGGCTGGCTTCAGCACAACCGAATTGCCCGCAGCCAATGCGGGCGCGCATTTCCAGGTCGCCATGTCGAGCGGGAAATTCCACGGCACCACGGCGCCCACCACCCCAACGGGCTCGCGCCGCACCAGAGCAAGGTCACCCTGCCCCGTCGGCGCCACCTCGTCATAGACCTTGTCGATGGCTTCGGCATACCATTGGAAGATCGCCGCCGAGCCCGGCACATCGATGGTGGCGGCATCCTTGACCAGCTTGCCCATGTCCAGCGACTCCAGCAGCGCGAGTTCCTGTAGGTTCTCGCGCAACAACGTCGCCAGCCGCAGCAGCACCTCCTTGCGATGCTGAGGACTCGTTCGCGACCAGACGCCGGCCTCGAAGCTGCGTCGGGCTGCGGCGACCGCAAGGTCGACATCCTCTTCACCGCAGGAGGCAACCTCGGCGAGCGTCGCTCCCGTTGCCGGATTGATGCTGGCGAAGGTCCGTCCGGAGCGCGCCGGTATTGCCTTGCCGTCGATGAACGCCTTGTCGCGAAAACGGATCGCCGACGCCTTGCCGATCCACTCCTTGTGGCTGAGTTCGCTCATTCTGGCCCAGACTTCCGGTATTACTCGTCACCGGGAACGCCATAGCTCGGCGCGTCGGATGGGTTGAGGGCGCGGGTGACATAGGCATCGAGCTGGGGCTTGTAGATGTCCCACAGCGCAGCCAGTTGCTCGATCGGGCAATCCTCGGTCCAGTCGCAACGTAGGTCGGCGACGGGCCAGGACACATCGCGTGCCAGCTTCATGCCGGCGGAGCGGACAGGCCCCGCCTCCCCGCCCGCCTTGAGCGCGGCGCGCATCGTGGCGATCAGCCGGTCGCCGAGATCGCCCTCGGACGCGAGGAACGCATCGACCATGGCCTGCGGGATACCATCATTCGCGAGCAGGTTGCCGCCGCAGGCGACGTCCTCGCCGTGCGCCTCGGCCCAGATACCGAGCGCTTTAGGCCCTGAGTGGATCGCACTGCCGCCGGCCGCGTCGACCGCCAGCACCTGACGGTATTCGCTGAAGGTCGCCGTGCGCTTGATGATCGCGACGGCCTCGGCGGCGGTAGCGCCACGCGCCATGAGCTCCAAAGCCTGGACTCCGAGCGTCGGGTCGGTAACGTTCTGGCTGGCAACCGCACCAACGCCCGCCTGCGCGTAGGCGCAGCGCGCCGCGACGGCAGGCGAGGACGAAGAGACCGCTACCCCGAACATGCCTGTCCGCCGGCACCGCGCCACAATGGAGAATGTCATGACGCTCAGTCCGGAATGACGGCCGTGCCGTCGATCTCAACCAGCCATTCCGGCCGCGCGAGGGCCGATACGACCAAGCCGGTCGAAACCGGATGCACGCCCTTGATGTATTCGCCCATCGTCCGGTAGACGGCCTCGCGGTGGCGGACGTCAGTGATGTAGACCACCACCTTCACCAGATGCTCCATTCTGCCGCCGCACTCCTCAATGAGCTGCCTGATATTCTGCATGACCTTATGGGTCTGCTCGACCGGATCATGGCTGTCGATATTCTTGGCCGTGTCGAGATCCTGCGGGCACTGGCCGCGCAGATAGACGGTGCGGCCGCCGCGCGTGACGACCGCCTGGCAGAGGTCGTTGTCGAGCTTCTGCTCGGGATAGGTGTCCTTGGTGTTGAATTTGCGAATTCGCGTATGCGCCATCTTGGTCTCCAATTGAATCGGGCTCGCAGCTTTGGTCAGGCGTCCACGGTCTCGCGCTTCGCGGCGGCATGGTAGGCCAGATATTTGCGCTGCGTCGAAATGCGATCTGCCACATGCTTGGCATCATGCCAGACGCCCCAGATGAAACTCGACCCTCGGCGCGATTGCCAGGGCAGGCCCAGGAAATAGATCCCCGGCTCGGTCGAAACGCCGCGCTGATGCCTTGGCCGGCCCTTCTCGTCGAAGGCATCGACCTTCAGCCAGCTGTAGTCGACGGCGAAGCCCGTCGCCCAGATGATCGTCGCGATCCCGGCCTTGGCCAGATCGAGCTCGAGGATCGGATTGGTCAAGCAGTCCGGGTCCGGACCTATTTTGCGGAGAGCGGGCTCTTCCGGGAGGTCGAGTCCGTTGCGAGCGACATAGGCGTCGGCCTCGTCCAGCAGCGACTTCAGATTGGCGTCGCCTCGCGCGATATTTTGGGCAAGATCGGGCGCGAAACTCATCACGCCGTCCTGGTATGCCTTTGTCATACCGACGAGCGTCAGCCCTTGCGCGGCCAGACGGCGGAAATCGATCGTCTCGCCGCCGCGCGCGCCGCTGACCGCGATCGTGACATGTTCCGTGGCAGGCCCTGGCGTTTCGAGGTCCCATTTGCCGAGGACGCCGAGCCACCAGCAGAAGTCGCGCCCGCGATAGGAACGCGGCGGACGATCATGCGGGCCGACCGAGAGATAGACGCGCCTTCCGACGCGCTGGAGCTCATCGGCAATTTGCACGCCCGAAGATCCCGCGCCGACCACCAGCACGGCGCCTTTCGGCAATTGCGCCGGATTGCGGTAGGCGCTGGAGTGGATTTGCAGGAGGCCGGCATCAGCAGGTACGAGAGAGGGGATGACGGGGACCTGGAAAGGTCCGGTCGCGGCGACGACGCTGTTGGCTTCGATCACGCCATCCGACGTTTCGACGCGGAATCCCGGACGGCCGACATTCCTCTGCACGAGCTTGACCTCGACGCCGCAGCGGATCGGCGCGTTGATCTGCTTGGCGTAGGCGACGAAATAGTCCGCGACCTCCTCCTTGGACGGAAAGCCGTCGGGACCCGTCACGGGAAACTCCATGCCCGGGAAACGGTCGTGCCAGGCCGGGCCGTTGGCGACCAGCGAATCCCAGCGCTGCGAGCGCCAGCGCTCGGCAATCCGGCCGCGCTCGAGGACGAGATGGGGCACCCCGCATTTGCTCAGGTGCTCGCTCATGGCCACCCCCGCCTGGCCGCCGCCAACGACAAGCGTGTCTATCGTCTCAACCGACATGCTCAGTCCTTTTTTGATCATCCGACAGCTCTCGCCGCGCGGGATGAAACCGACCTTGGGCCACGGGCGGATGCAGACAGGCTGCGCCATCCGACCGCTTCTGGCGCTCACAAGTAGCAGCACGTACCAGCGCGAGCCCATAACGAATCTCCGAAGTCACGCGTAACCATTTCCGAATTTCTCGCGCCGAGAGACGCACCTAGAGTTTCGGCATTCCCGAGGGGTTGGGCATGCAGACTGAAAGCTTTGACTACATTGTCGTCGGAGCCGGCTCGGCCGGTTGCGTGGTGGCCAATCGGCTGAGCGCCGATCCGTCAATCAGCGTGTGCCTGATCGAGGCCGGCGGCAGCGACAACAGCCTTCGGGTCAAGGTGCCGGCCGGCATCCTCTCGCTCTACGGCAATCCGAACTACGACTATTGTTTCGTCGGCGTGCCGCAGCCCCATCTCAACGACCGCAGGATTCCGGTCAACCGCGGCAAGGCGCTGGGCGGATCCAGCTCGATCAACTCGATGGTCTATATTCGCGGCGCCGCCGAGGACTATGACGAATGGGCCGCACTCGGCTGCGCCGGCTGGGCTTACCGGGACGTGCTGCCCGTGTTCAGGAAGCTGGAGCGCAATCTGCTCGGCCAGGATCCGCGCTATCACGGCACTAGCGGCGAGCTGCTGGTCGACAATCCGCGCGATCCGAACGTGCTTTCAAGCATGTTCGTCAAGGCCGGCAAGAACGCCGGCCTGCCCGCCAACACCGACTTCAACGCCGAAAGCCAGTTCGGCCTCGGCATCTACAACGTCACGCAGGATCGCGGTCAACGCTTCAGCAGCTTCAGCGCCTTCATGCGTCCGGTGCTCGACCGCAGGAACCTGACTTTGCTCAGCGAATGCGAGGTGATCGATCTGGTCATCGCCGAGAGCCGCGCCACCGGGATGCGCGTGCGGCACGAGGGTCAGCAGAAGACGCTCTCGGCCGCCCGCGAGATCGTGCTTTCGGCCGGCGCCATCAACTCGCCCAGGATATTGATGGCCTCAGGCATCGGACCGGCAGCCGAGCTGAAGCAGATCGGTATCACGCCGGTCCTCGACCTGCCGGGCGTCGGCAAGAACCTGCAGGACCATGTCGACGGCATGATCACCGTGCGCTCCAGGAGCACCAGGACGCTCGGCCTGTCGATAGCCAACCTGCCGCGCATCGCCGCCGCGCCGCTCCAGTATTTCGTACGCCGCAAGGGCATGCTCACAACCAACTATGTCGAAGCCGGCGGCTTTGCGAAGACCAGGCACTCGAACGGGCTTCCCGACATCCAGTTCCACTTCGTGCCGGGCTATCGCAGCCATCGCGGCAGGCTGATCGAATACGGTCACGGCTACGCCGTTCACACCTGCGTGCTCAGGCCGAAAAGCGTGGGCGAGATCAGGCTGTCGCGGGACAGCGCTCGCCGGGATGTTCTGATCGACCACCGCTTCCTCGCGAATGAGGACGACGCCATGGTGCTGGTCGAAGGCATCAAGATCGCGCGCCGGATTTTTGCCTCGTCCGAATTCGACACGGTGCGCGGCAAGGAGATGCTTCCGGGCAAGGATATAAGCAGCGATGACGAGATCCTCGCCTATCTGCGCGCCGAAGCGCTGACCGTCTATCACCCGGTCGGGACTTGCAAGATGGGAACGGACGACATGGCCGTCGTCGATCCCGCTACGCTGAAGGTTCGCGGCGTGGACGGGCTTCGAGTTGCGGATGCCTCCGTCATGCCGAAGCTGATCGGCGGCAACACCAACGCGCCAAGCATGATGATCGGGCAGAAGGCTTCGGAGATGATCCTCGGCGCGGCGCGCTACGGCGAAACGTGAAGGCCGGCTCGTCTTTCAACATTGAGGCAGATCCGCGAGCGACGCTGCTGGTCCGCCCCAACTATCATTTGATATTGCTCTCAGTGATCTTCGTCGATCTCGTCGTGCAGGAGGCCCAGGATACGGCGCTTGAGTGCGATGAAGTCGGGTTCGAGGATCACGTCCATCGAGCGCGGCCGCGGGATGTCGACCTTGATCTCGGCCTTGATCTTGCCAGGCCGCGCCGTCATCACCAGGACGCGATCGCCCAGAACGAGCGCTTCGTCGATGTCGTGGGTGACGAACAGCACCGTCTTCTGCTGCCGCTCCCACACGCGAAGCAGCAGCTTCTGCATGGTGCCGCGCGTCTGGCTGTCGAGAGCGCCGAACGGTTCGTCCATCAGCAGCACGGCCGGGTCGTTGGCAAGGGCGCGGGCGATCGCCACGCGCTGCTTCATGCCGCCGGAAAGCTGCGCGGGATAATGGTCCGCAAACGGCGCGAGGCCGACCTCGTTCAGATACTGGTCGACGATCCGCTTGCGCTGTTCTGCCGGCAAGCCCTTGCGCTTGGGTCCATACTCTATGTTGGCGCGCACCGTGAGCCAGGGAAACAGGGTGTAGCTCTGGAACACCATGCCCCTGTCGGGTCCGGGCTCGATCACTTCCCTGCCGTCCACCTTGATGCTGCCCGAGGTCGCGTCGTTGAGGCCGGCGGCGAGATAAAGCAGGCTGGATTTGCCGCATCCTGACGGACCGACGATAACGCAGAATTCGTTCTTGGCGACCTGCAGCGACACATCGTCCAGCGCCAGCACGCCATTGGCGTCGCCATAGCGCAATGTCACGTCCTCGATGGCCATCGTGGTACCGGCCGAAAGCCGATCGCCGGCTGGATGGGCGGTTGCGGCCGGATTGTTCGCCTTGACGGTTTCGGTCATCACTACCCTTGATCCGGCTGCGGTTTGCGAGGAGGCGTTCATGATCAAGGCGCCCATGGCGCGACCCTCGCCCGGAGAATGCGGAATGCCGTGTCGGTGATGAGACCAAGAAGCCCGATCGCGGCGATCGCCATGAAGATCACATCGACCTGGAAGCCGCGCATCGCCTTGAGGCTGATATAGCCGAGACCACTCGACGCCGCCACGAGCTCGGCCACAACGAGATATGTCCAGGCCCAGCCCATGGTGACGCGAAGCGTGTCGAGGATCGCGGGAAGCGCGGCGGGGAAAATGACGTGCCACACTGCTTCCGAGCGCTTGGTGCCCAATGTGTAGGAGGCGTTGACCAGATCCCGGGAGACGCTGCGCGCGCAGTCGGAGATCATCACGAGCTGCTGGAAGAAGGTGCCGAAGAAGATGACCGCGATGCGCTGCTCGATGCCGATGCCGATCCACAGGATGAACAGCGGCACGAAGGAGGTCACCGGCAGGTAGCGGATGAAGTTGACCAGCGGCTCCAACGGCGCCTGCACCGCCCGATAGGTGCCCATCCACAGCCCCAGCGGCACCGCGATCAGCGAGGATACGACGAAGCCCAGGATCACCACCTTGGCGCTGGTGAACGTGTGATAGAAAAGACTGCCGTCGAGCGACATGCGATAGGCCGTCTGCAGCACGGTTCCGGGCGTCGGCAGGAACATGTTCGGCACGACTCGGCCGTAGGACAGAAGAGCCCAGCCGCCGATCACGGCTATCCACATTGCCAATGCGAGCGTGGTTGCGGTGCTGGCGGGAATGTTGGCGAATGGGGTCGTCAGGCGTGTCCACGCCGTTCGCCTCTGTGCCATAAGATGGCCTCCGTTGATCTGGGCGCGAAACTCTGGCTTTCGAGAAATCAGGGTCGGCCCGAGGGACCGACCCTGTCAGTTTCGAAGCTCACTGTTCCTTGATGAAATCGGTATCGAGGATGGTCTTCGCGTCGATCGTCATCTTGAGCTTGCCGGCCTTGCCCCAGACATCCTGGGCGAAGTTCACCAGGTCGGACGCCTCGCTCTTGTCCGGAGTGCCGAAGAACTCCAGGTTGCGGGCGCGGTCGTAGTAGCGCACGCCTTGGGCGCCGGCCGCGAAATCCTCGGGCTTCTCGAGATAGCCACCAATGCCCTTGGCCATGATCTCATAGGCCTTGTCCGGATTGGTCTTGATGTAGTCGACCGCCTTGTAATAGCCCTTGATCAAAGCCTTCACATCCTCGGGATGCTTCTCGATCAGGTCGCATTTGAGCGCGATCACGTCGACGATCAGGCCAGGCGTCGTCGTGGAGTCGATCAGCACCTTTCCCTTGCCGCCCTTGCGGACTTCGGTGAGGTGAGGCTCCCAGGTCACCGCGGCGGGAACCTGGCCGGCGATGAAGGCCGTCGCGGCGTCGTCAGCGGTCATGTTGGTGACGCTGACATCGTCCTCGGTCATGCCTTCCTTCTTCAGGAGAACATTGAACCAGAATTCGGAAACGGAGCCCTCGTTCAGGGCGACGGGCTGGCCCTTCAAATCCTTGAGCGACTTGACGTCCGCCTGCGTGACGACGCCGTCGCCGCCGTGGCTGTCGTCAAGCGCCACGACATATTTGAAGCAGAGGTCGTCGGAGCGGTACTTCATCAGTTCGTCGACTGTGGATGCCGCGCCATCGAGATCACCGCCGGCGACCGCCGCCATATAGAGCGCCGATTCTTCGATCACTTTCAGCTCGACGTCGACGCCGGCTTCCTTGAAGTAGCCGAGGTCGCGGGCAAGAAACAGCGGCCCGTAGCCCACCCAGGTGGTCATGCCGAGGCGAATGGCGCCGGCGTCGGCGGGAGCGGCAAGCCCCAAGCCCAGCAGGCCTGCACTGACCGCGGTCATCAGGCAATTGCGGAATGTCTTCATTGTCGTGGTTCCCCATGGCTGTTACCGGCATCGACCTCATTCGAGTGGCGTATGCCAGGCTGTCGTTTCGGCAGCCGCTCTCTTGTTATGCGTCGCCCTCCCAGGCGGGCCTTGTTCTAGGTCCCGCAAGAGAGCATCCGGGCCGGGTCGCCTAAAGAAGTCTTTTTCTGTCCTTTGCTTCGCCGAAACCGAAGCAGCGGCCCCTTCCTTGTCGACGAACTCGAATCGACGGCGCCGGGCGATGACGGTTCCGGCGGATGTGCCAGTGGCCGTGGGCCGGTGCCGCCTGGAAGACGTGATGGCGCCGGGATCGGGGACAAACCCAGCTACAGGGCGGATGTCGTTGGCTGCCTCAACGGCAGCCCGAGCAGCTTCAGCTACGTGGTCGTCGGAATTTTCAGCCTCAGGTGGCTAATGCCTGACCATCCCGGCGTCGACATTCAGCGTCTGGCCGGTGATCCAGCGGGCGTCCTCGCTCGCCAGGAAGGACACGACGTCGGCGATATGCTCGGGCTGGCCCTTGCCCTTCATCGCCTGCAGCATCTCGACGAAGCCGAACGCCTCGTTGTGCGGGCTCGCCTTGACGCCATCGCTCTCGATCAGGCCGGGCGTCACCGCATTCGCCGTGATGTTGTATTTGCCAAGTTCCGTGGCCAGCGCCCGGGTGAAGCCGATGACGCCGCCCTTGGCCGCGACATAGGCCGCCATGTTGGGGGTCCCCGCAAAGAAGGTGTTGGAGGCGATGCTGATCACTCGTCCTGCCTTGTTTGCCGCCCGCATCTGGTCAGTGGCCGCACGGGTGACGATGAAGGTGCCTGTCAGATTTACGTCGATGATCTTGCGCCAATGGTCGAGATCGACATCGTCCCAGGCGATGAAGGGCACGATGCTGGCATTGTTGACCAGTATGTCGACGCCACCGGTCAGTGCCTGGATTTCAGCGAAAAGCGCTTTGACGGATGCCGGATCGGAGATATCGGCGGCGATAGCCTTCGCTTTCCCGCCGATCGACGCGGCGGCCGCCTTGGCGCCATCGGCGTTGATGTCGCTGACGATGACGATCGCGCCATCGGCCGCCAGCCGCGCCGCGATCGCTTTGCCGATACCCTGCGCCGCCCCTGTCACGAGGGCCGTCTTTCCCGCAAGCCGTCCAGTCATGAAATTTCTCCCTCGATCCGTGATCCGATGATGTCCGTTCAGGCGTCAGCGTCGATGACGGCCACTGCCGCGTCGATGCCTTTGCCGATTGCCAGTTTCTGGCCGGCCGCGTTCATGGCGCCGCCAAGCGCCGTCAGCGCCGCGATCGCGTAGATCGGCTGGGCGGTCGGTCCCATGTGGCCGATGCGCGTCAGCTTACCCAGCGTTTCGCCGCGACCTGATGAAAACACCACGCCGTAGCGGGCGCGGGCTGCCTGGCGAAGCGCCTTCTCGTCGACACCTTCGGGGGTGCGAACCGCGGTGGTGGTTGGCGACGCGATCCCGTCGCTGGCTGCCCAGATCGACAAGCCCATCGCCGCGACGCCCGCGCGCATGGCCCTGGCTGTAAGCGCGTGGCGCGCCCACACCGCCTCCGGCCCCTCGTTGAGATAGAGGTCGAGCGCGACATCGAGCCCGTTGATCTCCGAGACCGAAGGCGTGAACGGAAACGGCTTGTCGCTCGACCAGGCATCTTCCCAGTCGACGATGCTCAGCATCGATGCGCGCGGCGCCAGCGGATTGGCCTTCATCTTGGCCCAGGCCCGCTCGCTGACACCCATCATGGTGAGGCCGGGAGGAGCGCCCAGGCATTTGTTGGGACCGGTGACATAGATATCGGCCTTGCAATCCTCGGGATGCGTCTTCATGCCGCCAAAGGAAGAAACCGCGTCGACGATGAGGTAGGCGCCATGCGCAGAGACCAGCGCGCCGATGGCGTCGATCGGATTGATGGTGCCGGAGGGCGTGTCGTGGTGACAGACGGAAACGACGGTGATCTCCGGATGCGCCTTAAGCATATCGGCGACCGCCTGCGGGTCGATCGCCTCATTGTAAGGCACTTCGATTTCGAGCAGATGCGGCGAATGGCGTTTCGCCCAATAGCCGAACCCCTTGCCGTAAACTCCGGACGCAAGGTTGAGCACGACGTCGTCAGGGGCGGTTAGGGAAGCTGCCGCGGCCTCGAGGCCGAGCACCGGCTCGCCATGCAGGATGACCGGCTTGTTCGACAGCCGCATAGCCTTCTGCGCCTTGTCGGCCACCTTTTCGTAGAAGAGCTGGAACGCCGGGTCATAGTCGTAGAGCACGGTACGGCCGAGGCCACGCAGCACTTCGGCATAGGCGTTGACGGGCCCGGCAGTCAGGGTGATGACCGGATCGGCATGATCGGAATAGCGCATGGGCGTGGTTCTCCGGATTGGCGGCGTTCAGCCGTAGAACTGGGTGCCGGTCTTGTAGGTCTTGAAGTTTTCCATGTCGTGCGAGTACATCAGCTCGGCGCCGTGATCCTCGGCCAGCTTCTTCACCTTGCGCATCGAATTGACGCCCGCGACCGGGTCGATATGGAAGGCCGCCTGGCAGAGGGTCTCCAGGCTCTTCTGTGTGTAGGCGGCGTCGATGGTGAACATGATCGGCTTGCGCTTGGGAAACTCGACCAGCAGGCTGTAGTGGCCGATCGAATGGCCGGGCGTCGAGATCAGCTTCACGCCCCTGGCGAGATCGACATCGCCCTCGATGCCCTCGAAGGTCGAATTGGCGCGCGTCGTGCCCTCCAGCAGCTGCGCGGTGGCACCACGGGCTTCCGCTGCCTCGGCCGAAAAGCTCAGGTCCGAATAGCCGAGATGTTCGAAAGGCTGCGGATTGCAGGCCTGTGGCACCTCCGAGCGATGGCAGATCTTCTTTGCGTGCGGAAAATACTTGTTGCCGCCGCAATGGTCGAAATGGAAATGCGAGTTGACGACGACGTCGATGTCCTTGGGCTCGAGCCCGAGCAAGGCAAGCGCGCCGGGAATGGTCTGGTGCTTTTCCTGGATCGGCTTCTCGAAAGGCAGCACTTTCATGACATGGTCGTAGTCGTAGCCGGTGTCGATGAGGAACCGGCCCTCGGCATGCTCGATCAGGATCGAATAGACGGGAAAGCGCACTTCGCCGCCGGGACCGCGATTCCAGAACACATGATAACCGTCGAGAACGAGCGAGCCGCCGTCGAGCAGGTAGACCTTGGTATCCGACATTTGTCGTCTCCTATCTTGGCGCGGGTCCCGTCCGCGCATCTGGTTTCTGTCAGCGCGCGCCGCGCTCATATGCAATGCCAAGTGCTGCAGGCAGGCTGGCGCGCCGCCCGAAAAGCACCAGCATGATCATCACCGCCAGGAACGGCAGCATTTGGATGATGTCGGTCGGGATGTTGATGCCCGCCACCTGCATGGCCGTGGTCAGCGACAGGCACACGCCGAACAGCAGAGCGCCGAACAGCACCCAGACCGGACGGCCGCGCGCCAGCATGGCCAGCACGATGCCGAGGAAGCCGGCGCCATTGGTGATGAAGGGAATGAACAGGCCCGCCCCGACATTGGCGAGGTAGGCGCCGCCGAGCCCGGCCAGCGCGCCCGTCGTCAGCACCGCGATGGTGCGGGTCCTGATGACGTCGATGCCGGCGACGTCGAGCGCGGCCGGCTTGTCGCCGGCGGCCTGCAGGTTGAGGCCGAGCTGCGTGCGCCGGTAGAGATAGCCCATGGCGAACACCAGCGCGACCGCCAGATAGACGATCAGGTGATGCTTGAAGAAGGCAGGCCCGACGACGGGAATGTCCGACAGCAGCGGAATAACGGTCGCGTCCGCCGCCGGCAGGCGGGGATAGCTGCGCGAGAACTGGAAATGATGAAGCAGCGCCGTCAGGCCTTCCAGCCCCAGCGTCAGCGCGATGCCGATGACGATCTGGTTCAGCCCGATGCGCACGCAAAGCAGCGCCATGATCAGCGCCACCGCGATGCCGCCCGCGGCGCCGGTGAGGAAGCCGAGCCAAAGCGACCCCGAATAGAAGGCGCCCAAGAATCCGAGATAGGCGCCGGCTAGCATCATGCCCTCGATGCCGATGTTGAGCACGCCAGCCTTTTCCGACAACTGCTCGCCGAGCCCGGCAAGCAGCAGCGGGACGGCAGCGGTCACTGCGCCGAACAACAGCGCGCCGAGAAAAACTTCGCTGAAGAGCCCGGTCATGTCTCAGGCCTTTCTCGACTGATTGTAGCGGTGGTCGATATACTCGGCGAGCGCGAGCACGATCAGCATGATCGAGACCAGCACCAGGGTGAAGTGATTGGGCACGCCAAGCCGCCTCGCCGCGCTCTCGCCGCCGATCGAAAGCACCGAAAGCAGGAATACGAAGCCAATCGCGGCAAAGCCGTTCATCCGCGCAAGGAACACCGCCGGAATGACCGCCAGGCCGTAGGCAGGGTTCCAGTCGGCGCGGACATTGCCTTGCACCCCGATGATGTCGACGGCGCCGGCAAGGCCTGCAAGCCCAGCCGAAATGGCAAAGACGGCAACGGTCAGCCTAGGCACGCCAAGCCCGGCATGAACCGCCGCGCGCGGGTTGGCGCCGACGATCCTCAATTTCAATCCGAACGCCGTCCGCGTCATCACCAGATGCACGATGATGATCGCCGCAAGTCCGAGCACAAGGCCGCTAGTGATGGTCGTATCGAAGAGCCGCGGCAGCCTGTCTTCGACCGGCAAGGTACGCGTCTGCGGCACGGTCGTGCCGGGGTCGCGGAACACGAGCTTGACCAGCACGTTGGCGAGCGAGGTGCCGAGAAACGTCATCATCAGCGTGGTGATGATCTCGTTCACGCCCTGATAGGCGCGCAGAAGCGCAGGCAGCAGCGACCAGGCCATTGCCACGACCATGGAGATCAGGAACGAACAGGTCAGCGCCAGCCAGGCAGGCATGACCTGCACCAGGACGGGAGCGCTGGCGGCCGCCGTGACCGCTCCGAGCAGGAACTGGCCGTCGCCGCCCAAGTTCCACATGCCGGCGCGAAAGGCCACGATCAGGCCCGCGGCGAGGAACAAAAGCGGCGCCATGCGCGTCAGCGTCTGCTGGATGCCCAGCGGCGAGAACAACCCTTTCTCCAGCACGTAGCCGTAATAGGCGAGCGGGTCGACGCCGACGACAAGCAGGATGCAGCCGGCAATGATAAGAGCGGCAAGGATAGGTCCGAGCGTCATCAGCAGCCGGTGCAGTATATCGCGGCCGGTGGCGGCGCCGCTTGTGGCGTCGAGTGCATTGGCGCTGGCGCCGGGTGCGGTATCGATGCTCATGCGGCCAGTCCAATCATCAGGCGGCCGACCTTGGTGCGCGCGTCGTCGGCATTGGCGACCGTGCCGACCAAAGAGCCGTTGGCGATGACGGCAATGCGGTCGCACATGCTGATCAATTCCTCGAGGTCGGTGGAGATCAGCAGCACGGCGAGCCCGCGCGCCGCCGTGTCACGGATGCGCTGGCGCGAGGCAAGCGTGTTGGCGAGATCGAGTCCATAAGTCGGCTTGTTGAAGATCACCGCCCTGGCGCCTTCGGCCAGCTCACGCGCTATGAGCACCTTCTGGATATTGCCTCCCGAGAGCCGGGCGACAGGCGTCTTCAGGCTCGGCGTGCGTACATCGTATTCGCGCACCAGCTGGGCTGCGCGCCTGTCGATCTCGGCGCGTTGCTCGACGCCGCCGCGCCAGAAGGGCGAGGCGCCGACCTGCTTGAGGAAGAAGTTGATGGAGACCGGGAAGGCGCCTACCGTGCCTTCGCCGAGCCGGTCGTCGGTAAGGTAACGAAGGCCGCGCCGGCGGCGTTCGCCCACGCTCAGCGCCTCGATGGCAGTGCCTTCCAACCGCACCGAGCCACCGGTCGCCGCACGCTGGCCGGCCAAGGCCTCCGCCAATTGTTTCTGGCCGTTGCCGTCGATGCCGGCGATACCCAGGATCTCACCCGGGCGGATGTCGAAGGAGATCGACGACAGGCCCGGCGCGTTTTCGGTGGGCGCGACGGCGAGGTCGGCGACCTGAAGCAGCGGCCCGGCGTCGGCACGGACCGTGCGGGTGGGCCGCTCGGCGGCCTCCGGATCGTCCTTCTGTTTGCCGAACATCAGCTCCACGATTTCGGAGATGATCTCCTGTTCGCTGAGCGTGCGAAAACGCTCGGGTGGAATTTCGCCGACCTTGCGGCCGAGCTTCAGCACTGAGATACGGTCACCGAAGGCCGCCGCCTCCTTGAGCTTGTGTGTGATGAAGACGATCGCCAACCCCTGTCCGACGAGGCGGCGCATCAAGGCACCGAGTTCCTCGATGCCTTTCGGCGTCAGCATCGAGGTGGATTCGTCGAGGATCAGAAGCCGGCTATTGCGCACCATCGCGCGCAGGATCTCGACCTGCTGCTGTTCGCCGAGCGAAAGCTCCGACACCTTTGCATGCAGCTTGACGCTGATGCTGAGGCTGCGTGTGATCTCAGCGACGCGCGCCTCCAGCTCCTCGGTCCTGGGGCGCTGCCACCAGGGCCCGCCGAGCAACAGGTTTTCGGCCACCGTCAGCGTCGGCACCAGCATCATGTGCTGAAACACCGTGCCGATGCCCAGCGCCAGCGCATGGCGCGGCGAAGTGATCGGCGTCGGCTTGCCGTCGACCAGGATGCGTCCCTCATCCGGCTGCTGCAATCCCGACAGCATGCCGATCAAGGTGGATTTTCCCGCGCCGTTCTCGCCGAGCAGCACATGCACCTCGCCGGGGCGGATCGACAGGTCGATACCGTCATTGGCGACAATGCCGGGAAAGCGTTTGGTCACGCCTTCGAGCGCGACGATGTCGCGCTTGTCGGCGGGCAATGAAGAAAAACTGCTCATGAAAGCCCAGCACTGGAAAAACGGGAAATATCCGGAGGGGCAACCGGTCGCCCCTCCGGAAGCTGATTGCTGGCCGCCTTACTGGGCGACGCTCGTCATCAGCGCCCTGACGGCGGCGGCGTCATAGACCGGATCGACCTTGATCTTGCCGGAGATGACGTCTTCCCGCAGCGCCTGGATCTCGGACCATACCTTGTCCGGGATCGCAGCGGTCTTCAAAAGCTTCACCGAATCGTCCTTGAGGCCGATCGAATAATGCTGGGTGCCGAACGTGTCCGACTTGATGTCGGCGATCATCGCGGCGTAGACCGGCTCGATGTTCCACACCACCGACGACAGCAGGAAGCCCTTGTCGATGGGCGACTTGTCGCCGATGACGTCGATGAAATAGACCTTCCCGCCATCCGCGGCCTTGGTGGTCTCGACAGCCTGCAACATGCCGAAGCTGGAGCCGTTGCCCTGGCCGAAGATGATGTCGGCGCCAGAGGCGATCACGCTTTCGGTCACGCGCTTGCCACCCGCCGCGTCGCTGTAGGCGGCGGGGCCGATCACCGCATAGGTGATCTTGACGTCGGGATTCTCAGCCTTCACGCCCTGCGCGAACGCCGCCGACTGCGAGTTCCATGATGGAGGTTCGCCAGATACGACGATGCCCACCGACTTCGAGCGCGACATCTTGGCGGCAAGACGGCCGGCGAGATAAGCGCCCTGGTGGCCGCTTAGCGTGTAGTCGGCGACGAGACCTTTCTCCAAGCCGTTCGGCGTGTCGACGATCGCCACCGGAACCTTCAACTCCTTGGCGATTTCAGGCGCCGAAGTGTTGTAGCCGCTGGCATGGGCGATCAGCAGGCTGGCGCCGTCGGACGCGAGTTCCCGCAACGTCGGACGAACGTCGCCATAGCCCAGACCCTGGGCCACGACCACTTCGACGCCGGCGGCCTTGCCCGCCGCGTTGGCGGCATCGATGCCCTGCTGGTTCCAGCCGTAGTCGGTGCCCTCTTCAGGCGTCAGGATAGCGATCGACTTTACTTCGCCAGCAAGCGCGCCACCAAGAAAGACGCCACTCAGTATAATTGCACTCACACTGCACTTAAGAAGCTTTAACATGTTACCCTCTCTGTTTGATTCACCAATCAATATTCTTGTTGTTATTGCGCGGAAGCGAGATAGACTGCCTGAGAAAAATTTACCCATGGAGTTCAGGCAAAGTGAAGATTCGTTATGTCCTTCCGGTGATGCTGGCGTTCACATCCTTCGCCAGCGCGGTCGAGTTGCACCATGTCATCGTCCGCAAAGGCACAGACGGGCTCGACAAGGTGCCGTTGACGATCTCGAATGCGGGCAATGAACGGCTGTCGTGCAATGCCGACTTCGCCCACTGGTATTCAGCCGGGATTGCGACGGTCGAGCCGGGCAAGAGCGGCCGCCTCGAACTGTGGTTCGACTCCAAGACGGGCACGTTCACCATCCTCAACGACAAGCGCGAGAACCTGCCCATCGAGCGGCTGTGGTGCGGCCTGTCGGGCCGTGCATATGCCACGCGGGCACAGATCACGCTCGACCGTGCCGACGCGGCCGGAGGGAAGCGCGCCGTGTCCTGCCGCGTGGAGCAGGACAGGCTCGCGTGCCGGTAGGCGCCTATCGATCCGTCGGCCTGCGACATGGCGCGCCTATTCCTTCGCCAGGAACTTGTCGGTGAAGACGTCGTCCGCCGACAGGGCCGCCTTGAGCACGCCCTGATCTGTGAGCGTCTTCAGCGTCTCCTCCCACTGCGTCTTCGTCATCCAGCCGAGGCCGTGTTCCTTGGTGTCCGGGCTGGTGAAGGTCGACGCGATGTCGGCGTTGATCTGCGCCAGCAGCACATCCTTCTTGTCCGCATAGCCGGGAGCCGCCTTGGCCGTGATTTCGGCGGCCTCTTCCGGATGGGCGACGACATAGTCGAAGGCTTCCCGGTAGGCTTTGACGAAGCGGGCGACGACACCCGGCTTGTGCTTGATCATCTTCTCCGAGGTAAACAGACCGGAGCCGTAGGCCTTCCAGCCATGGTCCGCGCCCATCATGATGCTGAGCGAGCCGGGACCGCCGGCCTTGGCCTCCAGCTCGGGAACCTCGGCGTCGACATAGCCGACCACAGTCTGGACCCGACCGAGGAGAAGATAGCTTTCATAGGGCGGCGAGACGCTGTTCAGCGTCATGTCTTTCTCGGTCAGGCCATTGGCCGCCAGGAAGCCCTTGAAGAAGATGTAGGTCGAGCCGGCCGGATGAATGCCTATGGTGAGCCCTTTGAGATCGGCCGGCTTGGTGAGCTTCATCGTCTTTGCGAGCGAGATGATCGCCAGAGGCGAGTGCTGATTGACTGCCGCGACCGCGACGACTGGGACGTTCTGCGACCGGGCCACGGCGAGCGTGGGAAGATCGCCAAAACCGAAATCCGCGTTTTCATTGCCGACCAGCCGCATGGCGTCGGGCGAGCCGGAGCCCTTGCGGATCTCGGCGACGTCGATGTCGTTCTTGGCGAAGAAGCCTTTTTCCTTGCCGACGAAGAACATGGCGTGGTTGCCGCGCACCACCCAGTCGAGCTGGACATTGACCTTGTCGGCCGCCAAGGCCACGCTCGAGAAGCCGAGTGTCCCGGCAAACGCCGCAAGCGCGGCTGCCTTGATGAGTGAGCGTCTGAGCATTTTTGTTCCCTTTGTCATTGGTTTGAGAGCGGACCTACCAGCGGCTGAATTTCGGCGCCCACGGCACCACGATGCGTTCGAGAATCTCGGCAGCGTAGTAGAAGGCGATGCCCAGCACCGAAACGAGCAGCAGCGCCGCGAAGACAAGCGCTGTGTCGAGCTGTGTCGAGGCGAACTGGATGACGTAACCCAGCCCATCCGAGGCGCCGGCGAATTCGCCGACGATGGCGCCGATGACGCTCAGCGTGGCGGCTATCTTGGTCCCGGCCATCAGGTTCGGCAGCGAATGCGGAACGCGTATCCTGAACAGGATCTGCGTCGGGCTGGCGCCGACAGAATTCATCAGCGACAGCAGCGAGCGGTCGACCGCCTGCATTCCCGCCAGCATCGACAATGTCACCGGGAAGAAGGCGATGACCAGGATCAGACCGATCTTGGGCGCGAGCCCGTAGCCAAACCAGAGGATGAAGATTGGCGCCAGCGCCACCTTGGGCACGTTCTGAAACAGCACGACTAGCGGATAAAGCGCCCGCCCCAGCCAGTCGAAGCGCACGATGACCAGCGCGATGGCAATGCCGACCACGACGGAGACGAGGAATCCGAACAGGATCTCGCCTGCGGTCACCAGCGTCGCCTGCATTAGCGTCGCCCATTGCGCGATCAGCGATTGCGCGATCTCGGACGGGGCGGGAATGATGAAGGCGGAGATGGCGAAGACCCGCACCACGGCTTCCCACACCGCGATCGTCGCCAGCAGAAGGATGACCGCTGGAAGCCAGCTGCCTGTCGCCTGACTCCAACTCGAGGCAAACCGCGACTCCGAGAGATTGGTGATGGGTTGATCGCTCATGACGCGCCTCCCGGTTGATGGCTGGCGCGCAGCATGGTGCGCAGTTGAACCACCAGCCTGACGAACTCGGGATCTTCCGTCACCGACAGATCGCGCGGATAGGGCAGCCCGATGTCGAGGCTTTCGGTGATCCGCCCCGGCTTGATGCCCAGGACGTGGACATGGCGGGACAGATGAATGGCCTCGTCGATGGAGTGGGTGACGAGCACGATGGTCTTGCCGGTGCGCTGCCATATCTCCAGCAGCGACTGGCCCATCTGGTCGCGGGTAATGGCGTCGAGGGCGCCGAACGGCTCATCCATCAGCAGCACCGCCGGATCGAGCGCGAGCGCCCGCGCGATTGCGACGCGCTGGCGCATGCCGCCGGACAATTCATTGGGGCGCTTGTGGGCGCTGTCGCCCAACCCCACCAGCTCCAGCATCTCCTGGCCGCGCGCCCGCAAATCGGCGCGCGAGAGCGACTTGTCGGCAATGCCGAGCAGCATCGACGCGTTGTCGACGGCATTCTTCCAGGGAAGCAGGTTGGCGTCCTGGAAGACGAGGCCGATCATGCGCTTGCGCGCCGCCTCGACTGGCGAGAGCCCGGCGATCGAAACGCTGCCGCTTGTCGGATTGACGAGCCCGGCCAGAACCTTGAGCAAGGTGCTCTTGCCGCAACCGGAAGGACCGATGAGGGAGACGAACGAGCCCTTGGGTATCGAAAGATCGATATTTTGCAGAACCAGTTGCCTGGCCAGCGTCACCGACACGCTCTTGGCGGAAATCAGGTCGTCATGGTGGCGAATATGGGCTGGCCGGCCGCCTGCTGGTCGAATGGATTCAATGCGCATGGCTTGCCCCTCCATGCGGCACCCAAACCCGGCCGGCCTTCTGAGCATGATGGGCCATCGGCTACTCCCGGCCTTCCAGGATGCGCCGCACCGCGACGAGCTTGCGCGCCCGTTCGCCTTGCAGCGCCCTGATCTGCTCGGGCGTGTAGGAGAACATCCCCTCGCCCGACTTGATGCCGAGCTTCGACGCGTTGGTCTTTTCCAGCACCATCGGCGCGACGTCGTCGCGGTTGGAAAGATCGGCGTTGAGGAAGGACGAAACGGACTTATAGATATCGAGGCCTGCCATATCGAGCAGCGCCATCGGCCCGACCACGGCGATCTTGTAGCCGATGCCCCAGGACACGCAGGTGTCGAGGTCTTCCGGCTCGATGACGCCGCGCTCGACGAGGTCGACCGCCTCGCGCAGCAACGCATAGAGCACGCGGTTCTCGACGAAGCCCGGAACGTCCTTCTTCACCACCACCGGCAGCAGGCCGATCGAACGGATCAGGTCGCGAATAACAGCCACGGTTTGCGGCGCGGTCTTCTCGCCGGCGATCACCTCGATCATCGGAATGATGTGCGGCGGGTTCGACCAGTGCATGCCCACCATCCGCTGCGGATGCGAGATATGCGCCTGCAGCTTGGTGATCGGGATGCCGGACGTGTCGGACGCCACGATCGTGTCCGCCGCTATTAGCCCATCGATGGCGCGATAGACATCGGCCTTGACCGAAATGTTCTCGGGAACGTTCTCGATGACGAGGTCGGCACCCGATACCGCGTCGGCTATGTCGTCCGTGAAGCGAACCGTTCCCGCTCCGGCCGGGGGCGGCGCGATGCCCAGGGAATCGAGCACGATTTCGGCCACGCTGAGCATGGTTCCACCCCGCTCGATCGCCGCCGGAGCGACATCGTAGGCCACGACCTGAAGGCCGCCTCTGGCGAGCCGAGCGGCCATGCCAGGCCCCATCGTGCCCAGCCCAATGATGGCGATACGTTGGATCATCACGCTGCCCTGCTTTCAGTTGCTGCTTTTGTTGCCGCGACAAGGTCGGCGGCCTTCTCGGCAATCATGATCACTGCCGCGTTGATGTTTCCGCAGACGAGGTCGGGCATGACGGAAGCATCCACCACGCGCAGGCCGTCAACGCCGCGAACTCGCAATTGCGGGTCGACAACCGAGGCCGCGTCCGCTCCCATCCGGCAGGTGCCGGCCGGATGATGCACGGTGATGGAGGTCTTGCGGATATGCCCATCGATCTCGTCATCGCTCTGGCACTTGGGACCGGGGAAGAACTCCGCCTCGATGAAAGGCTGCATGGAAGGTTGCGCCGCGAGATCCCTTGCCACCCGGAAGCCGGCCCGCAGCGATTGCCAGTCCTTCGGCGAGGCCAGGAAATTCTGGTGGATGAGGGGCGCCGCGGAAGCATCGGCCGAGGCCAGTTTCACCGCGCCGCGACTCTCGGGCTGCGTGGCCACCACGCGCGTTGCGAAACCGTCGGGAAACGGTGCCTTGAACGGCTTGAAATAGGGCCATGCCGCGAGTGGAGCTGCCGTGAAGAGCAGTTGCACATCAGGCAACAGCCGCTCCGGACCGCTCTTCAGGAAGGCGACGACCCCGCCGGGCACATCGCCCGAAAAACCGCGCCCCGTAAGGTAGGTCTTGGCGAAATCCAGCCCGATGCGATCGGCGCGCATGTTGTGCAGGAACGGCCCCGAGCCGCGGCGTCTGTACATGAGAATGACCGAGACGTGATCCTGCAGGTTCTTGCCGACCGCGGGCAGGTTGACCCGTGTCTGGATGCCGTGCGCGGCAAGCTCGTCCGGCGCCCCGATGCCGGACAGCATCATGAGTTGCGGCGTGTTGATCACCCCGCCGGAAAGCAGCACCTCCTTGCGCGCGATGACCGTCCGTTCGCTGCCGCGATGGTTTATCGCCACGCCGGTGGCGCGCGCGCCTTCCAGGATGATCTTCGTCGCCATCGCTTCGGTAAGAACGGTAAGATTGGGCCGCCGCAGGACCGGCCGAAGATAGGCCGACGCCGTCGAGCTGCGCCGCCCCTTGGAGATCGTCATCTGGAGGCGGCCGAAGCCTTCCTGCCGCTCGCCATTGTAGTCGTCGGTCTGCGGGTAGCCCGCCTGCACGCTGGCCTGCGCAAACGCATCGATCAGCGTGTCCTTGTAGCGGCAGAACTGCGTATTCACCGGACCGGAACCGCCGCGAAAGCGGCTCTCGCCCCGTTCCCAGCTTTCCTGCTTCCGGAAATAGGGCAGGACCTTGTCATACGACCAGTCGCTTAGCCCGCTGGCGGCCCAGCGGTCGTAGTCGCCGCGATTTCCGCGCACATAGGCCATGGCGTTGGTCGACGACGATCCGCCGATGACCTTGCCGCGCGCGCACTCGACCTTGCGCCCGCCGACATTGTCCTCCGGCTCGCAGAAATACATCCAGTCGTGCCGGCGCTCAGTCAGGATCTTGCCCCATCCAAGCGGTATGTGGATCATGGGGTCGCGGTCCCAGCCGCCGGCCTCAAGCAACAGCACCGAGCATCCCGGATCGGCGCTCAGCCGGTTGGCGAGCACGCAACCGGCCGATCCGGCCCCAACGATGACATAGTCGTAACTTTGCGCGTGCTGCATGTTTCATTGCCTTCGTCCGGCGCCCGAGCGCCAGGGAACTATTGAAACCGAGCCTGGAAATCCCGGCACGGACCGGGACCACCTAGCCATTCCACAAGACGACCGGCACTAGAGCAGGCCAGCCTCTCTCAGGCGCTGCGACCAGTGGTTCCACCCGCGGTCGATCTGGGCGCCAACGAGCTTTCCCGCCGTCTTGATCTCGCCCGGCGACAGATACTTGATCTTGCCGATCTGCAGGCCGGCCGTGAGCGCCTTCGCTTCCTGCTCGAGATAGAAGGCGCGGAAGACGACCTCGCGCACGGAGTTGCCGACATTGACGACGCCATGACGCGCCATGAGGACCACGGTGCTGCCGCCGAGGCTTTCGGCAATGTCCGCGCAGACACCGGGGCTGCCGCCGAAGAGGTCCGTGTCGTCGCCGTGCTTGTCGCGGATCTCGTAGACCGGGACGGACTCGCCGATGAAGGCCCCCATATGGGTGACCGGCCGCAGCGGCGTGTCGACAAAGCAATAGGGCAAGACGGCCGGTGAGTGTGTGTGGAGCACGCACTGGACGTCCGGCCGCGCCTTGTAGATCTCGCTGTGAATATAGCGCTCCAGGTAGGAGGGCCGGTTGTCCGACGTCTCGCCGTCGAGATTGAAGCGCTGGATATCGTCGACGGTTATCAGGCTCGGCGCGAGCTTCTGAGCCAGAAAGAAGCTTTCGGGGTCCTCGGGGTCACGGGCGCTGATGTGCCCGAACGTATCGAGGATGCCCTCATTCAGAAGTATCTTCGTCGCCGTGACCAGCTCTTCGAAGACCTTCCGGCGCACTAAGCTGTTGTCTTTCATTTCAATTCTCCCATTACGCGGCGATGGCGGCCATTTTTGTTATTGTTATCGGCCGCCGCGCCCCGGATTTCACTTGTTCTCGTAGATGCCGACGATCCGATTCTGCTCGATGATGTTCCCAGCATATTTCTGCAGGAACTCTTCCCTGGTGGGGATGCCTTCGACCTTTGTGTTGAGGGCATAGATCCAGAAGTAGTAATGATGCTCGCCATGGCCGGCGGGAGGCTGCGGCCCGTAATACTGCCTGTGGCCGGCGCCGTTGGGCCCGACGCGAAACTTCTCCTGCGCGTCCGAAAGGTCGGTGGTCGAGGGATCGATCCCGTAGACGACCCAATGCGTGAAACCATTCGCCAGGGGCGCGTCCGGATCATGGCAGATCAGCGCCAGTTCCATTGTTCCTGCAGGAACGCCGCTGATCCTGAGCCTGGGCACCACGTTTCCCTTGTCGCCTGCGTGTTCGTCGCGAAGTCTTCCGAGCGGCTGGAAATCCGCCGACGTAATCTTGAGGTCCTTGATGTTCAGGGGCATTGAATCTCGTCCTTCAGCAATTCGATCGAACTAGACACCGGCCTTGAGGTCGGCGACGGATTTACCCCCGACGCGCTGATGCACGCGCGGGCCCGATGCGACCGCAACGCAGATCAGGAGTTCGTCCGGGCGCGGCGCATCCGGCACGGAAAAAGTGACGGCGTCGTAATGGGAGCGGATATAGAGCTCGTCCTTGTGGGCAAGCGGAATATCGATGGTGGTGCCGGCCACGGCGACCTTGCTGACAGACGAGATCCAGGCTTTGCCGCCGCCGACCTGCTGGCGCAGCGGATCGCCGAATACGGTGGTGATGCAGGCGACTACATGTTCCTGCTCTCCGGCCGTGCCCGCGATACCGCCCTTGCCATAGCTCTCGACCGGCCTGTTGCCGAGCAGCGCCACGGCACGTTCGCCAAGCGCATGGCCGATAGCCGAACTGGGATTGGTAAGATCAGACAATTCGGCGACGAATTTTCCGGCGAACGGATTGCGTATGACAACCCCAGTCGCGACCTTGACGAGGGTCTCGCCAGGCGTGCCGCCGTCATGCCGGCTTTCCTGGACCGAGGCGTACCATCCCCTGACATCGTAATCCCGCTCGACTTCACTGGAATAATTCATCTTTATCTCCTGAAGGGAGCGCGCATCTTTCGCGCGCCCCGATTAATCCGTTGACCGGGTCTGCCAGAGCCCTATTGCGGCCACGAGTAGACACGGCGCAGCGGGTCGAAGCGCGCGGCCTCGAGCGCGGCCGGCGTGAACATGTTTCCCTTGGAAAGCGAGCGGTTCGCCGCATAGTCGCCCGACAGGGCCTGGCAGCGATCGGTAATCGGGCGAATACGCGTCTCCCAGGCGACGAGCGCATCCTCGACCGAAGCGCTCTCCTCCAGGTCCTGCGACAGGCTGAAAGCATTGACCATCGCGCAACCGGCGCCCTGGGCAAGAGCCGGGCACATCGCATGCGCGGCGTCGCCCACCAGCGCCACCTTGCCTCTTGTCCAGCTATCCAGCTTGTTCGTCTGATACGTGTCGTACCGCGCAGTCTCGAGCTTCGCGGCTTCGACCAGGCACGGTTCGAGGAAAGGGAACATCTCGACCCAGACCTCGAGGTCGAGCGGAACTTTCGACCCACGCGGATCGGCCGCCGGCGCCATCAGACCCAGATACAGTTCGTTCTCGTTGCAGGGCGAGTAAAGGATACGTTGGACGCGCGGCCAGAAGTTCCACATGTCGATGGTGTTGTCCCACTCGCCGTGGCCGAGTTCCTTCTTCTTGCGCGGGACGATCAGCCGGATAATTCCGTCCTTCGACGTCCAGCGGTCCTGCTTAAATCCTATGGAGTCCCTGACCTTGGAGCCTACGCCGTCCGCTCCGACGATCAGGTCGGCTTCCAGAACCTCGCCGGTCTGGAGGGTCAGCCGGCCTTCCGGGTCGGCGGCGACCGCCTCGGAATCGATGCGAATATCGATCCCCAGGGCACGAGCGCGGCTGACGAGAGCATTGTGCAAATGGCTGCGCGTCATGATACGCCAGGGAAGCCCGTTGAACGTCTCCTTGGAGATCGACTTGTTGTGCATCCAGGTTTCGTAGGTCGGAGGCGTGTGCGATCCCTGGAGAACATCGTCCAAGGCGCCCAGCCCTTCGAGCACGCGAAGGCCGTTGTGCCAGAGATAGATGCCCGCGCCGAATGCCCGGAGCTCCGAGCTTTTTTCGTGCAACCTGACGTCCCAGCCGTTCTGCTTGAGAGCGATGGCGGCCGTCAGGCCGGCAAAGCCCCCACCGGCGACCTCCGCACGACGCGTCTTGCCCGGAGTTCTGTTTACATTGGCCATTTTTTGTCCTGATGCTGCGTACAAGAAGACGACGCGACGAGCCGTCAGGCGTCGATGAAATTCGTGATGGCTTTCAGCGTGACCTCGGGACACACTTCGTTGACGTAGTGGTCGGCTCCCGGGACGACGACCACGGGCAGATCGGGCCGTAGCCGACTGGTCTTTGCCAGCGCCGCCGCCGAAACCAGCTTGCTCTCTTCGCCGCGGACGATGAGGACGGGCTTCGCCACGTCGCGCCACGCCTGCGTCAGGTCCGCGCGAAGGCCCTTGGCGGTCTGAGCCATTGCCGAGGGCGACGCCAGCGGACGCAGGCCGCCTTCGACCTGCCGATAGCCGCTCTCGGCTCTGATCCTGATGGCGCCGGCGGGAATATTCGGATAGCGGCCCGCGAGATATGCCTGGACGGCCTCGACATCGCTGAAAATCCGATCTCCGGCGTTCACCCGACTCTCCAGCGCATCGAGCGCTTCGGTCTCGATATAGGGGGTGAAGTCGATCGCGATCACGGACCGCACCAGCTCCGGATTTCTCGCCGCCGCGGTGACGGAGTTCCTGGCGCCGAGCGAATGTCCGACGAGGATGGCGGGGCCCCGGCCGAGCGTGCGTATCAGGCTGGCAATGTCGTCCGCGTAGTCATTCGCCTCGTAGCCGCTTTCGGGCTTGTCGCTGAGGCCATGCCCTCTCTGGTCGACAGCTACGGTCGTGAAGCGGGCCGAGAGCTGCGCCATCAACGGCGCGAAGACCGCGGAGTTGGAAGTGATCCCGTGGAAGAACAGCATCAACGGACCGGTACCGCTCTCGCGCACGTTCAAGACGATCCGATTGGTGTTCACGCGTCGCGAACCAACCTGGCTGGAAAGTACGTCTGCCACCACGTTTATGATCCCCGACGCTGCCGCTTTCTCGCGTAAGAGGATCATACAACCACGAGGGCGTCAACCTGGATTGTCTGACATTCTTGCAATCTTAAAAGTTGACAATCTGGCTGTTCCCGCTGTCCAATGCTCGCGGCCTCGCATATGATGCGTCAGATTCCGACCCTGAGCCATGAGACGTAACCGATGCTGCCCGAACTGAATTTGCGGATTTCGCCACGAACAGTGCAGCAAGAGACTGTCGACAAGCTGCGGCTCGCGATCCTGTCCGGCCTGTTCCAGCCAGGAAGCCGCCTTATTGAAAGCCAGTTGTGCACACAACTCGGCGTCAGTCGCCCCTCGCTGAGGGAGGCATTGCGCAGCCTTGAGGCCGAACGCCTGATCGAGATCGTGCCCAATCGCGGGCCGTCGATACCGGCGCTTTCATGGAGCGAGGCAACCGCAATCTACGAGGTTCGAGAGCTGCTGGAAGTGGAGGCCGCCGGACGATGCGCGTCAAGAATTCACGCCGAACAGTTGCGTGAGCTTGAGAAATCGCTTCTCGCGTTTGAAGAGGCCGCTTCGAGCAATGACAGCTTGGCCCAGGTCATGACCGCGGCCGACTTCTATTCAATCATACTCGCCAATTGCGGCAATCCCATCCTCGAGGAGGTCCATCGCGGTCTGGTGGCCAGGATCAGCTTTTTTCGGGGACGCTCGATGTCTTTGGAGGGCAGAGCACAAAGCAGCCTGGCGGAGATGCGGGAGATATTCGAATCCATTGCCGCCGGCGACGAGAAGGCTGCCCGCAAAGCCTCGAAACGGCACCTTTTGAAGGCAAAGGCGGCGGCAAAGATGTCCATGAGCAGCGAGAGCTGAGGCCTCGGAGACGACGTTCCGCTGAAGTCTCGAAATCCTGTGTTTCGGATCGCGCGTTTGCGGCACTGCTGGGCGCGGAACCGTTGAGGTCTCTCGTTAATACGGAAGTTGGGAGTGGAGATGACCAAGGGGACTGGCGGGCGCAATCCGGATGCCGATGTTGTCATCGTGGGCGCTGGCTCGGCAGGCTCGCTGCTTGCGGCGCGGCTGAGCGAAGAGCCGGCCCGTCGCGTTCTGCTGATCGAGGCAGGCGAGGAGGCGACCGACCCCGACATCCGGAATCCGGCTGCCTGGCCGACGCTTCAGGGCCGCAGCTACGACTGGGACTATCGTACGGAGCCGCAAGCCGGCACGGCGGGCCGCGTGCACCATTGGGCGCGCGGACGGCTGATCGGCGGCTCGAGTTGCCTGCACGCCATGGGCTACATGCGCGGCCATCCCTCCGACTTCCAGGCCTGGGCCGACGCGGCTGGCGATCACCGATGGAGTTGGAATGAACTGCTGCCGGTTTTCCAGGCCATCGAAAACCACCCGCTTGGCGGCGACGGCATTCACGGCAAGGGCGGGCCGTTGCCGGTCTATTTGCCGACGGACGAAGTAAGTCCGCTTGCCCGCGCCTTCATCGAGGCAGGCGCGTCGTTGGGTCTGCCTCGCCTCGAGGGTCACAACAGCGGAGAGATGATCGGCGTCACCCCGAACTCTCTGAACATTCGAGACGGGCAGCGGGTCACGGTGGCCGACGCCTGGCTCACGCCGTCTGTTCGAAGCCGCGGAAATCTAACCATCCTGAGGGGATCCCGTGTACGACGGCTGATCTTGGACGGCAATCGGATGCGCAATCTCGAAGTTGTGGGGCGACAGGGCAGCCTTTTGGAAGTCTTTGCGGATCAAGTGGTGCTCTGCGCCGGCGCGCTGGAAAGTCCGGCTTTGCTGATGCGCTCAGGCATCGGCCCGCACGATATTCTGCAGGCCGCCGGCGTTGGCTGTTTGATCGATATGCCGGAAATCGGTCGAAACCTTCAGGACCATCTGCTTGGTGCCGGCAATGTTTATGCGGCCCGCAAGCCGGTCCCGCCGTCGCGCCTCCAGCATTCCGAGTCGATGGCCTATATGCGAGCCGCCGGGTTCTCCGGGACCGGACAGCCCGAAATCGTCGTGGGCTGTGGCGTGGCGCCGATCGTGTCCGAACGCTTTCAGGCGCCCGCCCCCGGCACGGCATATTCGTTGCTGTTCGGAATCACGCACCCCACGAGCCGCGGCGGCATGCGTATAAGCGGGCCAGAGCTCGATGATCGCTTGATCATCGACCCCGCATACCTGCAAACCAGCCAGGATCAAAAACTGTTTCGACAGGCTCTTGGGGCGGCACGAGAGATCGGCCATCGAGACGAACTCGCCGATTGGCGAGAGCGCGAGCTTCTGCCAGCCGCGCCGAACGGTGAAGCGGAGATCGACGGTTTCATAGCGCAGTCGGTGATTACACACCACCATCCCTGCGGCACCTGCAGGATGGGCAAGGACGTGGACGCCGTCGTCGACGCGAATCTACGGCTCAAGGCGGTTGACAATCTTTTTGTCGTGGACGCGTCGATTATGCCCAGTCTCACCGCGGGACCGATTCATGCTGCGGTTCTCGCGATCGCCGAGACTTTCGCGCGATGGCACCGGACATCGCTATGAGCTTGCCAGAACTGATCTCCCTGGCCGGTTAGCCCGTCATTTCTCCCGCGGGCCCGCAGATCCATTCCTTCGGTACAGATTGCCTTGTGTTCGGCATACAGGCACGGGAGATGCGCGCGACTGTTGGCGGCCATACCATCCAGGCTATAGCGATTCTTCAGCGCGTTCTTCTTCGATCTCGCCGCCGGTTCGTTTAAAACTGGAACAGCGACAGCGAATCGAGGGCTTCCAGGGCCCGAGACATCCTCAACTTCCTGTCAAACTTCCCTATAAGGCACCGATAAACAAGGATAATCCTAGGCTCCGAGGACACGTTGAAGCGATTGATTTCATCGCGAGAGCGCACCTTCAGCCGGAGTCTCCAACTGCGACTGCGTTGCTATGTCGAAACAGTCCGGTTCAGACTTGATAAAACTCCCGATACCAGTCCACGAAACGGCGGACCCCGATCTCGATCGGGATCCTAGGCCGGAAGCCGGTCGCTTGCTCAAGTGAGCTGACATCGGCACAGGTCGCGGGCACGTCACCCGGCTGGAGCGGCATGCAGTTGCGTTTCGCTTTTTTTCCCAGCGCGTCTTCCAGAAGTTCGATCAAACGGTTCAACTCAACCGGCGAACTGCCGCCGATGTTGTGGATCCTGAACGGCGCATTGCTGGTCGCGGGGTCAGGCGCGGCACTGCTCCAGTCCTTGTCGGGTGTGGCAGGCAGTTGCATTATGCGGATTACGCCCTCGATGACATCATCGATATAGGTGAAGTCTCGCTGCATGTTGCCATGGTTGAAGACGTCGATGGGCTCTCCTGCGAGTATGGCCTTGGTAAAGATAAACAGGGCCATGTCGGGGCGACCCCATGGACCGTAGACGGTGAAGAACCGCAAACCAGTCGTCGGCAGCCGGAGAAGATGGCTGTAGCTATGGGCCATCAACTCGTTGGCCCTCTTGCTGGCGGCGTAGAGACTGAGCGGGTGATCCGCGGAGTCGTGAACGGAGAACGGCATTCGCGTGCTGCCGCCATAAATCGAGCTCGAGGACGCATAGACCAGGTGGCCGACCGAGGCGTGGCGGCATCCTTCCAGGACATTGAGGAATCCGCTCAGATTGCTCTCGCCATAGGCATATGGATTGGTGAGCGAATGACGAACGCCGGCCTGGGCTGCGAGATTGACGACGATTTCCGGATCAACCGAGGCAATGAGCGCCGAAACGCGGTCACGATCGGCGAGATCGACATGCTCGAACCGGAAATGCGGAAATTCCTCCAATTGATCGAGGCGGGCCCGCTTCAGGCTGACGTCATAATATTCACTCATGGAATCGAGACCTACAACTTGCCAACCATCGCTAAGCAATCTCCGGCATAGATGAAAGCCGATGAAACCCGCTGCCCCGGTGACAAGAACAGGCCTATTTGATGTCACGGCATATCCCCAACGTTAAGCTGTGACCCGATTCACACCCGTTTCCACCCTCGCCTCTCTTTGTCCCCGGAAGCATCATCAGAATGATCGATGAAACATCTGCTCAGCGGAGCCATAACCAAACTTCACCTCTAGCTCAGGCAAGCCATGCTCCCGGCATATGTGAAGGCACAAGCAGCGGATCTTGATGAGGCCCCTGTTCCGCAAAGCCCGCCCGGATGGGTAGAGGTGCGTAATTATCCTCTGGACCGGGGCGGACCTGCGTTGCGGTCCTTTCAGCCCTTGCCAACCGCGTTTGCGGATATGGGGATCGGTCCTCGACTGGAAGCCGTGGTAAGGCAATATCCGCACAAGATCGCCATCAACGACGGCGCGGATGAACTCTCCTATTCGGCGCTCGGCGCCGCCGTTGCAATTCTATCCCGCCGCGTTGCGAATGCCGTTCCCGAAGGCAGGCCGGTCGGAATCTGCCAGCCATGCTCCGTCTGGAGCCTCGTCGCCATGCTCGCCACGATGGCAGCCGGACGGATTTCGATTCCGCTTAATGCGAGAGATCCCGGTCCCCGAATCCGCGAGATTGTGTCAGCAGCCAAGCTCTCGGCCATGCTGGGCATGGGCAACAGGCCCAGCAATCTGCCTACGGAGATTCAGTGGATCGACATGGGCGTAAGTTCGGCCTCCGAGCTAGAGCGTTTAGCCAAGTCCTTGCCGCATCCTTCGGTCGATGCGCCGGCCATAATTCTCTATACCTCGGGTAGCACAGGGCGCCCTAAGGGCATCGTCAACAGCCAGCGCAGCTTGCTGTGGCGTGTGCAACAATATGTCGAAGCGTGTCACATCAATTCGGACGATGTTTTTCTCCCCTTGGCAGGCTTGGCTACGATAGCCGGCTGCCGCGAGATCCTGGCGGCCCTCCTCACTGGGGCCACCGTGCAGCTCGTTGAACTGGAGGCAGTCGGGCTGCGCGGTGTCCGCGCACGGATGCAGGACCAGGGCACGACCATCACATACATCGTGCCCGCCTTGCTTCGAACGCTGATGGCGGATGCCTGCTCCGATACGTTCAGATCACTCCGGATCGTCCGCGTCGGCGGCGAGAAAGTGCTGTGGTCCGACATTGCCCTTCTGCGCAAAGTCGTCCCGCCGCATTGCCTCATCCAGATCGGCTATTCGTCCACGGAAACGACAGGATCGCAATGGTTCGTGCCATTGGCCCCTCAGAACACCGAGCCCGACGTGCCGGTTGGTCGGCTTTTGCCGGGGATCGCGTTCTCGATTGTCGATGACGAAGGACACATCGTTGTGCCGGGCGAAACGGGGGAGCTCGTGATCAAGAGCCCCTATGTGCTGCTTGGGCATTGGGAAAATGGCGCCGTGATCCCTGTCGATGCCGACCCCGAAGACCCGCATGTGCGAATTTTTCCGACCGGCGATCTGGTACGGTTGGACAATGATGGGTTGCTGAGGATCATCGGCCGGAAGGGGCGGCAGATAAAGGTCAACGGGCGACGCATCGAACCGGCTGAGCTCGAAAGAGTGCTGCGATCCGCTGCATCGGTTAAGGACGCTGTGGCGATCGTAACGGAGGCAGCCGAACTGGTCGCATTCGCCGTTCCAGGCGATGTCGCCGGCCCGGACTTCGTGGAGGATCTGCGCCGGCTGATTGCCGACACGCTCCCTCCAGCGCTGCGGCCCCTGCGGCTTCACCGCGTGAGCGAGATCCCCTGCCTGGACGGCGGAAAGATCGACCTCGTCAAACTTGGTAAAATGGATCTGCTCGCCAAGAGGCCGGTCGTCACCGCCGATCCGCCCGGTTCGGACGCCGATTCCGCGGTGACGAAGGCGGTACAAAAGGCGTGGGGGAAGGTTCTCAACACCCCTGCGGCTACGGGCAGGTGGGACGAGGCAGGGGGAGACTCGCTGAAGCTGCTGCACTGTGTGATGGAGATCGAGAATCTCATCGGCCAGGATCTCGGCCTTGAGAGTTTCACCGTCGAGATGAGCGCGGGCGAGATGGTGAAAGCTGTCCTCACGGCGCAGGCAGCTGCATCCGGCAAAGCCGCACCCGAGCATAACCCGCCGCCGCTTTTCCTGTTTCCCGGATCCGTCGGCTACGGTCCAAGCCTTGCCGCCTTTGCCTCCGCCATGGGAAAAACCGCGAAGGTGGTTCCAATCAGGTACCCCGGCCTCACTCTCATCCTTGGCGGACAGAGCGATCTCGCCAGCATGGCAGACGCCGCGATCCAGCAAATCAACCGCGTTCAGCTGTCGGGCCATGTCAGGCTTCTAGGCCACTCGCTCGGCGGAGCCGTGGCGCTGGAAGTAGCCGTGCGCCTGATCAAGGCTGGGCGGTCTGTCAAGTTCATCGGCATCCTCGATACAAGCCTTGAGGGCGAGCGCAGCCGTCTGTGGGACACCATAACCCGTACAGTGCGCCGGCTGCGGTCCAACCGCATCTCGTTCCATCGCGTAGCCTGCCGTGCCCTGGCGAAGATCGCGGTCAGATTGGGTTACGAAACCCGTCTGGCACGCGCCATCGACCGTTACACCGAAGGCCAGTTCAACGGAGCCTGCTTCCGCGTCAGGCTTGAACTGCAGGAGGTTTTGCGGGCTCGCGCATTTTTCCGATGGCTGGAGGAACCCAAGCCAGCGCTTGCTGTCCAAGGGACCCTGTTTCGCTGCGCTCGCCCTGGTATGTCCCGCGCCATCGGGTGGGATCAAGTGTTTCGCGACCTGCAGGTGGTTCCGATTGTCGGCACACACATTGATCTTGTCGTGGAGCCTCACGTCGCAACCAACCGTCCGCTGATCGAGAAAGCCGTTTTGCAAACATATACGACGGCCGAAACCCTGCAATTGGAGGTTCGCGCGGCGTGATCTCGGGATTCACCAAGGAAGCACTGGCATTGGACGCAGCCGCGGAGGCGGACCGCATTGTGTCTTCGACGCGCGAGCAGGTTCTGGTCACGCTCCGGCGGCGCGGCGTGGTGGTCGGGCTGTCGGGTGGCATCGACAGCTCCGTGGTCGCATCCTTGTGCGTGCGCGCCTTCGGGAAGGACAAGGTGCTGGGCATTTTCATGCCGGAGCGAGACTCCTCGGGAGACTCGCTGAGGCTCGGACGTGTGATCGCGGCTCAGCTGGGCATCGACACTCTCGTTGAAGACATCGCCCCGGCGCTGGATGCCATCGGCGCCTATCGCCGGCAGATCGAGGCGATCCGCGCCGTTGTTCCGGAGTATGGCGAAGGTTGGAAATGCAAGCTGGTGCTGACCTCGGTTCTGGAGAGCCAAGGCCTCAACATCACCCGTCTTACGGTTCAGGCTCCCGACGGCCAGACCAACACGGTTCGGCTGCCCTTGACAGCCTATCTGCAGATCGTCGCCGCGACCAATTACAAGCAGCGCATCCGCAAGATGACCGAATATTATCACGCGGACCGCCTCGGCTATGCTGTTGCCGGAACGCCGAACCGGCTCGAATACGACCAGGGTTTCTTCGTCAAGCAAGGCGACGGCATCGCCGATGTCATGCCGATCGTGCACCTGTACAAAACACAGGTCTACCAATTGGCTGACTATCTCGGTGTGGACGAAGAAATCCGCCGCAGGCCGCCGACCACCGACACATTCTCCATGGCGCAAAGCCAGGAGGAATTCTACTTCGCGCTGCCTTACCACCTGACGGACCTATGCCTCTATGGGATCAACCACGGGTTGTGCGCCGACGAGGTCGCAGCCGTCGCGGGCCTCACCGGCGGCCAGGTAGAGAAGGTCTTCAAGGACATCGAAGCGAAGCGTCGGGCAGCAAGGTATCTGCATGCGCGGCCCTTACCGTCCGTACCGATGGATGTGGACTGACGACGATGTGCGGGATCGCCGGGATACTGGCGCTGAACGCCACCGCGGAACCACCTTCGCGCGAAGCATTGTTGCGCATGGCTGGCGCGCTTGCGCATCGCGGTCCCGACGAGCGGGGGCTCTACCGCGACAGACGCGCCGGGCTGGCGCATGCCCGCTTGTCGGTCGTCGATCTTCAACACGGGCAGCAGCCCCTTGCCGACCCCGATGGCCCGGCTTGGATCGTCTTCAATGGCGAGATTTTCAATTATCTCGAACTGCGCGACAGGCTGTTTGCCCTCGGCCATCGGTTCCACACCCGCAGCGATACCGAAGTCGTCCTGCACGCCTATCGGGAGTGGGGCCAGGCAGCCTTCGAGCGTATGAACGGCCAATGGGCGCTGGCGATCTGGGACCCGGCTGCAGGCCGACTCGTGTTGTCGCGCGATCGCTACGGCATTTGCCCGCTGCATTTTTGCGAGCATGGCGGCCGCCTGTTCTTTGCAAGCGAAGTCAAAGCGATTTTCGCCGCCGAGATCGCAATCCCGCGCGCGTTCGATCCGGCCGGCATCGATCAGACCTTCACCATGTGGACGGCTGTTGCTCCGCAGAACGTGTTCCAGGGCATCCGGGAACTCCCGCCCGGACACGTGCGCCTCTACGACAAAGGCGCGCCGCGAGAACACCCATTCTGGCAACCGCGCTTTCCGGAAATCCAGGATCAGGACCGGGGCCGGTTTGGCGGCTCCCGAGACGAGGCGGTGGAGGAAGTGCGGCTGATGCTGGAAGGCGCCACGGCCTTGCGAATCGTGCAGGCCGACGTACCGGTTGGCTGCTATCTGTCAGGCGGCCTCGACAGCTCTCTAGTCGCCACGCTCGGAAGGCGCTTCGCCGGCGAGCGTTTCCAGACCTTCTCGCTGCGTTTTGCCGATGCAGAATATGACGAGACCGAATTCCAGCGGCTTGTCGCGGATGCGACGGGCAGCGAGCATCACGAATTAGTTGTTTCCCGCGGCGATATAGCCGCAGTCTTTCCCGAGGTGATCCGTCACACCGAGCGGCCAATCCTCAGGACCGCGCCGGCGCCGCTCTTCCTGCTGTCAAGGCTCGTGCGGGAACGCGGCATCAAAGTCGTGCTGACCGGGGAAGGCGCCGATGAAATGTTTGCTGGTTATGATCTGTTCCGCGAGGGGAAAGTCCGCCGCTTCTGGGGACGCCAGCCGGCATCGACAAGGCGCGCCCGCTTGCTTGAGCGGCTTTATCCTTACCTCTCGCGCTCGCCGGTTCATCAGCAGGGACTGGCCCGCCAGTTCTTCGGCCGCAACATTGAGGCCCACGCCTCGGCCGGATTTGCCCACGACACGCGCTGGCGCACGACCAGCGCCATCAAGCGCCTATTCTGCCCCGATATGCGGGCTGCCTCCGAACGCCGCGATGCGGTGAGCGAACTGATCTCGACGCTGCCGGCCGAATTTCTACGCTGGAGCCCCCTCGCCCAGGATCAGTATATCGAGATCCGAACCCTGATGTCGGGCTACCTGCTATCCTCGCAAGGCGACAGAATGCTGATGGCTCACTCCGTCGAGGGCCGCTTTCCCTTCCTCGATGACAATGTCGTGTCGTTGGCGAACGCGCTCCCCGACGCTTACAAGCTGCGCGGCCTAGACGAGAAGCACGTGCTGAAGCGCGTCGCGGCGCCGATCCTGCCGCCTGAGGTTGTCGCCCGGAAGAAGCAGCCCTACCGGGCGCCCAATGCGATGAGTTTCTTTGCCGACGACGCGCCGGCCTACATTGCTGATGCCCTGTCCGAGACGGCAGTGCGGGCGGCCGGCGTCTTCGACCCCGAGTCGGTGAGCCGGCTGGTTGGAAAGTGCCAAGCTCGAACCGGCGGCGGCGACATGTCGAATTCCGACAACATGGCCCTGGTCGGCGTGCTGTCGACGCAGCTTCTCCATCAGCAGTTTGTTGCGACCCGCCCGGCCGGCGTGACGAGCCCAGATCTCAGCATCGACGTCGACTACGAGCGCCGGGAAAGGGTGCCAGCATGATCCACGGCGCCGTACCGCTCCTGCATGATTATCTGACCCACTCCGCCGGCCGGCTCGGCGACAAGGTGGCGTTGGTCTGCAACAGGCAGCGCTACACCTATGCCGAAATCGACGAGCGTTCGAATGGAATCGCGCAGTGCCTGGTGAGCGCCGGCGTGCAACGTGGCGATCGCGTGATGATCTTCGCCGACAACACGATTGAGACAGTCGTCAACTTCTGGGCGGTGCTCAAGGCAAACGCCGTCGTGTGCGTCGTCAATCCACTCACCAAAAGCGACAAGCTCGATTATCTGCTGAATGATTGCCGGCCGGCGGCGCTAATCACCGATCAGCATCTGCGCTCGGTGTTCGATGGACCGGTGCACAATTGCGGTTGGCTGCGACAGCTGATCGTCTCGGGGCGGATCGAGGACGACGAGCTCAGCCGGCTGCCGCACGCGATAGCCTGGGAGGCCGCCGCCGAGAGAACGCCGGCCGCGCCGAAACGCAAATCAATCGACATCGATCTCGCCGCCATCATCTACACGTCAGGGTCCACAGGTGAGCCCAAAGGCGTGATGCTGACCCACCGCAACATGACGACGGCATGTACTTCGATCGCGTCATATCTGGAGCTTCGCGAGGACGAGGTGATCCTCAACGTCCTGCCCCTCGCCTTCGACTACGGTCTTTATCAGATGCTAATGGCATTCCGCACCGGCGCTCGGCTCGTTCTAGAACGCTCCTTCGCCTTCCCGGCGCAGATCCTTCAGATCATCAAGCACGAGAGGATCACAGGCTTCCCCGGCGTGCCCACCATCTTCGCCTCGCTGGCGGAGCTCAAGTCGCTGAAGGATGACGACTTCTCGAGCATCCGCTATGTAACCAACACCGCCGCCGCCTTGCCGCTCAAGCACATCGCCATGCTCAAGGACCTGTTTAAGGGCGCCCGAATCTATTCGATGTACGGGCTCACCGAATGCAAGCGCTGCACCTATCTGCCGCCGGCAGATCTCGAACGAAAACCGCTGAGCGTCGGGATCGCGATCCCGAACACCGAGATGTGGATCGTCGACGACAACGACCAGCGGGTCGAGCCTGGGACTGTCGGCCAGCTTGTCATCCGCGGCGCGACAGTGATGAAGGGCTACTGGGGCAAACCGGAAGCGACCGCCAGGAGGCTCAAGCCCGGCCCCTTGCCGGGCGAGCAGGTACTCTACACCGGCGACTACTGCCGGATGGATGAGGAGGGCTACCTCTATTTCATCGGCCGCAGCGACGAGATCATAAAATCCCGGGGCGAGAAGGTCGCGCCCAAGGAAGTTGAGAACGTGCTGGTGAACATCCCGGGCGTCAAGGAGGCTGCGGTGGTCGGCGTGGCCGACGAGCTTCTCGGCCAGGCCGTGAAGGCTTTCGTCGTGATCGAGCAAGGCCACATTGTCGGCGAGCGGCAGCTTCAGATGGAATGCCAAAGGCGGCTGGAGAACTTCATGGTCCCGAAGTCCATCGTCATCGTACCCAGCCTGCCGAGGACGGATACAGGGAAACTCAAGAAGGTGGCTCTTTCGTAGCGCCTGTTGAACGGCGCGGACCGTATTCAGTTTTTGTCGGAGGGTGATCTATGGATACGTTTATGGCAACGAAGCCCGCGGGCGACATTTACACCAAACAAATTCGCGATTTCCTGGCTTCGAACTTCTACATCGCCGACGTGAAATCGCTGAGCGCCACGGAATCGCTGCTCGATCAGGGCATCGTGGATTCCACCGGCGTGCTCGAGGTCATCGGCTTTATAGAAGAGACCTTTGGCGTCACTGTCGAAGACAGTGAGCTGCTCCCGGAGAACCTCGATTCCATCCAGGGCATAGCGCAGTTCATCGCTCGCAAGAGGGGATGAGTTCCATCTGGGAAGCCCTCAGGTCTGTGGCTTAGCGTATCCGAGCACGACACGCGCCTCGCCGGCACGGTTGGTGACAGAACGGATGCCCTCATAGCTCCTGCTGCGATCCAACAGGCTTGCGACCTGGCGGTCCTGGCCAAGTCCAACCTCGAACAGGAGAGCGCCGCTGGGCCGTAAATACCGCAAAGCATCCTTCACCACGCGCATGTGGATGGCGATGCCGTAAGGTCCGGCCGCAAAAGCCTCGCGCGGCTCAAGAGCGACCAGATGAGAGCGATCCCCCTCAAGCCGTTTCTCCGAGATGTAGGGCGGATTGCAAACTATGACGTCGATCGAGCCCTGAGGCACCAGCGTCGAGAGAGCTTCGAACAGATCGCCCTGGTGAACCGACACCCGATCGACCAGCCCATGGTGGGCGACATTCCGGCACGCCACCTCGACGCATCCGTCGGTAAGATCGCTTGCCCAGACCCGCGCCGTCGGAACCTGGTGGGCGATCGCACAAGCGAGATTGCCGGCCCCGCAGCACATGTCGATCACGCGGGGCGCCGGCAGGCTCATTTGATGCAACACGTCGACGGCGGTCGAGCCCAACAACTCCGTCTCCGGCCTTGGAACAAGCGCACCGGAGGCGACAAGCATCTCCATTCCCATGAAGACCGCGCTGCCTCTGCTATAGGCGCCCGCGACATCGATGTCCTGGCTCAAGACTTGCCTCCACAACCGGATCAGCGCTTGCCCAATGGTGCAGAAGCGCCGGCGCTATTGTGCCGCCGCGCTTTCCAATTCGTTGCTGAACCTGACCTCGATCGTATCTCCCGGCACGACCTCGGCGTCCTCGTCGGCGGCCTGCTTGCGCCATTGCCCGTCGACATTGCGAACAATCGTCATCTGGGCTCGAACGGTCTCGCCGGCAATGGAAAGAGGCGCGGCGGTAGCACCCAGCGGCTGCAACTTCTGGCTCGCCGCGCGAAGCCTCGTGCCGATATCGGCCAGCCGCACCTCGGTGTCCCGCAATTCGTTCAGCAGGCCGATGCGCCTTTGGTTCTCGTTGCGCTCGAGCTGCCTGGCAAAGTCTTCCCGCTGGCGCTGCGTTCTCATCAGCTCGACCGATGTTTCCAGCGCCCGGCTGGAGGAAAGCAGGACGGCGCGCCGGACATCTGCGAGCCTGTTGTTGGTCAGGTTTCCAGCCTTGAACGCCTTGGTGACCTGCTCCAGGTCGTCTTCATCGGCCTTGACGCCAGCCGCTTCATCCTGCGCGCGTTTCATCAGCGTCTCGATCTGCGCCGCGGCATCGTTGGCGCCCTTCTCGACAAAACTCTGCTCTTGCTGAAAATTATCCAGGGAGAGCTTGAGCGCTTCCGCTTCAGCCTTCGCTATGCCCGCCGCGAGCGATGGCGAAAGCGGCGATCCTTGCGGGGGCTGCGCGTCGAAGCTTTCCTGCTTGTCGAGCTCGGCCCGCAGGCGCGCGCTGTGGAAATAATCCCTGGTGTATTCTCCCCAGATCATCTCGTAATCGCGTCGCAGGTCCGTCGGATCCGGACCTGCCTGGTTGGTTCGCGCCCGCAAGAGGCTGAAACCGCCGGCCACGGCGATCGCCTGGCGCACGGTCATTAGTGGACGGTAGACCTGCTGTCCGGGGGTGAGCACATCGCCGGTCACATAGATCGGGCGATACTCGGCGATAATCGCCGTGACGTCGCTAGGCCTTACGACGGCAATCTGTTCGCGGCCATCGGGCATGCGGATGTGAAAGATCTTGGTCGGCAGGATCGCTTGCATACGGCTCTGCAATTCGGGTGGCGTCAGACCGCCGACCGAGACCGTGCCGGCCTCGGGCAGCACGATCGTGCCATCCATCTGGACCACGGCACGCTGCGTTCGGTCGGGAATGGAGATTATTCCGATTTCGACCGTGTCGCCCGGCGAAATCCGATAAGGTGTTGACGGATCGGCTGCCGCGGCCATCGGCAGAGCGCTCATCAGAGCAAGCGCCGCGAGAAGAGATCGGTTAAGGTTGACCATTCGCAACAACCTCCTTCGGGTCGCGTTGTTCGGGCCAGTCAAGTCGAGTGACGAACTCGTAAACCGGCCCCCCCGGCACGCCCCAATTGCTTGACCAGATTACCTGTGAGCCATCCGGAGAGGGCGAGGCGTGTGTTTCGCTCCAATAGTCGAATGGAACATTTCGTGTCTGCGCAATGCGCCGAACGGCACCGCTTCCATCGATGCGAAGTGCAACGATCTCGCGAGCATAGGGGGCCCAGGTTGGATTGGCCGCTATCTCCTCCGGATCGCCGCCGTAGCTTACGAATGCCCATCCTGGCCTGTTCAGCGCGCGCGTCGATACATGCTCGGCCAGGCCGTACGCGGTAAGGGAGGTGACTTTCCCGTCCGACAGCCTGCGCTTGATTGTGTGATACTTGTCTGGATCTGATTTGCTGATCCCGACCAAGACTTCGTTTCCGTCGTCGTCGAGCGTGATGTCACCGTGACCGGGCCGATGATGGTCTGTCCATCTCTGAAGCAAGGTGCCGTCGACGGCAAAAATTACCCTCTGTTCTGTGTCGTCAATAAGGTTCGGGGAGCACACAATACTCGTTCCGAGTGGAGAGATCGTGCAGGAACTGGTCGTTCCGGGGACTTGAGCAAGGTCGATGTCCGGAAATTTCTGCCGCTGATTCAGATCATACGCAAAAACGACGTCCGCGCCGTCCTTGCGGATCGCGCGGACCGCGATGCGGCTACCGTCCCGGCTGGGATTGCCCTTCGATGGACCGAACTGCAGGTCGTGGTAGTCCGCGGATGTGAAAAGGATGTCTTCGTGGTTGGTCCGTGGCGCCCAGGTCGAGACCGCCCGGTCCTGAACACAGATCATCAATTCGGCATTTCGGGGATGCCACTCGCACTCGCCTCCTCGTTTGCGCCAAAACAGCGCCTCGTAGGTGTGCCCGTCGAGAAAGCACATTCCGTTGCAGCCGTTGTCGAGCAGGAGCAATGTCTGGTCCGCGTTCCAGGCCTGAGCGCTGGAATAGCGATGGCTGCAATATTTGGGCCCGCAAACGACCCCATTTCCAAGAGGGCCAGGCTTGGAGATGCGCACAACACTCGTGCCTAATGCGGGATCGGTGGCGGGACGAAGATAGTCAGGCAGATCCATCGCCACCGGAGCCACAAAGCCGGCCGACGTGTCGCTCGCCTGACCCCCGCTCGCCCGCAGGCCGACAATTGCGGCAAGGCAAACCAGCAGCACTGCAGCGGAAAGCGCGGGAAACCTCATGTCATGTAGCTCATCTCGTGACGGACTCGCCCTTCGCTCAGCCGCGCGCGCCACCACGCGATCGTCCGTCTCAGACCTTCGCGCAAGTCGGTTTGCGCCCTCCATCCCGTTGCGCTCTCGAGCCGGGATGAATCCGCCAGCAGAGCCCGAACCTCCGAATTTTGCGGGCGCAGCCGGCTCTCGTCACGATGGACCGGCTTGTTGGAACCGCTCAACTCCAGCACCAGGTCCAGGACGTCGGATATGGTCACGGCGCGCTGGCTTCCGGCATTGTAGGCATGGCCGAATTCGAGGACGGCGGAGCCTGCACTGAGAAACGCCGAGGCCGTGTCTTCGACGAAGGTAAGGTCGCGAACCGGGCTCGTATCCCCTACCATGATGGCTTGGCATTTTGGGTCGAGGGCCTGCCTGATGAGTGTCGGAACAATCGCGCGTTCGCTTTGCCGTGGCCCGAATGTATTGAAGGGACGAAGCACCACGACCGGAACGTCGAACGAACGGGCGTAAGATTCCGCCATCATGTCGGCTCCGATCTTGGAAGCTGAGTAGGGCGACTGGCCCTGCAGCGGGTGGGTCTCGCTGATCGGCATCGTCAAAGCTGTGCCATACACCTCACTTGTCGAGGTGTGCACGATGCGCTCGGTATCCCACTGACGGGCTGCTTCGAGCACATTCACGGTGCCCAGGACGTTGGTCTCCACATAGGACTGGGCGGCTGCATAGGAGTACGGGATGGCGATCAATGCTGCGAGATGAAACACGACGGCTTGGCCGCGTACGATCCGGTTAAGGAAGGCACTGTCGCGAACATCGCCGCGGACGAGCTTGAGTTGGCTTCGAATCTCGTCCGGCAGATCATCCAGCCACCCATGGCTGTCGAACGAATTGTAGAGCGCCAACGCCGTGACATCGGCCCCGCCGCGAACCAGCGCTTCAGTCAGATGCGACCCTATGAAGCCATCAGCCCCGGTGACCAATACCCTCTTTCCCTTGTAGGTCATGTCCTGACAGTCCTCGCGCTCCTTGACCTCAACCCGGTAAATGCTGCGATCGACCATTTGAACGGCTCAAGCGCCGGCCGAATGGTCCGCCGCCCTGCCGAGAACTATGAAAACACCTCGAATGATAAGCGCCGTGTCCGAAAGGATGGTCCGGCGGCCATAATATGAAAGGTCGATCCTCGCCTTTGCCGGAAACAGGACCTCCTTGTAGTAGACTGTTGGCTCGACATCTCGAGGATAGAAATGAGCCTCATGGCGGAATATGATCTGAGCGGGACCGAACAGACCTGGCTTGTATTGCAGGACAGCTTCGTAACCGTCCCTGAAGCACTCAGCGAATGACAAACTCTCGGGGCGTGGACCCACCAGCGCCATTTCGCCCTTCAGAACGTTCCACAACTGCGGCAGTTCATCCATTTTGCTAAACGCGAGAAACCTGCCCACCCGCGTCATGCGCTGGTCATTGGCAAGCGTCAGTGCAAGCCCCCCCGCATCGCAGCGCGGATAGAATTTCCGGAACTTGTACATGCGGAAAAGCTGACCGCCGGCGCCAATCCGCGGTTGAACAAAGAGCACCGGGCGCCCGCCTTCCAGCAGCAGCGCCACTGCAACGAGCAGCATCAGCGGCGACAGCACAATCAGGCCGGCCAACGAGGCTATGATGTCCATGGCGCGTCGGCCAAATCCATGGCTTACGCAACGCATTGCAAGCCGGCCAATGGGCATGTCGAACGCGTTCATGCTGCTGTCCCTGCCCGGGCGCTGCTGTTGAGCGCGGATGCCAGGGCGTCAACGACTGCTTCCGCCACGGGAGATGTTATCTGCGGATGCAGCGGAATGGTCAGTTCACGGTCGGCGAAGTCCTCGGTGCGCGGCAGGTGAACTCCGGGGAAAAGCTCCCGGTAGAGCGTCATTTGATGCACAGGCGGATAGTGAATTGTCGTCTGTATGCCCTGCTCCCGCAGATCATCGATGACCTCTTGCCTGTTGACGTAGCGGGGCAAGAGGATCGGCATGATGTGGTAGGCAGAACGGCGCGGCTCGGCAAATGGTATCGAAACGGCCGGACAGCGCATGGCGATGAGACGTCGATACAATGTGACAAGGACACGCCTGATCTCATTCCATTCCTGTAAATTCCGAAGCTGAACCAAGCCGATGGCAGCGCGCATTTCATCCATGCGATAGTTGAAGCCCAGCATGGTCACATCGTATTGCGGCGTGCGGCTGTTCAATCTCTGCCGCGTGCCGGTGGTCATGCCGTGGCCACGCGCCTGGCGAACCTTCTCCCGCAGGTCCGGATCACGCGTTATGACCACGCCGCCTTCGGCGGTGGTCATGTTCTTGTTGCCGTAGAAGCTGAATGCCGCCCCCGCACCAAATGTCCCAACCTCTTTCAGGCCAGGCGCGTGCGCGGCGTCCTCGATAATGTAAAGCCCTCGCACGCTTGCGAATGTCTGCCACTCCTGTCTGTTTGCCAGATAGCCTGCGAAATGGACAAGGATTACAGCCCTGGTGCGGGAGGTGCAGCTTGCCTCCGCATCTTCGACCGACATCAAAGGCACGTCATCGGATTCGATATCGACGAAGACCGGCTTGGCGCCTACGTACAAGACTGCGCTCACGGTCGCCACGAATGTCAATGAAGGCACCAGAACCTCGTCGCCGGGTCCGATCCCAAGTCCATGGAGAATAAGATGGAGGGCTGCGGTGCAGGAACTGACGGCGACACAATCGTCGGCTCCGTGCATCGCGGCGAACGCTTCTTCGAATGCCCTGACGCGTTCACCCATCGTCAGCCAGCCGCTGTCGATTACTTTCGACAAAGCGGCCTTCTCCGGCACACCTAATAGGGGAGCACTAACCAAGAGCATCCCAACCTCCCGGTGACTCTCGCGACTGGAAATCGGCTCAGGCTGCAGCCGCTGCGACCTCTATCGAGGCTGACTGCTCCTCCCAGGAAATCGCCTGCGCCTTCTGGAAGTCTTCTACGCGGCCAATGTCCAGCCAAAGCCCCTCGTGCTTGTAGACGTGCACAACCTGCCCATCCTGGAGCATTTGCAGCATGAGATCGTCGAAGCCGAAGGGAATGCCCGACGGAATGAACTGCAGAACCGCCGGATTCATGCAGTAGATTCCCATGCTCACCAGATGCGTGAGCGCAGGCTTTTCGCGAAACACCTGAACGGTGTCATTGACTTCGTCGATGACGCCAAAGTCCATTTTGGTGACGCGCGCCGCCGTCGCGATCGTAACCAGATCCGTGTGCGCCCGATGCGTCGCCACGAAACGGCTGAGGCTCAGATCGGTGAGCACATCGCCGTTCAGGACCAGAAACGGTTCATCCAGCTCGTCCCTGATCAGGGAGAGCGGGCCTATGGTCCCGAGCGGTTCCATTTCCTGCGTATAGCGTATCTTGAGGTTCCATTGCGAGCCGTCGCCACACACGCTGCGGATCAGATGGCCCAGGTAGCCGGTTGTAACGTACACGTTCTCGATGCCATTGCGCCGCAACCATTTAAGCAGCAATTCAAGCACCGGCCGGGCACCGATAGGCATCAGAGGCTTTGGCAGAACCGATGTGAACGGGCGCAGACGCATGCCCATTCCACCGCATTGGATAACCGCTTTCATTTGATACTCCCTGCGCACACGGCCGACACAGGCCAACAAGCAAGCTCAGCGTCCGGAAACCTCCATCGTTCGGCTCCTGCCACCGATCTGCCGGATGTGCTCCGAATTGAGCGAGAAATACGCTGAGCCTGTAGACCTGTCGTCGTGCGTTCGAATGGCGCACCCAGCTGAGCAACACCAGGACGGCAGGCGGCGTTGGAGCGGACGCCGGGCGTGAACGCGGTCACGGCAGGGACCAAGGTCCGACTTTGCATTATGGTAAACGAAGAGTAGCTTTTTCTATCGGAAGAGGCGCATTCTGTTGGGTTCCGGCTTGGCGGACAGGTCCCGCATCGTCACAGAATTGGTCCTGTAGACAAAAAACGTTCTGGACGCGTGCCATAGTCCCCGGGCCGAAAGTGTGTGCGTTGGGGTAGAATGTACAAAATTGTCATCGCCGATGATCACGGTCTGTACAGGCGTGGCTTACGGTTGGCGCTGACTGCTGGCATTGAGGGCGTCGAAATATTTGAAGCCGCGTGCTTCGATGCCGTGGTTGGCCTTCTTGCCGAACACCCGTGCGTCAGCTTGGCGATGCTCGACCTGAACATGCCGGGGCTGTTCACTCAGGAGGTGATTGGCGATGTTTTGGCCGCGTACCCGGACACGCGCTTTGCGATTGTTTCGGGAAACGATTCACGCTCCGAAATCCTGACCGCTCTCAATGTGGGGTTGCACGGCTACATCGTGAAATCGCAAAGTGACGAAGAGGTTGTGCTGGCGGTCAAGGAAATCCTGTCAGGCCGCATCTACGTACCGGCGCTCCTTTCCCGACATTTGCGAGCACACGATCAGGTGCTCGAGATCCGTCATGGCAGCAGCGCCGGCGCTGGCGCTCTCGAAAGGCTCACATCCCGGCAAAAGGACGTACTAAGGCTGATGGCGGAAGGATATTCCAACAAAGAGATAGCGCGAGATCTCGATATCGCCGAGGCTACGACGAAGATCCATGCGGCGGCAATCATGCGGGAATTGGGGGTTCGAAACCGAACGGAAGCGGCAGTTCTGATAAAGACCTGGCTGGGGACAGTATGAGCTAAGCTTGAATTTCCGTTGGCGACAGACGGAGGGAGTAGCGCAATCCATCCTCCCTGACTTCGAATTGCGAGGAATGACCGACAAGTGGTGTTCCGTCGATCCCAAGAACCATCGATCCGAAACCCTGCCGCTTGATCGGAGCCGCGCGTCGGCGGCCCGTTTCTATCCAGTCAAAAGCGATCTCATCGCCTGCCCCGCCTGAAGCGAAAGCCCAACGTGCTTCAACCTTGCCCCGGGCGTCGCCGAGCACGCCATGCTTGATCGAATTGGTGGTGAGTTCGTGGATGATCATTGCAAAGCTCTCCGCGGCTCCGCCCGAGATCTTGATGTCGGGCCCGGTGATTGTTGTCCTGCCGTCTTTCGAAAAGGGCTGGAGTTCCTGAACGAGCAGATCGCGAATGGTGGACGATTGATCCGCGCTGCGCGTGAGCAGCATATGCGTTGCCTCGAGCGCGCGAATGCGCTCGACGAGGGCATCCTTGAATTTGACGATGTTGCCTCCTGGCGCATCCTGCATCTTCACAATCGCGGTGATGACAGGGAACAGGTTGCTCAGCCTATGGCGCAGTTCAAGCATCAGGTTTTCTTGCTTTCTTACCGCCGCGCGCAGCAGCGTCGTTTGACGTCGCTCGGTCAAATCCGCGGCGATGCCGATACGCTGGTCTCGGCCATCATGGTTTTCCTCGCGTCCCCGCAAGGCGATCCAACGGACTTGGCCGTCGGGTCGCCTGAGACGAATTTCCACGTCGTAATTGGCCCCTCGCCGCTCCTTTCCTAAAGGCGGTGCAAGCTTACCCCAGTCCGATGGGTGGACGATAGAAGACAGATCGGACAGTGGGCGGAATGCCATCGGGGACAATCCAAGAATCTCCCAAAACTGACGTGAGCCCGAGATGACGTCCTGGCCGTAGTCTATGCGCCAGGTGCCCAACCGGCCGGCAGACAGTGCAAGGTCGAGCCATTCGTTTTGAGCTATGAGCGCTTCGCGGGCGGCTCTTCGCTCGGTTATGTCATCTACGACCACAAACAGGCTGTCCGACGGCACCGTGTCGGACGCAGATAGAGAAAGCGTCAACCAGGCCCAAAGTGTGCTGCCGTCCCTTCTGACGAGGCGTATTTCCGCGCCGAACCACGGCGCTTCGGATGTCAATGCGGCGAGCGAATTTTTGAGCATCGCGCGATCGTCTTGATGGACAAGGTCATCTATGCGCCGCCCGACAAGATCGTCTTCCAGGTAGCCGAGCAGAGCACTGAGGCGTTTGTTCAGCCGTAGCAATTCTCCTTTGTCGTTCGCAGTCGCAAAGCCCAGCGCAGCTCGTTCGAAAGCGCGGCGGTAACGCGACTCTGCAGCTTCGACGGCAGCGAGCTTAATGTCCAGAGCGGCCTGTAAGCTCTGCCTGGAGCGATCGAAAAGAAAGGCAATCATCCCCCCCGCAAGCACAAGCAGAATGGCGCGTACCCACTCATCGGCGAGAGGCTGACGATGCGAAATTATCCGGGCCACCAAGCCGGCGGCGGCCATCAAGAGCGTTGATCCGACTGCGATCCGGCGGCTTTCCAAGAAGGCGATGACAACTATTGCTGGAATGAATTCGAGGAAGGCTGGGTCTACCGCACCCGACAGGGAAACGCTTGCCTCGTAGAGCAGCGTAGCGACCAGCACAGCCGTCGACGCCAGATGAGTTCGCGACAGGATTGTACCTCCTCGGCACCTCGAGAAACCTAACTACAACTTTCGGTCTAGTTCGTCGAGGTTAGACCATCTAGCGGACAACTAGTACGTCTGCCCGCTTCCGGATCGCCAAAAATCAGGGCCTTATGAAAACCAGCACCCAATCTTGTGGCTGCCGATCGTAAAGCACGGAAGGCAAAGACAGAGAACGAGGACGGATGACCCATGACCCTGATCAGCGGGCGGAATGACGCGAGGCCGATCGCAAGGCCCGGCATGGTGGCGGCCGGTGCCGGCAGCAGAACAACGACCACCTTCGCGCGAAGCGCCTCTCGCAAAGCCATCAGGCCGATCACAGCTGGCACATGCGTGCGGCCGTGCCTGAACTCCATAACCGGCATGCTTGAGCGCATTGGCTGCGGATGGCTTGTGCTGAGCGAGGCAAAAAGAGTGCTCGAATGGAATGCGGCTGCCGAAACCATTCTCAAGGCCTGCGAGGATTCTCTGGATTCGCCCGGCGATCTATCTGCGGCATTAAGGAGCCTGATAGCTGGCGTGCCTGCTCATTTTGCTGCCGGATCGTTGTCGTGGATCGTCATCCGCAGCGGTGGCGACCGGCCCGTGGTCATAAGTGAAGAAGGCGTTGTCACCCCCGATGGGTCGATCATTGTCGCACTCCTCGATCGCCAGCCGAGAACGGGGCCTAATCCGGAAACGCTGCGGAAGATGTTCGGATTGACCGGCGCCGAAACGCAGTTGGCGTTGCGTTTGGCGAGTGGCGACGCTCCGTTGGAGATTGCCGAGCGCAACCGGCTTAGCCGAACCACAATCCGCACTCAACTCGCCTCGCTGTTTGCCAAGACGGAGACGAGGCGCCAAGCGGAATTGGTCGCTCTTCTAGGACGAATCTCGGTGCTGCCGTAGAACCGGGACCTTCCTGTCATATGGCGCGCCCGGGTTTTCCGAGAGCGCGCCACCTGCTTTTTAAGTCTGCCTCCGCGTTTCCCGGCTTTGCGAACGACTCCGTTCTTTTTGTATTGATGCAATTCCGGACGGAAACCGTTCATCCTTTTCTTGAATTTGTCCACCCAAATGACTGCGTCGCCTTGTTCCTACGTCGTCAGCGGAATCCGATAACGCCTAACGGCTCGCGCATGGCGCGGTATCGAGCTGGCCCGCGGCTACGAACAAAATTCCACGGGCAGGCCTCAGCACCTGAAGAGCGTATTGTCAGCGTTTACGGGTCTGCAGCGCGCCGAGTTTCGGTCGGATCCTGAACAGGTATTCCAGGGCATACTGGTTCGCGATCTTCATTACGGAAGGCCGAAGGATCTGCACGGCGTCTCGCATCGTCGTTCGCCAGGACTGATGTCTGAACCTGGCCGGGATGCGAGCGACCCGCAGCGCACGCAAAAGCGGCTCGGGTTTCGGGAGGCCCCTCCTATCCTCGATCAGATTCCAATTGAGCTGTTTGACGGCAAGCGTGACTTCATCCACGTCCTCGTAGCTCTTCGACGTTGTTATGCTCGGATGATGTGTCGCATCATAGAAGATCAGCCCTTCGTTGATTGCCACCATTTCGCCGTAACGGGCCAGATCGACGAAGAACAATTGATCGACGCCAGCCGGGATGCATTTGTGCGCGCGCATCTGGCATCCGGCGTTGATCACGGCGGCGTTGATCAGCAGCGTCGAAGGGATGATGCCGAGGTTCCTGGTCACTCGGACCAGATAGAGGTCCGTCAGGCACTCCTGGCTAGAATAGAGTGAGACCCGGTTCTGCTCCGGCGGGTCAGACCGCATCACGATCCGGTTTTCCTCAACGACATGCGCTGCGCAGGTCATGAACGCTGCCGACGGATATTTTACCGAGATCTCGGCAAACCGCTTCAGAGCTCCCGGGGCAAGCCAGTCGTCGTCATGCAGCAATTTGATCCACTTGCCTTTGCAGGCAAGCATGGCGTTGTTGGTGTTCTCCACCTGCCCCCGGCCCCTGTGATTTTCGACGATCCGGATGCGCGGGTCGCGTCGCGCGTAATCTTCCAAGATAGGCCAACTCGATCCATTTGGTCCTTCGTCGTCGCTGATGACAAGTTCCCAGTTGGAAAAGTCCTGCCCCACAATGCTGTCGATAGTACGCCTGATGGTGTCAGGCCGGCGAAACGTCGGAACGGCAACGGAAATGAATGGGCGCGCGGGCGATGCGTCGGCAGCATGCGCGACATTGGCCACGGGGCCAAGCGCCGACAGATTTGCCTCACCTTTGCCGCCGGCCGCCGGCTCTAGCGGCGGCACAGATCCCTCAGAACGCGCGTCGCTATTCAACAGGAGCTTCATCGTGCTGTTTCCTCGCGATTGGATACGGACTGGACAATGTTGCCTGTGCCGGTTCGATGTCCCGCTTCAGAAGGTAAAGTGAGGCCGCGGTTCTGATGGCAAACCCGGCCATCCCGCCAACAGCCATGAGATAGATGACGTCGATAGGTTTCCACCCAGCCTTGGCGCCGGCGAGCAGAGGACCGAAGACAAGCACCATTCGCGCCGTGTCGACGACCAGCCGCACCTCCTGCCGTCGCAACAAGGCGGGAACTTCACTGAGCGGTGTCGACAAGGCTTGCACCGCGCCCATGAATGCCAAGGCAGTCATGATGTGTGACGTCGGTATCCAGGTCTCGCCCAGGAGCGGGACAACGAGGTACGGAGCAGCCAGCCCAAGCGCCAAGATGGGCAACGCAGCGAGGCCCGTGACAAGAATCAGGAGGCCACGCGCGACGCCGAGCATGTGTCGACGATCGCTGCTCTTGTTCGCCTCGGCGACAAATACGTTGCTCAGCGGGGTGGCTATCAGCACGATGGGCCCTGTCACCAGCCGCGTCGCGACACCGAGGTAACCGGCGAAGGCCGGGCCGAAGAAAGAGCCCACGAGAATCGCAGGAAGATTGTTGATGGCGTAGCTGCCGAGCGTCGCGGGGATGTCGAACAACGGGAACTTGTATTCCCTGGCTGCCTTGGCGAGGGCACTTCTCCACGACGCTCGATAGATGCCACGCAGGTCGTCCCAATCCAGAATCCGAAACCCCAGAAAGGCGAGAAAAATGAACTGGCTGAGGACATGCGCATGCACCATCGTTTCGCCACCGAGATGGGCGAGGCCAAAAACCAATTGCAGCAGCGCCATGGTGGCCGGCAGGATCAGCCGGCCGAGAGCGAAATCGCGCAGCAGGCCTGCACGCAAGGCCCAGCAATTCATCGTTTCAACGAGCGCAGCACCGCTCATCCCAATCGGAACGAGCCAGAAAAGATGTCTGAGCTGGGCCGGCGCAAAGTTCAAAAGGATCTGCCCGACCGCAAAGGCCAGGATACCTGTCGTCATTACCGCCAGGATGATGAGCTTTACGGTGACGTAGGTCTGCTCGGTTTCCTTCACCCCGTAGAGCGAGGGCTCGAAACGTAGCGCTGCGGCCGCTCCGAGTATGTTCACGGTTGAGAGATAGATGGTGAACACGCCGAAGTCGGCTGGGGAATAGAGGCGGGCCAATATCGGAATGGTGGCGACCAGGGTGAGTTGCCCTGCAATCGCCATTGCCGAAACGCCGCCCGCCGCGCGGACGATCTTGCCGATCGGGCTTGCTTTTATCCGGCCCTCCCTGGATCGCAGAAAGTCGCTGTAGGACATTGGCTCGCGATTCCGAGAAGCTGCTGACAATTGCAGTGCGAGCGTACGGGCGCTGCCGCATCGCGCCATCATTCACCTGAATGATGGCGTATATCCAATGCCGGTTCCATCTCCGGCGCGGGAAATGACAACAAAGCGGATGAATAAAACCCGGCGGGCGACCAAGGGGCCCGTCAGCGCATCAATTGCATTTTCTGCGGTTTGGATCAGCGGTTGGGATCGTCACAAAACGGCGGTCTATGGCACGTGGAGCCCCACTGCTTCAGATTGCGGCTCGACCCGCCGGCGCTCACCATCATTTGTGCCCAGAATGTATCTGGCGATGATCGCCCGCTCGAGTACTTGCGTACTTTTCATCGTCGAACGTCGGCTTGACGTCTTCGCGCAAACAACGTCTCGCCCTGACACGGCAAGTATGTCGCTTATCGTTTCAAAAACGCTGAGGGAACGCATATTGACTTCGAAATCGGCCTCGAAGAGCCGCTCTGCCGGGGGCTCACGCTCCATGCGTCCGCGAAGACGAGCCGCGACCATCGCTCGCGGCGCCAGAACTCTGATTGTGAGATCCGCGACCGGCACATCGCCCAGCAGCGTCTCCAGAGCGGACCTGTCAGCGTTCCCGTTGAGCAACGCCAACGATCCGACCGCCTGAACATAACCCTCGTCGAAGATAAGAATATCCTGGGCCGTCTTTGCTCGATCCCAGGCGTGCGACAGCTTTAGTATTTGCTGCCAAATCCGGGCACGCCAGATCGGCTTTTTCGGCGGCATCGCTCTGAGCATCAGCAATGATTGCGATAAGCTTGCCCCTCCGTTCCCCCGTGAACAAATGACCCCAGCCGTTGAAATGATCGCCGAGACGATCCTCGAGACGAAGAGAAGGACGCCCAGATCAAGCGCGCCGGATCTGATCGCGGGTCGATAGCTGCGGACAACCTCGGCACGATATCCGTCTTCGCGCAATCGTATGGCAAGAACGTGGGCCAAGGTTGTCTTGCCCGAACCTGGCGGACCGAAGAGCTCGACGATCACGGTTCAACACTCGACATAGCGCCTCGGGGTCAAACGCACGGCATTGGCGAAAGCAAGAAGTCCCCGCTGTCATCGAACCGGTACTGGAGTGACGTTCCAGATTGGCCCGGGTAAGGACGGCTCCGATGGGGATTGACATCAAGAACTTTCTTGCGATCTTCCAGCGCCTTGACCTGACCTCGGCAGGTGCTCACCTGCGTCTCAACGCTCGCCAGGCTCTGCTGGATCTCGTTTTCGATCGTCGCGCTGCGATCCGTCTCCGCCGGCGCGCTAGCCTCGCGAGCCGCAGGACCGGCCGGGTCGGAGTATCTATGATTTCGGCAAGCGAGGCGATTGGCGCACCCTGTTTGCGCGGATCCTGGGTATGTTGGAAGCATGCCGCCATGGCCAGTCGGGCTCAGCGACACGTTGATGATTGTGCTCTCGACCCGGCGAACCATGTCGGATCTCAGAACGTCGCTGGCCCTATCTGACATGAGTTCGCGCCTCCAAGAGGCATGATCTTCGCGGCCTAGGGAACTTACGATGGGCTTCGACCGTCACCATCATCCATCTGAATGACAGGATTGGCGGCTGGATTGCTGCCCTACGTGAGGTGAGCCGTCGGAAGGCGCGGCTCTCAAACTCCGGGATTTACCGTCTCGCGGCGTGGAGATTTATTGCGCCACCGCTCCGCGATGTCATTCAGATGGATGATGGTGACGATCGGTGCCCGCCATAAGCTTGCGGCAGTTCGAAATCGCACGTTCATTCGGTCAGGCTTTAGGGACGAGCGTGATGACCATCTGTCCGGCGTGTCGCAGCAAATCGACTGCGAAATTGTTCCAAGTGACAGCCGACGAGGCCTCTCGACACTTCCTCAATCCGCGACAAGACCCGGAGCGCTTTCGAAACCTGAAGAGCCACTTGTCGGATCTCTGGGACAGCGCCACCTGCGATATCCGAAGATGCGCAGATTGCGGATTCGGTTTCGCAGATCCCTTCGTCGCGGGCGGCGTCGAATTTTACAACCTGGCCTGGGCGAGTCCTTCCTATCCAACCATGAGATGGGAATATGCAAGAACCATCGAAGAACTCGCGGGCTTGAGGACTGACGGAAAAACTGTCATCGACGTGGGCGCCGGTTTCGGGTACTTTCTCGATTGTGTCAAAAATAAATTCTTCAAGATTTCGGATATCTCCGCAGTCGATTATAACGAAACGTCGCAGTCTGTATTGTCATCCAAGGGCTTCAAGACGTTTTCATGCGATATTCGCGGAGAGAATTTCGATAGACTGGAAGAGTCGTTCGACTTCATATGCCTGTTTCAGGTCTTCGAGCACATGGACAATGTGGACGATGTTTTCTCTCGATTGAAGTTTCTGCTTAGACCGCATGGGTCTGTCTTCATTGCCGTACCAAACGAAAACAGAACCTACTATATGGAGTCTCATGGATCCCTCATAGACATGCCACCCAATCACATCGGTCGATGGACGAGACAAGCGTTCGATGCGATTTGCCGGCGGCACGGCTTGCAACTGGCCAAATGTGAGCGGGAACCATTCACTCTGCTTAGTTTCCTCAAACATGACATCGTAAACAGCTATCTGCGTAAGGGAGAAAAGCCTGGCAGCCTAACTGAGTTCGTCCGCGCCCTGCCCCGAAGCAGAGCTCAACAGATCGCGCAAGGCTTGACCGCCTTGGCGATTTCGCCATCACGGCTACCGGCATGGACATATGCGGTCAGCAACGCATCGACGTTGGGCGGGAACGCGCTCTGGGCGAGGATCGACAAAGTCTCCTCACCGATGGGACCAGGCGTTCTCGCCGAGCCACCGAGCCATCAAGCTAGCCTGCAATGAACGGGCGTCGTGCCAGCTGTTCTAATGCCTTTCGCCAGGCGAACCAAGGAACGCTTGAAACGGCCTTTTGTCACCGGCCGCCCGCCCTGAACAGCAAAGCCATCAAACGTCAGCAGGACGAAGCACCGAAGCCGATCCCAAGCGTTCGAGCTGGTTGTTGATATAGCGACGCGCCGGTCGTTCGACTACAAAGTAACTCAACACCGACAGTGCGATGGCGGCCCCAAGACCGAGAAGCCTTCCAGCTATCCCCGGAAACTGAGCAAAGGGTTGCTGCCACAGATACAATGAGAAAGACAGCATGCCGACAGATGCCAGGGGTTTCGAACCGAGCAGGCGGAGGAAGGCGGCGTAGGCTTGTCCGAGATAGACCAAGGTCAGGGCAAGAAGGACACTTCCCACCCCGTATTTGAGCGGGTCGGGAACGAGTTCGACGTTGAAAAGGACTGCGGTAACCCCGAGGGCAATCGGCGCCCAGGACGGTACCTTATATGACCGGAACAAAAGATAGACACCGGCGGCCATCAGGATTGAGGCGGCACGTACGTCGGTACGCCAGTAGACATCGTAGTAGCCCCCGCCAAGCATCGTTCGGATAGCGCCGTCGCTCCATGCAAGCGCCGCAAGCGACAGACACAGGATGCCCCCGGTCACCTGGGACCTGCCGCTAATCGCGGCAATGGCCGCCAGGATCACGTAGGTGTGCTCTTCGACGCATAGCGACCATATGTGGTCGAGGAAAGCGGTGCGCCCAGCCTCGAGCACATAGTAGTTGTAGGTAAACGTCGATGCGCTGAGCAGATGTTGCCAGTCTGCTGGCCAAAGGCCGGCGCCACCGGCCACCGCCATCGCAGACAGGAACGCAAAGAGGGCGGGGTAGACACGCGCTATCCGCCGACCAAAGAATTTCGGCAGGACCATCTGTCTCACAAACAGGATGTCTGACATCAGCAGTCCACTGAGAACGAAGAACATCTCCACACCAAAGCGGCCTGGATTAATAAAGCGGGATGCGAGATAGTGATCCAGCAAGACACCCATGACTGCTACGGCCCGCCAACCGTCCAGGTAGGACAAATGCGGCAGACCCTGTGACGGGCCATTTGCTTTATTCGACACGGCATCCCTCTCGGGTGCTGGCTGATATTGTTCTATCTGCTCTGACTAAAGCCGCCGTGGTGCGAACGGCCGAAGGCACGCTGGAGGTGCTCGCAAAGAGCTGGCGATACTCTCGTTGGCATGGCCAGAGCACGAGCCTGCGGTCCTCAAGTCACTTTCTCCCGCAGGAGATCGGCGCTGTCGCCGAGCCGGTATCCGGCATGCTTTCTGAGATTCACCCGCGTGAGAACGCTCCCGACGGGCACCGGAACAGAACCATCCCCCTGAAGCATTTCCAACACACCGCGAGCGACATGGCGTCGCGTCTTGGCCCACCGGACGGCGAAAAGCACCACGTCCGCCCATTCGGTGAGGAACCTGGCTTCCGGCCTGCCAAGCCCCGATGGGCCATTCAAGATGACGACGCTATAAACCGAGTGTAGATCCTCCATAACTTCGGACCCGTTTCCGCGCGACAACAGGGTCAGCAGATCCTCGGAAGGGCCGAGGGTCATCAGGTCGATGCCTACTTCAGGTATTCCGGTGATAGCATCCCCCAAGGTGCACCGGTCGCAAACATAGTCCGCGAAGGAATGGCGAGCCTTAGACCCACCATACTGGTTCAGAAACTCAAGGGTGAGTCGAGCGCCCTTGGGTTCGAGATCGACCACGAGGACCCGGCCGCCCAGACGCGTCGCAACCAACGCCAAGCTCCAGGCGAGCTCGGTTGCCCCATCCTCGGGCGTGCTGGACGTCACAAGCATGATCTGCGAGGAGCGAGCGCTCAATTGACTTGGTGCCGCTGCTACAAGCAGCGACGTGACGGCACGGCTGTATCCGGACTCCTGCTGGCCTAGCACCAGCTGCTTCAGCCGCTTGGCGTGCGTGTTGGCAGCCTGCGGGATGAGCGCCAGGCACGGAACCCCGAGTGCAGCTTCGGCTTCAGCCTCGCCGCGCAAAGTGCGATCGAAGTGTCGGCGGAGAAGCAAGAGAATTCCTCCGATCAGGCCGAACACGATCATGCCCGGCGGAACGAGGAAAATCGGCGGGAGGGTTGTTGGGTTGACAGGCGGCCACGCCGCGGAAAGAATTCCGACACCGGGGGATGGATTTGCAATCCGCCGCTCCAGATCCTGCTGACGGCTCAACAGGTCATTGTATCGCTGCGTCAAGATGCTCACCTGCGGCTCGAGCGCTCGCAATCCGGAGAGCCGACCGGCTGTATCGGCCACAACCGCATCGAGAACTTTCTTGCGATCTTCAAGGGCCTCGACTTGAGCGCGATAGATGTCGACCTCAGCAACCACACGAGCGAGACCTTGCTCTACCGCACTGTCGATCGCTTTGTTCGGGCCCTTGTCCGCCGGCGCGCCGGCCTGGCGAGTCGCAAGATCGGCCAACTCAGGCGTGCCGATTGCCTGGGCCAGCGATGCAATTGGCGCGTTCTGCTTGCGAAGGTCCTGAATGCGGTGAAGACGGGTTTGCTGCGCGGCGAGGTCAGCTTTGGACATCGAGATCTGCTGGGTGAGTTCGGCTGCCTCTCTGGCCGCGTTGTCCGCCGCACCTTGATCTACTGCGCCATGGCTCAACCGATACTTTTCCAGACGATCCGTCGCTTCCGCAAGATTGTCTCGTATAGCCGGTAACCCTGCAACTATTGAATCGAGTTCCTGTTCGTCCGCAGCCTGATTTCTCCTTGCAAGATCGGCGATATATACTTGGACAAACGTGTTGGCCACAAGAGCGGCTCGCGCCGGGTCCTTGTCGGTAAAGCCGACGCTGATCACTCGAGACCTCAATTCCTGCCCAATCCTTATGCCCTCGCGCAGCAGCTTCAGTTCAGCTGCCTCTGGATCCGCCGGCGTGCTTCGAGGCCAGATTTTCGTCAGCAGACCGTCTAGAGCCGAGCGTAATTTCGGTGGCTCGACGCGAGTTGGATCGGGAGGGGAGGTTGCAGTCGCGGCATCGGCTCGTTGTGTGGCGTCGGAGGCTCCAGCAACATTGCCGGCATCGACTTTGCGCAACTCAGCCACCACGCTTCGCAGATGGCTCTGCGACGAGAGCATGGTTATATGGTCGTCAATGCTGGATTCCAGCAAATCCTGGGCGGAACTCAAACCGCCGGCCGGAGCCGCCCTGCTGGGCGCGTCAACGAGCACCTGTGTAGTGGCCTCGTACAAGGCTGGCCGCGCAAGACCCAAAGCCGCGGCAAGGACACCGCCTGCGAGGATCATGGCAAGCAGGAACCATTTTTTTCGTTGCAGGGTCGTGACGAGCTGATGGAGCGGCGTTTGCGTGTCTATCTGCTCTTCCAGCGGCCGTCTTATGCGAGGGTTGATTTCGCGCACGGGAGGAGGCACTTCGGTGGCATGCGGAAGATGGATGCGGCTAACTTTGGACCCTTCCATCTTATACTCCTGTAAGTTCGGGCACTTGAGAGAGCCCCGCTTCTGAGACCGGCGACCTGCTCGCCTCTTCGTGCCAACCCTGGAACATGAGGGCCGGCCATAACTCGCGCGAATGGTCGTGCTTGCCCTCGAGGTGGTCGCGCCAGCATGCATCCACCTTCGCAAGGTCGAATATGCGGTCTCCGGAATTGCGCATGCCGGCGATAAGGTCGTTCGCCCACATGCGCAGCGGGCCCCTCAGCCAGGCCGCAATGGGCACATCGAAACCTTGCTTCGGCCTGTCGATCAGCCGCTCCGGAAGATAGCGATGCAGCAAGTGACGAAGGATCCACTTGCCGCCCCCATCGCGAACCTTCAGGTTGGAAGGAAGGCGCCACGCAAATTCGACAACCCGATGATCGAGCAGTGGGCACCGTCCCTCGAGGCCATTGGCCATAGTGGCACGATCGAGCTTCACCAGTATGTCGCCCGGTAGGTAGCCCGCCATGTCGTGGTACAAGAGGCGCGACAGCAACCCGTCGAGCTGCGGTGTACCGTCGCTCGATGCGGGGAGCTTCTGCAAGGCGAGGTATTCGGTCGCCGATCCAGTCAGCCTCTGATACAGCTCGTCTTCACTGGTTGCGGCGAGCAGCGGAGCAAGCCGATCGAGCCGGTCGCTCCGTAACGCATGCCGCACATTCGCCGAAAGCGGCAAGTCTCCAACGATGTCGTAGCGGACCGCGCGGGCAAGCAACCGTGCCCCGGCCGCCAACGCCCGGCGCAGTTGTATAGGCAGCCCCTGCTGCCGCTTCAGCCTCTCGGCCATGAAATGGCGACCATACCCCGCGAAGCATTCATCACCACCGTCACCCGACAGCGCCACGGTCACATGCTGTCGGGCCAGCCGTGCCACCAGCAACGTTGGGATCTGCGATTCGTCAGCGAAAGGCTCGTCCCAGATACGAGGCAATTCTGGAATGACCTCGCGTGCGGCGGTCGGTGAAAGGTGAAGTTCTGTGTGATTGGTCCCCAGGTGCCTTGCTACTTCGGCCGCATAAGGGGCCTCGTCGAAGCCACCCTCGGCGAAGGCCACCGTGAATGTGCGCACCGGACTTCTGGATTGGGCCTGCATCAGCGCCACGACAGTGGAGCTGTCGACACCACCCGATAAAAAGCCACCCAACGGCACGTCAGCGATCATCCGTTCGCGAACGGCGAGCCGAAGCAGGCTGTCCAGTTCGTCGATCAGATCCTCGTCGCTGCCGACGACTTGGTTCTCCCGGCCTTTGGCGGCGATCCCGGCCAGAGACCACCATTGTTTAACCTGCCGGCGAAGAGCGTCGGCGCCACCGGATTCGGCAAGATCGGTGGGTTTGACCGAGAGCAGGGAGCCGGGAGGCAGCTTGAACACGCCCTGCCAGATGCATCTTTGGTCCGGCACCCACCCTCTCGAAAGCATGGCAGCGGTCGCATCAAGATCGAGTTCCGGAGAAAAGGTCGGAAAGCACCGGATCGCCTTGAGTTCGGACGCAAAGACAAGAGCAGGCCCCACCAATGCGACATAAAGCGGCTTTTTGCCCATCCGATCTCGTGCGAGATGTAGGGTTCTGGTCTTCAGGTCCCACAACGCAAACGCAAACATCCCCGCAAAGCGCTTAAGGGCGGCCTCGATGCCCCAAGTCTCGATGGCGCACAGCATTACTTCCGTGTCACCTGTGCCGCGAAACTGATGTCCCGCGTCCTCAAGTTCGCGCCTCAAGTCCTTGAAATTGTAGATCTCGCCATTGAAAGTTGTCACATACCGGCCACCTGGGGACCGCATGGGCTGACGCCCTGTTGCAGAGAGGTCGACGATCGCGAGTCGCCGATGGCCCAATGCAATACCCGCCTCACGGTCTGTCCAGAGTCCTTCGCCGTCCGGCCCGCGGTGCCGAAGCGCATACGTCAGCTGGCTTATTGCCTCGAGCGGCTTCGTATTCGCGGCGGCACTTGTGAGAAGAATTCCAGCTATCCCGCACATCAGACAACCTTTATGGGCTCCAGCCTCGGAGCGATCTCCCGAGGCCTGCCCGCAACAAGGCACAAGGTCAGCGCAAACCACACGATCGGGTGGCGGATGATCAGATGCGGCATGCTGAAGATGACGATGGACACCATGAGCGCCACCAGCGCGTCCAGCTTCGCGCGCCACGCCGACATGATGGCGGTTCCGACCAGCCAGGCCAGCGCCAGAACCGAGATGACACCACCTTGAGTGTACAGATCGAGTACTGTGTTGTGCGCTTCAAAGGGTCGTGTCAGAAAATCAAACTGCCTCTCCCAGGTTGGCGGGCGGTCGACATGCGGACCCGGACCGAGTCCCATCGATCCTGATTGCACGCCTTTCTCCATCGCTGCATCCCAGAGATACAAGCGGAGTTCGGCGGTTTCGGCTGTCGCTTCGCCGCCGTTGTCCTTGGTCAGGCTCTTGGCGAAGTTTTCAAGGGTGCTCGCCTCCGACAGGACGTAGGGAGTGATCGAGACCGCCATCGGAAAACTGCCGATCAGCAATAGAAGGAGGGCTTGCCGTGAAAGACTGACCCTGTTGCCGGCTGTCTTGAGCCATGTCCTGATTCCTAGCCCGAGGAACGTCAGGCAAGTCAGAATGCTGGTATACAAATAGGCATCGCTCTTCGTCAGCCTTCCAATGTAGAAGGTGAAGATCACGCTGGCGACGGCAAGGAACCTGGCCCAACCATTGCTAGTAGTGGTCGCGAGATGCAAAGCCAGCGTACCAAAGATCGCGCAATAGAGCGCGAGTTGATTGGGATTCTCCGACCAGCCGCGAAAGCGATCCCAGTACCATGACTCGATATTGGCAGGGGGGAGCCACGCCCAGCCCTGAGCCAGCTGAACGGCAAGTGTCACGTTCGCGATTGCAATCAACCACCACGCGCTGCGACGCAAATGATACTCGGCGTCAGGCTCTGCGGCAGCCAAGCAGGTGATGCAGATCAGCAGAAGATACGCTTCGGTATCGTGCACCAGCCCGGTTACGTATAGGATCGAGGTGAAATAGGCGACGATGGTGCCGAAAGCCAAAGCGACCGCCATCACCAGCCAGAAGCCGGCGAGTTTGGTCAGGGCGGGTGTAAGTACGGTACGCCCGCCGGCGAGTATTCGCCCGAGCGACAGCATTATCCACAGGGCCAGAAGCAGTTCGCCATAGCCGAAGGATGACCCCGGAAGGCTAAGCTGCGTCGCACCGGCCATTACGGCGCCAAGGGCGAGGAGCGCGTCCCGGGTCATCCGCTCATGCCACCCAACCGGCGATCCGCGAGATCGCGCCGAGGCGCGGTCCCGGGCCGTGACCGAACAGACCCGTCCTGGGATCTGGCGTTAGTGGTTTTATCGTACAGGTCGCAGTACTGGTCGACTATCAACGGAAGCGCAAAGCGCTCCCGGACAACGGCGGCGGAGCGGTTGCCCAGAACCGCCGCAAGGGGTCGATCCGACAGCAGCTCGATTATGCGCTCCGCGAGCGCATCAGGGTCTCGCGGGGCGACCAGACAGCCGTTCCATCCGTCTTCGATGAAATCGCTACAACCGGGCATTCTGGACGCAACAATCGGCAATCCCGCGAGGCCTGCCTCCAGCAATACACGCGGAATTCCCTCGCGGTATTCGGTTGGGAAGGCGAATATGTCCGCCATGCCCAGAAGAGCAGGAACGTCCTGCCGTTCTCCCAATAGGACGACGTGAGACCGGAAACGCTCAAATTCGGATGGGTCGACGGCAAAAGGGCCTTCGGATTGCCACGGACCCACAAAGACGAAGCGGGCATCGGGCCTTTTGGCGACAACTTTTGGTATCGCCGCGAGAAGGGTAGGTATTCCTTTTTGACGAGTCAGCCGCCCAACGAACATAACGACTTCAGCCGAGTGCAGCCCGAATTCCTGACGCAACCTTGCCGCCGATGGACCAAGCCGTCTCGCTGCCGCGAACGCGCCGACGTCGATGCCGGATCCGCCAATAAGAAGACTCTCCCCGTGTCCGATCAGCCCATAGCGCTCAAAAAATGTCTGGTCGTCGCTGTTTTGGAAGACTGTCGCGGCAGTCCAGAACGACGCAAGCAATTGCAGGCAGCAAAAGACCGGACGAAGAGCCAAGGCGCGCGGCTGGAGTGATGAGAAGGTCCAGCCCAGCCCATTGATAGTGCGAATGACGGGCGCCCGTCCGCGCACCGCCAGCGGCGTCAAAAGATTGGGCTTCGTATCGAAACTTTGGACAATGTCCGGACGCTGTTCCAATATCAGTCTGCGAAGTTTTCCGACAATGCCTGCATTGCTGGCACCGGTCGCAAAGCGGTCAAATCTATAGCTTCGGTGTGCTATGCCGTGCCGCTGGAATGGAGCTTCCTCGCCACTTGAGACGGCCGTGACCCGAAAGCCTCTCTCGCGCATCTCCATCAGAAATGGAATTCTTAGCGCGTGATCCTCGCCGCCGACGCAGACCAGGTGTGGCTTCATTTCGCCGCTCCCCGAAAACTGCGGTCCACCAACTGCGTGAAGTGACTGGAACTTGGATAGTCTTTCATGGCCCGCTGTCTTTGCGAGGAATGCGTTCAGTCGACCATGAAAGCTAGGGGCGGCATCTAGACTTGTCCTCGTCTGTTCGAATGAAGAGACCGACCGGTTCGGCGGCCAGGACGATATTTGCCGAAGGCCAATGCAGCTTCGCGGGCAGCGCTTGAGACCATTTCAATGCTGGCCAAAGGGATTTTCGCTAGCGAGCGTCGGATGGAGCCGCGGTACGGCTCGGATGAAGGAGATCCCAAACACATGTACGGACACCGAGACTCTATGAAGACCCGGCGCGCGATCCAACCTGCCGTCGCTCAATGACGGTGTATTCAAACGCCCGGTGCCGTCGGTCTTCTTCAAAGACCCGTATCCACCGGACCTCGGAGTTTCGCAGGGTAACGTCGCGATTGGTTGCGAGCTTTGCGGCCCGGAAAGGCGTTGGCGCAACGATCTTGTGCGAGACAATCACCTTTCCGGCGAATATCTCCTCGACCTCGTAGCTTGGCATGCCATCCTCCCGCCTGCTTGTCCCAGGCCGGAAACTTGGATCGCGGGAAAATGTTCCGGCAAGCTCAAGAAAAGAGCGAGAGACAAGCGATCGACACACGCGGGAGTTGATCGGATTGGGAAGTAGGTCGATCCCGGGGACAGGTAACTGAGGGCCGCAGAGAAGAGCCTCAATAGCCAGGCTGGGTTGGTTTTGCCATTCGGAGCGGCGTGGGCCGGTTTCACAGCCAGACCGATAGGAGCGACGACGCTCCTATCGGTTGGGCGGCTTGTCAGATCACAAGAAAGGAGTTCTCGGCCAAGTGCAGATGTGGGGAGAGACTCGCAAACTGGACCTGCGCATGGCCGCCGATCCCGTCGCTGTCGAAGGAGAGCGCTCCTGTCGTGCTGTTGTAGATGATGTGGTCGTTCGCATCATGTGCGCCGTGGCCGGCGTGGAAACTGCCGGCACTAAGAGGCCCCTTCTGAAGGCCAGCGAACACGGCATGGTCCAGATAGATCTTGTCTTGCGAAACGTTGAAGTCGGCAATTCTGTCGATATTGTACGGCCCAAGGGCTGTGTTGAACACGAAAGCATCGTGGCCGCCGTATCCCTTCAACAGGTCCGACCCGCCGCCACCGTTCAGCTTGTTGTCGCCATTGTTGCCGAGGATCGTCTGGCCGAACTCGTTGCCGGTCAGATCGATGGCAGCTTTGCCGCCGGTGCGGGAGGTGGACAGCTGCTCGATGTGCGAGCCGGCGGACAGAGCATAGCTGACAGAGGCCATCACCTTGTCGAAGCCGCCGGTGGATCCTTCCATTATTTTGTCATGTGCATTGTTGACGTGATAGGTGTCGTTGCCCTTGCTGCCATGAATAATATGATCGACGTGTAATGGGTCTGTACTTGTTGGCGGCGTGGGCTCGGAGGTTGGCAGCGGTGTCGGGTCCGTGGTCGCCGGGTCCGTGGTCGTCGGGGGCATCGACGACGTCGAGCTGGTGTTGTGCTCGCGGAAGATCGCCTGCAACTCCGGAGAGTTCTGAAGCGCAGTGTCGCCGTTCTGTGAACCCCACGCATAGGTATAGTCGAATGCTGGCGATGGGACCAGCTTGGCCCAATGATCAAACACAGCCTTCGCCTGCTCAGCGGTCGGAACAGCGAAGGCGGAGCCACTTTCGCTTACCCAATTCCCGCCGCCGAAAGCCTGGAATTCCGGGATGATACGGTCAGCCGGAATGCCTGCTGCAGTCGCGGCTGCAACCAAGCGATCGATCATGGAGTAGTCAGGAGTGCTGCCCGTATCGGAATGGATCACGTAGGCTCCCATCCCGTAGTAATCGATGCCCGTGTTCGCCGGATTGTAGCTATTGGCGAAGCTCGGATTGGCGTTGGACCCCATGTTCATCATCGAGATAAAGGTCTTTGCGCCTGGGAAATGAGAATGAATCCAGTCGGATTCAGCCTTGAGATTTGCCGCGGTCGTCAGCGGATGCCAGCGACCGGTCGGGTCCGGCTCGTCGCAGAGGTAGAATCCGAACACCTTTGGATTATTAAGGAAGGGGGTGACTTGATCAATGAATGACGAGGTGGCGCCATCGTGGGCGTTGAGATACACCAACGCCTTCATTCCGTCAGGCAGTGCGTTTACCTGCGAAACATACTGAACGTCGACGAGATTGAATCCTGCAACTGCCACGTCGGCGGTAGATCCACCCGCAGCATAATGGAGAGTTGCCATAGGCGCTCCTTCTTTCTTTTAATTCGGCGAGCCCCCTGCACCGCTTGCCTAGACGAAAGGTATATTAGAAAGAAATCACATACAGATTTCGCCGGTCAAAATAAGTGATCGCGTCCCGCTCGCTCCCTTGGCGTGGTCCAAGAAAACCCAATGTTTTCAGTCCGGTCCTGCTTCCTCAGCAGAGGCATCACAAAGCTTTTCTCCCGACATTGTCCCCGCTTTCCACCGATTTACTGCCTCATTTTGGGACAGAGCCACGATTTCGCTTCATTTGGATTAAAGTAGGCTACATTAGCTACGCCTCACGTCCGGCAACCGCTCGGACCTGACATATCCATGCAGTCAAGATTCTCCATCTTGGGCAGCGCCAACAAAGCCGCGCGGTTACCCGCTCGAATCGGAAGGCAATGAAGACCAAGCAAGAATTCTCCTCCCTTTTGCGGATCGCAATGTCGGACTGCGCTCAGGGCCTGTTTGGCGTTGGGCTTTTCTCAGCGGTGACGAACGTCCTGGCGCTGACCGGGTCTCTCTATATGCTCCAGGTCTATGATCGGGTGCTGCCGTCCCAGAGCGTTCCGACCCTTGTCGGATTGACGATTGGAATGCTGGGCCTTTACGCGGCTTACGGACTGCTCGACTTCGTGCGGCTTCGCCTTTTGGTCCGCATTGCCAGCCGGCTCTACAGGAACCTTCACCAAAGGGCATTCGCGATATCGGTGATTTTGCCGCTCAAGGCCGGACGGGAGGCGGACAGGCTAAATCCTTTGCGGGACCTTGATAACCTGCGTGGCTTCCTTTCGGGATCTGGGCCGACCGTCATATTCGACGCGCCCTGGATTCCGTTCTATCTGCTGGTCATCTATCTGCTGCACCCGTCGCTTGGCGTGCTGGCGACGATCGGCGCTGTTGTCGTGGTAGCGCTGACCGCGGTCGCGGAGATCTTCGGTCGCGGGCCTGCCAGGCTGACATCCGAAGCCATGATCTCGCAGCGCGCCCTTGCCGAGTCCGGCCGCCGCAATGCGGAGGTCGTTCACGCAATGGGCCTCTCCTCCAGATTGGCCGGGCGCTGGAGCGATATCGTTCATAGCTACCTGGCGCATCAGGAGCGGCTCTCCGACATCATAGGAGGGACCGGTTCGTTGTCGAAAGCGCTGAGAATGGCACTGCAGTCTTCGGTGCTGGGCCTCGGCGCTTATCTGGTCATCGGCGGCGAAGCATCCCCCGGCGTGATCATCGCATCATCGATATTGCTGGGCCGCGCGCTGGCTCCGGTCGATGCGGCGATCGCGAACTGGAAAGGCTTTCTGGCGACCCGGCATAGCTATTTCCAGCTCAAGGGGATGTTGAATTCGTTCGAAGACCCGGTCGAACCCATGGAATTGCCCCGGCCGCAAACACGGCTGACGGTCGAAAAGTTGACCGTCGCGCCGCCCGGCACGCCAAGGCCGACCGTGCTCGACGTGAGTTTCCAATTGTCCCGCGGCGCGGGCATGGCCATCGTGGGCCCGACCGGCTCCGGGAAGACGACGCTCGTGCGGGCCTTGGTCGGAGCCTGGAGGCCGCTCAACGGCAAAGTAAGGCTGGACGGGGCCCCTCTCGATCAGTGGGAGCCGCATTCGCTCGGCGCTCATATCGGCTATCTGCCGCAGGACGTAGAGCTTTTCGATGGAACGGTGGCGGACAACATATCGAGGTTCGGCGGCAAGAGCGACCCCAAAGGCGTGCTCGCAGCCGCGAGAGCTGCGGGCGTCTATTCGATGATCATGCATCTGCCGGAGGGTTTCCAAACGCGCATCGGCGAAGGAGGCAGGGCCTTGTCGGCAGGCCAGAGACAATTGATCGGCCTCGCCAGGGCGCTCTATGGCGAGCCGTTTCTGGTCGTTCTGGACGAGCCTAACTCGAACCTCGACGTCGAAGGTGACGCCGCGCTCGCCGGAGCGATTCTGGCAGTGCGTCAGCGCGGAGGCATCGTGATTGTTGTCGCGCACCGCCCGTCCGCTCTCACCAACATTGACCAGGTCCTGGTGCTGGCCAACGGCATGGTCCGCTCGTTTGGCTCCCGCGAGGAGGTCTTGGCGAGCATGGCGCGACCACCCGTTCCCACTACCCACCGTCCGATCATTCCGACCCAAAGAGGCGTGAGCGGGCATGCGTGACGTCCTGCCTCGCGTCTTTGCGGACCTGCGCTCCTATGCCGGCTTCGGTGCTGCTTCGTCCTCCGCGGGCGCGAGCGCGCTCAGGCCGCCCGGCAGCCTCGGCCCAAGCCTGGCTCTCGGCCTGGCTGTGACTTGCCTGCTTGTGGTTGGCGGAGGGCTATGGCTGGGCTTGACCGAGATTGCCGGTGCCGTCATCGCCCCTGCGACCGTGGTGGTTGAAACCAACACCAAGAAGGTGCAGCACCAGGCCGGCGGCACGATCAGCGGCATCTTTGCGCAAGATGGCGATCAGGTACGGGCAGGCGACGTGTTGCTCAGGCTGGATGATACGCTGGCGCGGGCAAACCTTGACATCATTAGCGAGGATTTCGACCGCGCCACGGCACGGCTTGCCCGGTTGGAGGCCGAGCGTCAGGGGCTGACGACAATGCAGCTTCCAGCCGCTCTGCAAGCGGAGATGGACAAGCCAGGCGTGGCGGCGCTGGTCGATGGCGAACGCGCCTTGCTCCAAACGCGGGCTTCGGAATTGGCGGGCCAAAAAACGCTCCTTCGCAGCCAGACCGAGCAGATCCAGCGACAGCTCGAAGGCCTGAAGGCGCAGCAGGCTGCGATGGATGAATCCGCAGCCTTGCTGGGCCGCGATCTCACCGATGTGGATGCCCTCTACTCCAAGAAGCTGGTTTCGAAGGAGAGGCTCAGCAACGTCAGATTGGACGCGACACGGGCCAAAGGCGAGTCCGGACGGCTGGCGGCGGCCGTCGCCGAAGCGCAGGTCAAGATCACCGAAACCGAGTTGCAGGTTCTGCAGCTTGACGAGCAAAGGCGCAGCGAAGTGACAAAGGAGCTGCGCGAAACGGAAGCTAAACGGACCGAGCTCGACGAACGCAAGATCGTGGCTCAGGACGAGCTCGCCAAAACTGAAATCCGCGCCCCCCAGTCGGGAACGATACAGCAATCCACCGTCCACACGATCGGGGGTGTAATCGCTCCCGGGGAACTGCTGATGACGATTGTACCTGATGCGGACAATCTTGTCGTGGACGCGCTCATTCCTCCGGCGCGGGTAGATGACATTCGGTCAGGTCAACCGGTCTCGATCCGTTTCCCGGCCTTTGATGCCGGCACGACACCCGCCTGCCGGGGCACGGTGAAGTGGATTTCCGCAGACCTGATCAAGGACCCGCAGCGCCAACTCTCCTATTTCTCGGCACGCATCAGCGTCGAGAACGAGAGCGGTTGCCTGAGGGATGCGAAGGTGCTCAAGCCCGGCATGCCGGCCGAGGTTCATATAAGCACAGGCCAGCGCAGTGTCTGGTCTTATCTGCTGAAACCGCTCACCGACCAGATGTCACGCGCATTCCGGTAGGCTGGTCCAGGAGGCAATCCGGCCCTTCCGAAGGCCGCCAAGCGGTACCCGGTTGGGCGCCTAATCCGCCGTCGTGGAACCCGAGCCCGCTTGCGCGAATGGCTCGACCCGAAATGCGAGAGCGGCCGACCAGACAACGGTCGGAGCCATGTTGCTCGCATTGGCGCTGACCGTCAGGAACATTAGCTTACTCTAAGGGTTCTCTCAGCAGGTATCGCACCCAGGTGGAACTATGGCCGAGCTGGCATTTGCGTTCGTGTATTATTCGGGGCTGACCGGCCACGACATGGTGGGCGCTATCGTGTCTTTGATGGCGGGACTGCTTCTCTACAACGTCGTGCGCGAAGACCGGCAAAACCGATAAACAGCCCCAAAATCGATAACCGCCGATCGATGAGCGGCCCGGCTCGAAAGCGGGGGGTGCCGACGAGCCAGGCCTGACCGGCGGGGGCACGGACTAGATACAGGGCGCCGGCTGATATTGTTATATCGGCTTATGCTAAAGTAATCGCCCTCCGAACGAAGGACGTTTGAACCGGCTGCCAGCGGGACGCCACAACGTGCTAACCATGGACCCTCTATGAGGAACTGCCACGACACCGGCTTAATTGGCTCCATCAAGGACGAAGATCGTCAGGTATCTTGGAGTTCGTTGTAAGCCACTTCGGCAATTCGATCTCGTGCAGACTCTCTTCAGCCCCAATCGGATCATGTTGGGCTAATCAGCTCACGCCATGTGTCAGGTGCGCGGCCTCCCCTATTCGCAGGATGAAACATTAGATTTCACTCATATGATGCGACTAGCCGGCTGGACTCACAACTGCCCGGTTAGGCCCGGCGATCGCATGCCGCACACCCGACGGCGGCTGCCGGGCCGCTCACGGTCGTGGCATCCAGCCTTTTGCGCCCCGTCCAGCATGAGAGCATGGTGGTGACTACTAGGGGGCCTCGCCCTCGTTGCCGCAGCATTCGGGGGTGGTTGCTTGGAAGCCGCTCGCCGGATGGTAAGAGGGTTATCCAAGATCAAGGGCTGATAGTGGTAAGCGGGCTGGGAGCAAACGAGCCCATCGCAGAGCGGTTCCGCAATCGCCCCGATTGAACCCCAACAGAAAAGCCCGCGATCACGCAGGATCGCAGTCAGCGCAGCAGCCCTTCGCCCTCAAAATCTTCCCAGCCGTGCAGCTTGGAGTGGGAATCCTCGTCCCAACTGCTGTCGATTGCGCGCGCCGCCTCGCGCTCCCGCTTTTGCGCGCGTTTCACGGCTGCCTTTGCGGCGGCACGCCTCCGGTTCTCGACCGCCACCGCGGCGTCTTCTTCCCGCCAGGCGGAGACAAGATCGCGATCGAGCACATCCTCGATGTGGCGTGGATCAAAGACGTGGAAAGTAATCTTTCTGGCGCGCCCGCGGAGTTTGACCTTCCTGGTCCCAGCGCTCTGCAAGCGGCCGTCTTTCAGCCAACGGTGCCGCTCGCCGGACGAAATTGTAAGGATGTCCTCAACTTCACGCGGGATCACCGGAAGTTCTTCGACGTCCTGCATTGCGTTGGAAACAATCGCCTTTGCCGCCTTGACATCGGCATCCGAGCCCTCCGGCAGCCGCAGGGAGAGGACTCTAGACTCAATATGAAGGAGCTTTCTCGACGCCGACGGTAGACGTGCACGCATCTTAAGAAAGATACCCCTCGCCCTGATCGACGATCCAAGCGTGGCAGTTGGGGACAGAGGCCACTCTGCAACCAGCTTTGTGTTCGGCTCGATTTTTCGACGCGCAGCCATGAGCGTTAGATAGGTCTTTGCCCTACCTAACTCAACGCGGCGAGCGGCGGTCCGCGGTGTGCCTGGTAGGGGTGGCAGGATTGCCGGACAGGAAGCTGCAGGCACGCAATATCGCACATATCATGATCTGAAGGCGGATCGACGCTATGATCGACGGGTTGGCCGGAGGCGGGGAATGTCGATGGCGGGCGGAGATGATCAGCGAGCCTAAAGCGGGCGATGATCACGGAAGCGTTCGCAGGTTGCCCAACACGAGGGGCGAGACAGCCTGGTCGGTGACATCCGGTCTTGCCGCCAGTTGACCAGGATGGCCACCACGGCGGCGCGTCGCCCGCGTCGACCAGTTCGGGGAAATGCCTGGCTTCCGACAGGGATCATTGAGCGTATCCGTTGTCCGGCCGCTGATCAGGATGAGCGTTAGGTCCTCATGCTCAGCCGATCAAGCCCTCCTATGTTTGAACGGAGTTGGGCGGGGGCCGCGTTGGTCTGCTTTGGGCGCGAAAACTGCCAGTCGGCTCCTGGGACCAGGTTGCTGACTTTGTTGCTTAAGGTCTCCCGTTGAATCGCCGGGAGGAACATCATCGGTATTATCCTGCGGGTCCTTTGCCGTCGTCACGATGGCGAAACGTTACCGTTCAACCGACAGCGAGGTGTGCGGAAGTTGCTCCAGCCAACCACCTTCGAACCCTGCCCGCTGCAGGCCTTCGCGTATGTATGGGCATGAGCGCATCAATCGCCATATCAGCCCGCTGCGTACGTTCTCAATCATCAATACGACGGGGCCTTCGTCCAACCCGAAATGCCAAGACGAGACCCACCAGCCAAATGCCCCTTTGGCTTTGCCCTGCGGGTGCGTCGGATTAAAGGACGAGGCAAAACCGTAGGTTCTGGTGGACTTGAGTTTGGCCTTATGGATCCAGAAGGCGATTGTCGGCAGGACGATTTCCGGGGCAAACGGCAACGAGGTGACGGCGGCCCAAGGTGCGAGCGTACCATCGTCGGGGCCAAACGGGACGCCACGCGCGGCGTAGTCGAGGAACCTACGTTCGATGCCTTTGAGTTTGATCGTGGAAGGCCCCGGGCCGTCACTGGCGGTTATGCCCCAGCAATGTTCTCCATAGCCATCAAACCCGCGTGGATTTTCCAGGGCGTAGCGGTGCTGGACAAGAGTGGCTCGTCGGCTGTTTTCGAAATAGTCGCTCTTCTTGTCGCGCATATAAGTGTCCTGCAGACCCCGAAGATCGATCCACACGTGCGAAAGTTGATGGATGAACAACGGGCCCGCATAGAGATAGTCTTGGCCGTACGCATGAAGCCATCGGAATGTGGCGCTCCATGCCGTGTAACTGCTTGAGGGCAGAGGATGGGTCGGTGAGCCAAGGCCCAGGACGTACAGAAGAAGCGCCTCATCGTAACCCTTCCACCGATACTTCAGGAAGCCAGTCTCGGGAGTCCAGCCGTGGGTGACCGTCTTGCCTTTGTTCAGCGCCCAGCGCCAGTCGGCCCGACGGTAAAGCGCGTCGGCCAAGGTGCGGATTTCTGCTTCGACCTTTGTTTTCCGGTCGAAGAATGCGCCAGCCGCCAAGGCTCCGGCCAGCAGCAGGGTGCTGTCGATGGTCGATAGTTCGCATCGCCAGGCCCGCCGGCCGGTTTCGATGTCGAGAAAATGATAGTAAAAGCCTCGATGTCCCGTGGCGTCCGGCTCTGTACCCTGAGGGCTGTTCCAGAAGAACCTCAGCGTGGCTAGCGTTCGCTCCACTGCCGCCTTCCGACTCATGAAGCCACGCTTCACCCCGACTGGGTAGCATCCTAGCGCAAGGCCGGTAGCGGCGATGCTTGCCGGCCAGTTGGCTTCGGTCTTGTCGCGAATAAGGCCGTTGGCCGGGTTTGCCTCATGAATGAAGTAGTCGAATGTCTCCCGCTGGAGGGTCTCCAGATCGTCGTTCATCGTATTGCGCCGGCCCTATTATCAATCAGCTTACCGCCGAGCATCGTCGGCAGTACAAATAAGCGCGAGTGTTTGCGGGATGTCGCCCGACGAGCTTACCCGCGAGTATTGCTGCGCCTGGCGTCGCGGGAAGCCGCTGTGTCGGACGCCGAAAGAGCGGCAAGCCAGGCCAATGTGCGGCGAAAGCATTCGGGCGCGAACGCAACGCCCACCCGGCTTAATGTCTCGTTTTGCATTGACGCCCAGAGAAGGATTTACATGCTCAATCGTTGTTCTAAAGCATTGCAGAAGAAGCGGGTGGCAGAATTGATGTGCATCAAGGCAGGTCAAGCCTGAAGCCGCGATAGCCAAGCCGAGAAAAGCGTCTGACCCGTTCGCTTCGCCGTGGAAAGAGACCTGACAATGCAACTTATGGCCTCTGTCTTTTTGCCGACCTACCTGGATCCGCCCGGATCGAAAGTCGCACCGAATGCCGCGCGAAGATATCGGCGATCGCCTTGTGTATAGTCTACGGGCATGGGGCCTCTCGGCCAGAGTCGAGTCGATCCATGCCGGCGACAATCCGATTGGCGCTGCATTGCAGGAGCCGCCATCAAAATCGATGGCGGCCTCCTCGTCATGGGTGGATGGGGTCATTCCCGACTTCGAGACTTTGTGCTTGATGGGCTACGGAAGGCTTCTAGCGGATTTGCGTTTACCGGTCTTGATGTCGCATTAGGTGTACGATCTTGGATCACGATCAGCATCCCGTTTTGCGCTTCCACGGCGCGACGCATTGCGTAACAGGATCATGCTACAAAATTGAAACGCCACATTGGCGGATCCTGATCGATTGCGGTTTGTTTCAGGGTTCGAAATCCGAACGGGAACTGAACTATGGCGCATTCCCGTTTCCGCCGGATGCGATCGACGCGGTCATCCTCACCCACGCGCATATCGACCACAGCGGTTTGCTGCCCAAGCTGGTGAAGCAAGGCTTTCGCGGACCGATCTACGCAACGGCCGCCACGATTGATCTTTGCTCCGTCATGTTGCCGGACGCCGCGCATATCCAGGAAACGGAAGTGGACCAGCTCAATCGCCGCAACGCCCAGCGCGGCAGGCCGCTGGTTGAACCGATCTACCGCAAGGAGGATGCGGTCGCGTGCATGCCTCTGTTTCGGGTTGCGCAATATGGCGACTGGACGACCGTAGCCGAAGGTCTACGGGTCCGCTTCTGGAATGCGGGCCATCTGCTCGGCTCCTCGTCTTTCGAACTGGAGATCGATGGAGGTGGGCGCTCGCCGATGCGCATCGTGTTTTCGGGCGACATAGGTCCGGGGCACAAGCTGCTCCAAACCGACCCGCAGGGCCCTTCCGGGGTCGACTATCTCGTCTGCGAAGCAACCTACGGTGACCGGGATCGCCCCGACGTATCGCCTGATCGGCGACGCACGATGCTCGGCGAAATCGTGCGCGGCGCTGCACGAGCAAACGGTCCCCTGATCATTCCGTCCTTCGCGGTCGAGCGCACGCAGGAGTTGCTCGTAGATCTTCATCTGCTCATGCAAACCGGCGAGATTCCGAGGGCTCCGATATTCGTCGACTCGCCGTTAGCAACGCGAGCAAGCGCCATATTCCAGAGACATGCCGATGAAATCGAGAACGGCGACGTGTTGCGCCAGGCCTTGATTTCAGCCGAGCTGCGGTTCACCGATACAGTCGAGCAGAGCAAGGCGATCAATCGCCTGACAGGCTTCTTCGTGGTGATAGCAGCAAGCGGCATGTGCGATGCGGGGCGCATACGCCACCATCTCAAGGCCAACCTCTGGCGGAAGAACGCCACTGTCATGATGGCTGGATATCAGGTCCAGGGTTCGCTGGGCAGAATATTGCTTGATGGCGCCCGGCGCGTGCGTATCCAGGGTGAGGAAATCGAAGTGAGGGCAAACGTTACCCTGTTCGATCTATATTCCGGTCATGCGGATGCAGCCGAGCTCTTGGACTGGATAATGGCTCGCGGCCCCATCGGGCAATCGCTGTTCCTGACCCACGGCGAAGAGGAAGGTCTTGCAGGCCTCGCAGAGCGCCTCAAGGGATCTTTTCCAGCGAGCAGGATCATCAAGCCGCAGCTTGATGACGCCTTTCGATTGGGTCCCGGGGGCTGCGTGCCAATCGAGATCAACCATGCCCGCAGGCTGAAGCCGGAGAGTGTCGGCCGTCTTGATTGGCACAACGATCTCTCCAAGCTCTTGCTGGACGTGAGCGAGGCCGTCAACTCGGCGGCGGACGAACGCGGTCGAGCCAAGATCATCAGGCAAATTCAGCGAGCGCTTGCTGCCCGGGGCGATTAGATGCAGCAGATGATGGGTGCCCCCAGTATCGAGAAAACGCAAAGTGGGGCTGGCAATTCGGAGATTGGAGAACGCCTGCGCGGCCTCAGCGAAACCGAGGCTCAGGCCAGGCTTCTCGCTGAGGGGCCGAACGAACTGCCCAGGTCCAGCCGGCGCACGCCATTTAGAATAGCCCTTGAGGTCATTCGCGAACCGATGCTGGCCCTCTTGCTTGGCGGAGGCCTCGTCTATCTGCTCCTGGGCAACCTGGAGGAGGCGCTGATCCTGCTGGCATTTGGCACGATGTCGATCGGCATAACCATCATCCAGGAGACGCGCACCGAGCGCGTTCTGGAAGCACTGCGTGACCTCACCAGCCCTCGCGCCCTGGTCATACGCGGTGGTGAACGCAAGCGCATAGCGGGCCGTGAGGTTGTCCGGGGAGATCTCGTCGTGCTCGGCGAGGGTGACCGGGTCCCGGCCGATGCCAGGCTTCTTCAGAGCCGGGACCTTCAGAGCGACGAATCCCTGCTGACAGGCGAATCCGTGCCGGTTCGAAAGATTGCGGCCGACGGGGCCCCGCCACTGACCGAAGGCCGGCCAGGCGGTGACGACCTGCCTCTCTTATTCTCGGGCTCGCTGATCGTTCGCGGTTCAGGGATTGGCGAAGTCCTTGCGACGGGGCCACGAAGTGAAATCGGCAAGATCGGGCACTCGCTGAGCTCAATGGAGACAGAGCCGCCGCGATTGCAGGCACAGATGAGACGCGTCGTACGTATTTTCGCGATGGTCGGCGGTGCGGTCAGCGTCGCCTCGGTCTTGCTGTACGGGCTGCTGAGGGGCGGTTGGCTGGACGCCGTGCTTGCAGGCATCGCGCTCGGCATGTCCATGCTGCCGGAAGAATTTCCCGTCGTGCTCACGATCTTCATGGCCATGGGGGCGTGGCGCATATCGCAGGCGCGCGTCCTGACCCGCAGGGCCGCCGCGATCGAAACGCTTGGCTCGGCGACGATCCTTTGCACCGACAAGACAGGAACCCTTACAGAGAACCGGATGACCGTCGCCGAACTGCGATTGGAGGATGGAAGGCGGTTGCGGCCGGCCGACAATCCGGAGACGGACCTGCCGGCGGCATTCGCCGATTTGGTCGAGACTGGCGTGCTCGCCAGCGCGCAAATTCCTTTCGACCCCATGGAGATCGCATTTCACAAACTCGGCAAGGAACGGCTGCGCAACCACAGAGTTCTGGACAAACCGGATTGGGAACTGGTCCACGCATATCCGCTTCGCCCCGGCCTACTCGCGATGTCGAATGTCTGGCGGTCGACAGGTAGCGATGACGATACGTTGGTGGCAGCAAAAGGTGCGCCAGAGGCGATCGCGGCGCTGTGCCGTCTGGACGCAAAGGTCTTCAAGGTCTTGACCGGCTTGGTGGAAGCCATGGCCAACGAGGGATTGCGCGTTCTCGGCGTGGCCCGCGCTGTTCATCGCGGCACCGACTTGCCTAAGACGCAACATGATTTCAAATTCGAATTCCTCGGGCTGGTCGGTCTGACCGATCCGCTGCGCGCTCGCGTTCCCGAAGCTGTCAGCGACTGCCGTTCGGCCGGCATCAAGGTGATGATGATCACCGGTGACTACCCGGCGACGGCCAAGATAATCGCGCGCCAGGCTGGCCTCGACGCGGAAAGCGTGGTGACCGGCACTGAGATGCAAGCGCTCAATGACGACGAGCTGGCGCTGCGGGTGAAAACCGCAACCGTGTTCGCGCGTATCATGCCCGAACAGAAACTTCGCATCGTGAGCGCACTGAAATCGAGTGGTGAGATCGTGGCCATGACCGGCGACGGCGTCAATGACGCGCCGTCGCTGAAAGCAGCCAATATCGGGATTGCCATGGGCGGTCGTGGCACCGACGTCGCGCGCGAGGCATCGTCGATCGTCCTGCTCGACGATGATTTCGGTTCGATCGTCAAGGCCGTTCGGCTTGGCCGCCGCATCTTCGACAATCTGCGCAAGGCGATAGGGTTCATCTTCGCGGTCCACGTGCCGATCGCGGGCCTCTCGCTGCTCCCGCTGCTGTTTAGCCTGCCGATCCTGTTCGGGCCGATCCACATCGCCTTTCTGGAGATGGTGATCGATCCGGTGTGTTCGCTGGTCTTCGAGGCGGAAAACGAAGAAGACGATGTCATGCGCCGTCCGCCACGCAATCCAGACTCGCCCCTGTTCTCCGGGGCGTTGATCGGGTGGGGACTGATCCAGGGGATTGTTGCCTTCGCGCTTCTCGCGGGCATTTACATTGTCGCCCTTAGACAAGGCATGGCCGAGAACGAAATCCGGGCGCTGACGTTCTTCTCGCTGGTGCTGACAATCGTGGGGCTGATTTTTGTCAACCGCTCCTTCAGCGCGTCCATTTTGACCGCGCTTCACAGGCCGAACCGATCGCTCATGATTGTTGTCGTCACTGTCGCGTCAATGCTGGCCGGCACCCTTCTGTGGCCGTTTGCCACCAGTCTCTTCCGCTTCGGACCACTGCATCTCGACGATCTCGCTATGACGTTTGCCGCGGGATTTGTCGTGCTGGCAGGCCTCGAGTTACTGAAGCCACTCTGGCGGGAGCGTCTTAAAGCCTAGCCGCAGGAGCCGATCCATGACGGGTGAGTTGATGATCAACAAAAGTTGAATGTCATGCAAACTCCCGCACGAACCGTTTCGGAGTTGGCGAGATGAACGCTGGCGCTCCTCGAGTTCGCCGCAGCCGCGCAAGCACGTTTGTTCTAGCCGCTGCCGCGATCATCGGGATTGTCGTCTGCGTGCTTTTGGCCCGGCCATTTTTAGGCGCGATCACCTGGGCGTCTGCGCTGGCAATCCTCTTTGGCCCTTTCCAAGGCTGGATCGAGACGAAGGCGAAACATCCGAACCTGGCGGCGATGGTTTCAGTATTGACGATCGTGCTGCTCGTCTTTGTCCCGGCAGCTTTGGTGGTGGAGCGTCTGGTCGAGGAAGCTGCTTCCGGGGCTGCCTCTGTCCGAACCCGGTTAGCGGATGGAGAGCTCCAGCGGCTCCTGAACGCGCATCCCAGCATAGCACCTATTGGAAGGTGGATAGATCAACAGGTCGATCTGCCCTCGATGATCGCGAGCCTCGCAACATGGCTAAGCAATGCCGGCGCGACTTTCGTCAAGAGCTCGGTGTTGCAGATCGCGGAGGTCCTTATAACGTTCTACATGCTGTTCTACTTCCTTCGCGATCGGAAAGCCGTTGCACGCCTTCTTCGCGATTGGATGCCGCTGGACAGCGCCGAGACGGAGCGATTGTTTCAGCGCGTCTTCGATACCGTTCACGCAACAATATATGGGACGCTAGCCGTCGCGGCGGTTCAAGGTTCTTTGGGCGGCCTGATGTTCTGGGTCCTGGGATTGCCGACGCCCCTTCTTTGGGGCGTGGTGATGAGCCTGCTTTCCGTCGTGCCGGTCCTGGGTGCTTTCATCGTGTGGATACCGGCGGCTATCCTGCTCCTGCTTGATGGTGATTGGGGTAAGGCCCTGATCCTCACGGTTTGGGGCGCCATTGTCGTAGGCGGGATCGACAACCTCCTTCGGCCGCTGCTGGTGGGAAACCAACTGAGGCTCCACACGATTCCCGCTTTCATATCGATGATAGGTGGGCTGGCGGTTTTCGGGGCTCCCGGGTTCATACTTGGCCCCTTGGCTGTTACCGTGACGATGCTGCTCGTCGAGGTGTGGGCAGCGTCCGGCCGAACGAGCTATCGCGAGGATCCGATGTGACAGCGTGCCAAAGTGTCCCAAGAATGCGAGCGATCGGACGTTGGCCGTGAAGCAGAGCTGCGCTGCCAACAAAGATCGCCGTCGCCAACTCTGTTGTTGCACCTTCCCGACGCTCTTTTGGATTGGGTAGACCATCTCGCTGCGGACACGATGAGCCCAGCCCCTACTGGACCCTGATCTTGCTGCCATCGGCAAGCGAAGCAGGCGGATAGACGACTACCATCTCACCCGGCCGTATGCCCTGGGCCACGGCAAAGCGTGCCGAGCGCCGCGTGACCTCGATCTCCCGGAGATATGCGCGCCCTTGATCGACGACAAAGATGCTCCAGGCATCGCCTCGCCGGAATAAAGCTCCCATCGGCAAGACAGTTGCCTTGTCAATCTGGTCGATCGCGATACTGACCTCGACACGGTAACCGTCTCCGAGACTGGTCCAGCTCTGCCGCGGCGAGACTATGTCGATGATGACCCAGACGCGCTGTTCTTCCACGCCGAGCGCGGAGATCTTGGCGAAGCCGGAAGGCTCGACACGCCGCACGACGCCCTGCAAATCCGAAGGCCCGCCCCACCGCGCGATGGTCGCCTTATCGCCCTGCCTTATACGGGCGGCTTCGGTCGTCAAAACATCCACCGCGACTTCGAGGTCGCCCGGGTCCCCCAGTTCGACCAATGGGGCCGCCAACGAGACCACGCTCTCGCTTTCCTGTTCGACCCTGAGAACGCGTCCATCTATGGGCGACAGAACCGGGAAGCCTTCGCCCGGATCGGGATTGCCGGCAGATTGCAGTGCAGCGCGAGCCTGCTCCAGGACATGAGTTGCGGCATGCGAGCGGCGCTCGGCGGCATCCGCCTGCCGGCCGGCGGACTGGAAGAGGGCCTGTTCTCTTTCCAGTTGCGCCGCAGCCGCCACATTACGCTGTGCAAGCTGCCTTGTGCGCTCAAGATCCGTGCTAGCTTGAGCCAGGAGGACCTTGGCCTGCTCGTGAATCGCTTCAGCCTCTTCGACGCCAGCCTCGGCTGCGCCGACCTGCGCCTCGAGTTCCTGCCGCACTCGTGAATCCAGCAAAGGAGAAACAGGCGGCGTGATGGTCGCCAGTTTTTGCCCGGCGTGCACGACATCGCCGGCCTTCAGTATCAGCCGCTGCACGCGACCCGATAAAGGCGCCGACACCATATAGCGATCGCGCACGCGCGTGCGTCCGTCTTCCTCGATCGTATCCTGAAACGTCGTCATCACGACCTCGGCGGTCTCGACCAGAATGGGCTGCGGCAAGAGGAGCCAATAGAGGCCCGCCGCCGCGATCGACACCAGCAAGAGTCCAGCAGCGATCGAGGTAGGCCGGTGCTTCATGATCAGTCTCGGGTCTTGAGGACGGCAACCAGGTCGAGTGCATCGATCCTTCGGCGGATCATGATGAAACTGGCGAAAGCCGCGGCGATCACCAGAACCGACGCTATGACGTAGCTGCTCGGATCGATCACAGCGGGAATTTGGAACGATTGGCTCGCCCGCGCTGAGGCGATTAGCTCGATCAGGTAGCGCCCGATCAAAAGTCCCAACGGAATCGCCACGACGAGCTCGACGACAAGCTCGCTGACAACGACCGCCGATACTTCGTGCCGAGTTAGCCCGACAATACGCAGACCGGCCAGTTCCCAGGCGCGCTCCTGCAGGGCGATGCGTGCGCTGTTATAGACTACACCTATCGCGATCAGCATTCCGAACCCCGCCAGGATCAGCGCGCCGATCAGCACCATTCCGCCGATCGTGTCGCTGAACAGTGACAGCCACAGAGCCTTGACCGAACTTCCCTCGATCCTCGGCATCGACTTTATCCTGGACCAGACCAGTTCCGATTGAGCAGGGTCAATCCTTAGGGCCGCGACGTTTGCAACGGGACCTTCCTTCATCACGCGATTGAGCGCGCTGCGGTCCATGGTCACCGACGATCCCAGAATGTCGTCGGAGATCCTGCGGACAATGACGTCCTTTACAACCCTGGTACCTTCAAGCACCTCGATGGACACTCTGTCGCCCACATGGAGATCGAGCTGGCCCGCGATCTGCCGGCTCAGCATGATGCCATCTGCAGGAACGGAGATCGGTTGCAGCGCCTTGTCCCTGGGGATTTTGAGTTCGGAACCGGGATCCAGGCCAATGGCCGACGTGCGATAGGTCCGGTACCCCGCTCGCAATCTCACGGGAACCACTCTCTGGAGTTCAGCATTCAGCACTCCGGGAAGCGCCATCAACTCGTAACGTGCGTCCGTGGAAACAGGTTCGGTGAAAGTGAGAAAGGCGTCGCCGCGCTCGACCCGGCTTAAGCTGACATCGATCATGTAGTCGATGGCATCGAACCAGTAGAGCCCAAACAGGATAAGCGGAATGGCAAGGGCGATGCCGATGATCGAAAACAGCGTCCTGATCGGCCTGCCCAGTGTTGTGCGGGCCGCAATGATATACTGCAGCGGAATGACGCGGTTCCCTATCGTTTGGAGCCAGGCGAAGGTCTGCAGAGCAGGCGGGGTTGCAGGTCGCATGGCTTCGGCGGGTGGAAGCACAGCTATTCGATAGACCGATGTCGCAGCCGCAAGGTTTGCCGAGACGATGCTGACCAGCGTCGCGGCAACGAGGAGCCACGGCTCGAACCGCGCCTCCAGCGAAGGAAACCGGAAGAAGGCGCGATAGCTTCCCACGACGCCGACGGCGAACCACCATCCCAGGACGAGGCCTGCGGCCGATCCCACCAGCGCGATGGCCGTGACCAACTTGAAGTAATGGAGCGCGATGGTGCCGTTGGCGAATCCCAGGGCCTTGAGCGAAGCGATCTGTCCGCGTTGCGCTTCAACCATTCTGCCGATGACGACGTTGAGCAGAAAAGCCGCGATGCCGAAGAAGACGGATGGCATGAAAATGCTCAAGGTTTCCTGCTCCGCCAGCTCATCCTCAAGAAAGCGGTGCGAGGGCTGATCGCCGCGATCGTAGGCTCCTGTACCGCCGTATGGAGCCAGCAAGCGGTCCACCTCCTCCAGCACATGCTGCACGCTTGCCCCCGGAGCTATCGTCATCGCCACATCGTTGAACGCGCCCTTCATGTCGAAAGCACTTGCCACCGCATCCTCGCCTGCCCACAGCACCACGAAGTTCCGATCATCGGGAAGCGGTACTGCGCTTCGCGTGGCAAAGACGAACTCGGGCGACAAGGCGGAACCGACGACGCGAAAATCCTGCAGGCGCCCATTGAGGACGACCTCGATGGGATCTCCAATTCGCACGGCCCGCGCCTCGGCATAGGCTGCGTTGATGATGACCTCTTCCGGATGGAACGGGTCGGGCCAGCGCCCCTGCACCAGATGGAGACGATTGAGCAGCGGCTGCCCATCGGCCGGCAGCGAGATGATGCGGCCCGAGATCGGCAGGTTCGTGTCCTCGCGTATTATCCGCACTGGCTTCGCAACCCGCGGCTCCACGATGCCGATCCCATCGATCTCGCGCAGACGATCAGCGATGACCAGTGGCGCGCGCGTCATGCCGGCAAAGAGGTCCGCGAAGCGCTCGTTGCGGTAGTGGTTCTCCATGGCGCCAACAAGCGCCCGGTAGTTGGACACCGACATCACGAAGACGGCCACGCCCGCAGCGACGAGCATCGCGATGCTGAGAACCTGAAGCCGCATCGACCAGATATCGCGCAGAACCTTGATGTCCAGCACGCTCACCATTGCACATCGTCGGCGGCGATGCGGTTCGGATTAGGTTCCTCCTTGACGATGCGCCCACCGCTCAGCCGCAAGACGCGGTCGGCCATTCCAGCGATTGCCGAGTTATGGGTGATCACGATGGTCGTCGTGCCGAGCTGCGCGTTCACCTTGGCGATCGCCGCAAGTACCATCCGGCCGGTATCGACGTCGAGCGCGCCGGTCGGCTCGTCGCAAAGCAGGACATCAGGTCGTTTCACGATCGCGCGAGCCACGGCTACCCGCTGCTGTTCCCCGCCCGACAACTGCGACGGGAAGTGACGTGCGCGATGCGACAATCCGACGAGTTCGAGCGCTTGCCTGGGGTCCATCGGATCGCTGGCTATCTGCGCAACCAGCCGCACGTTCTCTTCGACACTGAGGCTCGGTATCAGATTGTAGAACTGGAAGACGAAGCCGACATGCTCGCGCCTGTATGTGGTTAGCTCATCGTCGCCAGCTCCGGTCAGTTGGTGATCGCGCCACTTTGCCGAGCCTGACGTTGGAGCGTCCAGTCCACCAAGGATATTGAGAAGGGTCGACTTGCCCGAACCGGAGGGCCCAAGAAGAACGATGAACTCGCCCTGCCGAATATCGAGATCCACGTTCTTCAGGGCCGTCACTTGCGAGTCGCCCGAGCCGTAGACCTTGGTTAGTCCTCGGGCGACGAACACGGGGGCCGGCGGCACGTTTGCCGAGCTTTCAGCCTCTCGTTCGTAGGCTTGCATGCGTGTCTCCGGGTTCGCGGACGCGCGACAAGCCGTACAGGCTTGCATGACCAGTGGCTTTGACCTTCATCAAGTTCGCAAGCCGCAACGCTTATGGACTGACGGCCAACGCCATCCATTCGCCTTGCACTCGAATGAACGCCGGGGCACCGAGCTGCTCCTCGCTGACCAGAGAGCCCACTATCCGGCGCTGATCCCGAACATCGTCCCGACGCCGGCAGTGACAGCCATCGCGAGAGCGCCCCAGAAAGTAACACGAACGGCGCCGCGCAGCACGCCGGCTCCTCCGGCGGAGGCGCCCAGGCCGCCCAGTATGGCCACGCGACGATTGTAGATGCCGCGACCACGACGCTTGTCTTGTCCACAGGAGATGCCAGCGCGACCAGCACGGGCACGACCGCTCCCGATGCGAAGGTAAGGGCCGAGACCAGGGCTGCCTGCACCGGGCGGGCAGCGACCGTCTCGGAGATGCCGAGTTCGTCACGGGCGTGGGTGCCCAAGGCATCGCGCTCTGTCAGCTGCACCGCGACCCGCTCGGCGAGCTCGCGATCCAGGCCCCGGTCGACATAAATCTGCGTCAGTTCTTCCAGTTCTGCCTCAGGCGTTTCGGCGAGTTCGCGTCTCTCGCGGGCGAGGTCGGCATTCTCGGCATCCGTCTGGGAGCTGACCGAAACATATTCCCCGGCAGCCATGGACATCGCGCCCGCCACGAGACCAGCCAATCCGGCAATCAGGATCTGGGCTGATCCCGATCCGGCGGCCGCCACGCCAACGACGAGGCTCGACGTGGAGACGATGCCGTCATTTGCGCCAAGCACGGCCGCGCGGAGCCAGCCGATCCGGTGAACCATGTGAATTTCGGAATGCGAGAGACGGCTCATTTCAAGTCCTTTGATAAGGGTTGATTTTATGGCTATAGAGATTGGCGTGGGCGACAGCGCCGTGGTCGAGGAGCTTGGACGGGCATCATCCCGGCAAGCTTGGCGAGGCGGGGCCAAGTCGGGCCCGCCCGCGAGACAGAGGGCGAGGCCAAGCGTAGGCCCCCTAAGGCGACAAGCGGCAAGGCCGTTCTCAGCTCCCCTCCGTTCGAATGCCGCATCGCGATCAGCCCGCCTCCGCAGGGACCGAGCTCCCTGCGCCCCCGAACAAGCCCCCGATCCGGGAGGCGCGGATGCTGTCCACTCCATCGCGAAGCAGGAACAGGGCATCGAGCCCCAACTGGAGGGCGAGTTCACCGCCCTTCTCAGAGCCGAGCACCATCAGCGCGGTCGCCCAGGCGTCGGCCTGCGCGCAGGTGGACGCGATCACCGTGACAGACGCCGGCGGCTTTATAAGCGGCGCGCCGCGGGTCGGATCCATGGTGTGGGACAAACGCCGGCCCTGCACCTCGACCCAATGGCGGTAGTCGCCGGACGTGGCGACGGCGCGATCCTGTAGGGAGAGGATCGAATGTGGCGCGCGGTGCTCCGGGTCCGGTCGCTCCACGGCGACCGTCCAGGCCTCGCCGTCGGGCCTGAGGCCCATGGCTCGGATCTCGCCGTCGATGCCTACGATCCCATCGCGAATGCCGCAGCTACTAAGGATCTCGGCGAGGCGGTCCACGCCGTAGCCCTTGGCGACACCGTTGAGATCAAGCTTGATTGGCAGGCGCTTGCGGACCTTGGCCCCGTCGATCTCCAGCACGTCGTAGGCATGCGCGTGCCTTGCCTGCGTCGCGCCGCGGATTCGGTCTGGACTGGCTTCAGCCGGGCCGAAGCCCCATGCGCTTACCGCGTCGCCCATCCCGATGTCGAAAGCGCCGCCGGAAGCCTGGCCGACCGCCAGCCCCAGCTGGATCACGTCGAGGAGGCGACCTGGAACCGTCACCCACTCTCCTGCCGGAGCCCGGTTGAGGCGCACCAGGTCGCTGTCAGGTTTCCACGTCGACATCTGCGCATCGACCTCGTCGACCGCGGCCTGCAGGACCGCACGGACAGCTCCAGCGTCGAAGCCCGAAGGGGCGTGGAAAAGCGCGGACCAGCGTGTGCCCATCGTCGGCCCGTTGAGGGCGTGGCGCTCAAGATCAGTAGACATCTTCGACATAGCGCCCCTCCGCCTTCAGGACCGCGGGCGACAGCCCAACCGGGTCAAGTATCCGCGCCATCGCCTCGGCCACCCCAGCAGCCATCTGCCGCCCCCCGCAGACCATGATCCGCGCCCCTTTCCGTATTGCGCGGACGACTTCGATTTGCTCTGCGACGAGCGCGTCCTGAACGTAGCGCGGCCGCCTTCCGCGCGAGACCGCCGTCGACAGGCTGGAGAGCCTGCCCTCGGCCGTCCAGGCGTCCAGTTCCTCGCGGTAGAGAAAGTCGCTTTCTGCAAGTCGCATGCCGAAGAACAGGTGGACCGGCCGCCGTGATGCATTGGCCCGGATGAAGCCCGCGAGGGGTCCTATTCCGGTTCCCGCTCCGACCAGGATAAGGGGAGTGCGGTCGCGACCAGGACGGAACGCCGGGTTCGGGCGGATGAAGCCAGCCACCGTTCCGCCCGGTTCGAGCGCCATGAGTTCGCCCGAGCACACGCCTCCGACATGCTTGCGCACGACAATCTCCACGAACCGGTCCTGGGTGCCTGAGGCGAGCGAGTAGAAGCGTGGCATGGGCGATCCCTCCGGCACGACGCCGAGCAGATCTCCGGGCTCGAAGCGGGCGAACCCTCGTCCCATCAGGCGTTGCCAGATGGACCGGCGTGGAAGGGCAAAGCGCAGAATCGCTGTCGGCGCCTGGACTTCATGGCCGAAGTCGCGACGCGAGACAAGCGTCAGGACCGTGGCAGAGGGGCGAACAACATGGTGGTTCAGTTCGAAGTCGATGCCGAGCGCGGCGCCAAGCGCACGGCCCCAGCGCGCGAATTCCTGCGGCGACTGACGATCCACCGTTTCGAGGGGAAGCAGCAGCGGCCAGCCCCTGCCTTCCGCGGCAGCGACAACCGCCCTGGCGTAGGCGCAGAATGCCGGGAAGCTCCGGTCTCCGAAGCCCAGCACAGCCAGCGGCGCTTCGGGCGCGGCGGGTAGACGGGTCAGCCGGTCCAAAAATCCTTTCGCCGAAGCGGGCACGTCGCCATTGCCGTAGGTCGCGGCCAGCACGACGTAGCGTCGTACACCCGAAAGGCGGCCGGGGTCGAACGCCGACATCGGCGCTGTGTGGACGCTCTGCCCCGCACGGGTAAGTGCAGAGTGCAACGTCGCGGCAAACCCCCAGGTGCTGCCGCCCTCGCTTCCGACCAGGATGACCGTCTCCGCGCGGGCCGGCGCGGCATTGTCGCGAATCCGCGGGCGGCCGCCGGGGCCTTTCAGCCAGATGAGGAGCCCCGTTGCGCCCATGGCAGGGACCGCAAGCGCCGTGAGCCCGAGAAGCAGGCCCAGAAGCGCTGCGCCCTGTCCGGTGTGGAGCATGTAAATGGTTTCGGAGACGCGCGTCCAACCACTCGTGCCTGACCAGGCGAGCGTCGCCCCGGTTCCCTGATCGAGGTAGCCAGTGCCGCTTTCGGTCTTGAGCGTAAAGACGTCGGTGGCGTCTCCCGCATAGGGGAAGTTCAGCTCGCGCAGGCTCGACACGGGCGTCGCCGCGAGCAGCGGCATCGATGTCAAGGTGGCGCCCATCGTCCCGCTCACCGCGGATGGCAGGCTTGGAACGGCCGCCTTGTCCGGAAGGAACCCGAAGGTCGAGGCCGTCATCCAAAGGGCCGTTGCCGACGACAGCAGAAGGCCAAGGACAGCCGCCCGCGCAAGCTCGACATGGATGCGCCCCGCCAGAGGCCCCCGAAGCGGGGCGAACCAGCGTCTCCATCCGCCGGCGCGCCTGGCGACCAGCATCGAACCGGAGACGGCAAGGACGAGCATCGCCGCCGCCCCCGTTGCCATGGCGATACGGCCGACGTCGTCAAGGAACAGCGAGCGGTGCAGGTTGGCGAGCCAGCGCTGGACCGGGTTGGGATCGCCCGAAGCCGTAGCGGCTCCTGTCGCCGGGTCGATAACGGCCGATGCCGGCGTGCCGCCCTCGAACCAGAAGGCGGTGATGCGTCCGGAGGGTGAGCGCCGTATCTGCTCGACCCCCGGGAAGGCGGACTTTATGCGTGCGGCAAGGTCTGCGACGCTCATCGCCTGTTCCGCTTGCGGCGCGGAAATCCGTTCCGCCGCCGGGAAGACGGACAGCGCCGCGCCACTGACGGCGAGGAGCGTCACGAGGATAAGAGCCGGCAGGCCCAGCCAACGGTGAAGGGCACGGATCATTGCTGCAGCGCCTTACAAGCCGTAGCTGAAGTCCGCGATGTAGCGGCGGCCGGGAACGGGCTGTCCCGCCCCTTTGGCGGTCAGCGGAACGGTGATCTCGTCGGGACTGTCGCGCATGTCCTCCGCGGCCGCGTCGATGTGGACGGTATAGCCGGCGTCAAAGAGCGCATCCGCAAGGTCGAGTGTGATCTCCAGCCGGCGGCCAGCGCCCACGCTCGCTCCCGTGATGCCATTGATCTCGGCGGCATTGCCGCCCGTCGCGCGGTACCAGTCGGATAGGTGTTCGTAGTATTTGGACTTGGTTCCGGCCATCCAGAGGCTGCCGGCATAGGCCCCCGTGGGGTCGGTGACATAGATGGCGAGGTAGGCCCCGTTGCCGCCATAGTTCTTCAGCGTGGTGGTAAGGGTTACCGGGCGGGCCATGGCGATGCCGGGAAGCGTCAGGGCCGTGGTCAGGGCCAGGGCGGCTAAGATGGTTCTCATTGGAATGTTCCTTGGACTGGCGTGAAGCGAGCGGTCGGCTCAGTTGACCTGAACCTTGGGCATGGCACCGGTGCCGAAGAGGCCATTGCTCGGGGGAGCCACACTTCCGGCCGGAGCCGGGCCCGACGCGTTGCCGCCATCGTCATCGTCCTCTTGATCGCCCTCATGGTCATCGTCCCCACGGCGCAGTCGACGTTCATGATCACGGTCTTCGCCGTCGTCGTCGCTGACCAACACCGGAGATGCCCCAGGGGCCTGGAAGGCACCCAAGGCTGCGTCGCGCCGTCCCTCGAACTGGCCAGCGCCGTACATGGCGCTCCACGCGGGAATGCCGATCACGGCGATCAGCGCTGTCGACGCGAGCAAGATGGAAATGGTCTTTTTCATCGCAGGATCTCCTTTTTCTGCTGCTGCCGTTCTGGCGACCCGCCCTGATCGCTTCCTGACCGGGACAGGTTTTTTGCTTCAGCTTGCCGTCAGGAATCGAAAGGCCCCGCCGAAACGGGGCCAGGTTGGTTCTCTGCTGCTTGGACACCAGCGCTCAGGCGATGTCGCCGGGAGCGGGAGGCCTCTTGCGGCCTGTGAGCATTGCACGAACGAGATTCTCCCGGTGGCGGAGCGAAGCCAACGCAACTCCGCCGACATGCAGCACGACCAGCAGAAGCATCAGGTCGGCAAGTGTTTCGTGGATATCCTTGAGCGGACCTCCGGCCCGCTCTTCCAGGTTGACGCCTGTCCCCGCCTCAGCCTCGTTGGCATCGTTTTCCGCGAAGGCGGGCGTGACGATCTGCACCTGTCCTGCGGCGGCGTCCGGCGCTTCGAGAAGCCAACCCGTCAAGGCCGTCCCGGATAACGTCACCAGGATCGCTACAACCATCGCCGCGCCAGCCGGGTTGTGGCCCAAGTAGCGCCGCTCCCTGCCAGTCACCATCTTCTTGATGTAGGAGGCTGTCCGGACAGGTCCGCGGACGAACTGCGTGAAGCGGGCGTAGCGGCTGCCGACGAGACCCCATAGGATCCTGAAGCCGACAAGACCGGCGACCGCATATCCAGCGAGCTGGTGAACAGGCTGTATATCTTCGGCGGTCAGCCACGCCGTTGCGAATGCGCCGACGAGGCCCCAGTGGAAGAGGCGAACCAGCGGGTCCCAGACCAGGACCCGCCGCTCGGCGGTGTCTTGGGAGCCGGACCGGGTCGAGGCAAAGTCATTGATCGTCATGGCGGGCTTCCTCGCGGTGCCGATGATCGGCGCCGTCCTTGGGTTTGATCTGGATGATTTCGAGGGTCGATGGATGGACGGTCACCTCGATCCGCTGACCTTTTGCGTCAGTGGCGTCTATCTCATAACAGCCGTCGTCGATCTTGATCCGTCGTACCGTCCAGCCATTCCGGGCCGCAAGGCCGGTCACGACCTCCCTCGGCTTCCAGTCCGCCATCGGCGCGAAGCATTGGTCATCGGCGCGCGCCGGTCCAGCAGAGAGGGCCGCGACGCAGGCGAGCATCATCAAGGCAAGCCGCATAGACCCTGGACTCCGTTCCAACCTGATTTGAGCCAACGCAAGGTGGAGAGCCAAGCTGACGGTATCCTGAAGTTCGCGCGCAATCCGCTTCAGCCTGGTGTCAGGGACGTCCGCCAAGGAAGGCAGCGGCCGCGAAAGGGCGAACCACTATGCGAATCCTGTTGATAGAGGACGACAGCGTGCTTGGCGCGGCGGTACGCGACCAGATCGTCAGTGACGGCCACTCGGTGGACTGGGTCACGCGGATCGATGCGGCGCGGGACTCGATGGCGGGCGCGGCCTACGACCTGATCCTGCTCGACCTGATGCTCCCCGACGGACGGGGGATCGTGTTCCTTCGTGCCCTGAGGGCGGCCGGAGATGTCACGCCCATCATCATCCTGACAGCCCTCGACCAGGTGTCGGACAGAATCGAGGGCCTGACGGCTGGGGCCGACGATTACATCGTCAAGCCGTTTGACCTCGACGAGTTGTCGGCGCGCATCGGCTCCGTCGCGCGACGATATTCCGGCAACCCCAATCCAATCATACGCCTTCGGTCGCTGGACATCGACATCGCCCGCCGGAGCGTGCGCCGGGACGGCAAGACCGTTCAGCTGACAGCTCGCGAATGGGCATTGCTGGAGGCGTTCCTGACACGGCCGGGCCAGTTGCTCTCGAAGGCGCAACTTGAGGAGAAGCTCTACGACTTCGATGCCGAGGTGGAGAGCAACACGATCGAGGTCCATGTCAGCAGGCTGCGCAAGAAGCTCGGCACCGACCTAATCGAGACCGAACGCGGCCTCGGCTACAGGCTGGCCCAGGCATGAGGCGTCCCCGAAGTCTACAGGGCAGGCTCCTACTGTCGCTGGGAGCATTTCTACTCGTGATCTGGGTCGGCGCGGCGTGGACGACCGCCATCCTGCTGCGACACGGGATCGAGGACGTCTTCGATTCCTCCCTCCAGGAGACCGCCCAACGCCTGCTTCCCTTGGCGGTTCTGGACATCGTGGGGCGCGAGGATGCAGACGTCGCCAGCCAGCGGCTTGGCGCCATCCGCGCCCATGACGAGCTTCTCACCTACGTGGTCCGCGACGACAAAGGTAAGGTCCTCCTTCGGTCTCATGCGGCCGAGCTCTCCGTGTTCCCCCCCTATCAGGGAAACGGATTCGGACGGACAGCAACGCATCGTCTCTACAGCGAAGAGGCCCTGCAGGGAACGGTGCGTATCACTATCGCCGAGCCGCTCGCGCATCGGGCTCAGGTGGTGAGGGATGTGCAGATAGGCCTGGGACTGCCGATCCTTCTGGTCATCCCGGCCGCGTTTGCCGCCGTGGTGCTGGCGGTGCGGACAAGCACGAGGCCGCTACGCGCGTTCCGGGAACAGCTCGAGATCCGGAGCGAAAAGGATCTTGGGCCTGTGGCATCCGGTGACCTGCCCAGCGAGATCGAGCCACTGGCTGTCACGTTGAACGCGCTATTCGAAAGGCTCAGGGCCGCCTTCGAAGCGGAACGCAGTCTCTCCACCAACACTGCCCATGAACTCCGGACGCCGCTCGCTGGCGCGATCGCTCAGGCCCAGCGCATCCGCAAGGAAACCACGGAACCGCAAACTGCCCAGCGGGGAGCAGACATCGAGACGACGCTCAAGCGGCTAACAGCGCGCGCCGAACGACTGATGCAACTCGCGCGGGCGGAAGGCAGCCGGCTTCGATTGGAACGAACGTCCGACCTGCGGGCTCCCCTGGGCGTGGTGGTCGACGACTTGCGAAGAAGCGTCCCACAAGAGCGGATCCTCCTTAACATGCCGGAAACCCCTGTGATGTCCGACATCGACCCCGATGCCGTCGGCATCCTGTGCCGCAACCTCGTCGAGAATGCGCTGCGCTATGGCGGCGGCCCCGCACCAGTCGAAGTCACGCTTGATCCAGATGGGCTGCTGAAAGTGTCTAATGGTGGACCCGTCGTGCCACCTGAAACCCTGGCAAAATTGGCAGACCGTTTCGAGCGGGGCGGAGCTTCGGCCCGCGGGAGCGGGATCGGGTTGTCGATCGTTTTGACGATTGCTGATCGGATAGGTAGCCCGCTCGTGCTCAAATCGCCGAGGCCGGGGAAGCAGTCCGGTTTCGAAGCCAGCGTTAGGCTCGCAACCTCAATCGCTCGGGAGCCAGATAGAGCAACTTGATCGCGCTCCGTTTCAGGAGATGAGGTTTGCTTCTCGTCAACGCTCGGACAGCTATTGATGAAGGGGGCCGGACCTGGCCAACAGATCAGACATCTGTTCCGACATAGCTTTCAGAGGGCTTTCACGCTTACGGCGGATCAGTTGCGATGTCGGCGGAAATTCACGACCTCTGATGCTCCAAGACAAAAGCCCTGGTCTGCCACATCTGTAGGTGCACTGCCTCAGAAAGGCCCGCCGCGCCTTCGCAAGCGGGCCAATGCGCCAACCTTTGCGGGGCGCGCTTAGTTGTCCGTCACCTGCGGCACGGCAGATGAATCATCGGATCCGCCGGTCTCGGTAGCGGAATCTGCGCCAGTGCCCGTCGTGCCGGAACCACCTGTGTTGTCCTCGGCCTGGTCGTCAGCAGATTCCGGGTCGCTATCATGGCCACTGGAGCTTCCGCTGCTGCTATGGCTATCGCCGCCATCGTGCTCGCCGCCGTCACCGCCGCCATTGCCGCCGCCGCCGTTGCCTCCGTCGTGACCGCCGTCGCCACCGCCACCGCCGTTACCACCACCGCCCTCGGACTCGGCGTGGGCAGCGGCCGGCACGAGCTTGGCAGCACCGTGAAGCGCCAAGTGGTAGGGTGCAATGGTTAGCATCAGCGCCGTCGACGCGCGCAGCGTGAGCCAGACAAGTCGGTTGAAGGGAGTTTTGGTCATCTTATCCTCCACGTGAAGTGCTGTTATTAAGCCAATTCGGCCGAAGATATCGCCGCCGTGCAGCAACCGCCGGCAGCCAGAACAGGTCCAGCGAACACGCCCGCGAAGGCGGCATGAATGAGAGTGCGATACATGAGGTCTCCAATCGGGTGGGTTAGGAAGTTGCAATGCGATTGGTAATTCAATCTGTAGGCTACAACGGTTTGTGACCGTTACTGCTACGGGATAGCGAATCCGACCTTACAACCGGCTGACAAGCCATTTTCGGGTGTCGCCGGCCTACCTCTGGCTAGCCGGCAACGACTTTTCGACTACATGCGTGCTCATTTCAGACGCGCCCAAGACAAGTTTTCGTAACGCTGTCGCGAAAGGTTGAGGCGGTGCATCGCAGCCATCCGAACGTTCCGACCGGACTCTGCGAGCCGTTGCGGCAAATACAACGCGAGGCGGAGCCGCACATGACCAAAGAAGAGGCCATGCCGTTTCCGGCAATGCTGCAGTGGACCGAGGGCAAGTACGACATGCCAACACGAGCACGACGACCAGGCCGAAGGGCTTGCCGCTCATGGCAAGCGCTCTACGTGGGGGTTTCCCAGCTCGCCGAGGATCTGATCGAGCACATCCACCTGGAGCACAACGTCCCTTTTCCCGCGCTTCGCCCCGGCGGAAAGCCGGGTCTAACGCCAACGTTGACGGCGATTGTCGCACCAAATTCGGATCGCCGGACCGATCTCGGCTCGGCGACACCAGATAGTCCGCGTTCGCGGGGCGTGGAGGCGTTTGCCCGAGGCAGCACCCGAGCTCGGTGCGCACGCTCTGTTATCAGCCATGCGCATGACCGATTTTCGCGTCTCTCCGGCGAAGGACGACGGGCTGGCGGATTGTCGCACCAGTCGGCTTCTCGTGAGAAGTTTGCTCCAGATCAACAATTAGTCCCGACTGCATGGGTAAAGAAGACTTTCTGGTCAACTTATCCATGGGATCGAATGGCGTGCCGGTTCGGGATCGGTCAGTGGAGACGGCGCAACCAAGACGGGAAGTAGCCCTGCGCTACGGCATTGCCGTGGCGGCGGTCGCGGTCGCGTTCATCGCAAGGTTCGTCCTGGCATCGATTCTCAAAGATCAAGCTCCTTACCTCTTCTTGCTGCCCGCCGTGCTGCTGGCGGCGGGCGTTGGCGGCTTCGGTCCTGGCATTCTGGCCACCTGCTCGAGTGTTCCCCTCGTCTTCTTTTTCATTGCCAATTACGGGGCAGTCGGTTGGTCCGAGGTCGTCAATGGCGCTGTTTTCGTACTGATCGGGGTGGGAACGGCCTGGATCGGTGAACGGCTGCGACAGGCGCGCATCCTGGCGTTGACGCGAGAGGCCCATCTCCAATCGATCATTGACATAGTCCCCGAAGCCACGATCGTGATCGACGGGCACGGCATCATCCAGTCCTTTAGCGCGACCGCCGAGCAGATGTTCGGCTACACTGCGGCTGAGGCAATCGGAAACATGTGACGCTGCTGATGCCCTCACCCTATCGCGAGGAACATGATGGCTACATCAAGCGCTACCGAGACACCGGGGTGCAGCGTGTTAGCGCGCCTTCAGGAGCTGCAATCCGAACTCGCCCACGTGTCACGCCTCACTGAGATGGGCGGGATGGCTTCGGCGATCGCTCATGAACTCAACCAGCCGTTGGCGGCCATAGCCAATTATCTGAAAGGTTCGCGGCGCCTCCTCGACGGCAGCACCGACGAACGGCTGGCGATTCTTCGAGATGCAATGGACAGCGCGGCCGACCAGGCATTGCGAGCCGGCCAGATTATTCGCCGCATGCGGGAATTCGTAAGTCGAAGGGAGAGCGAAAGACAAATTCAAAGCATTGCCAAGCTCGTGGAGGAAGCATCCGCCCTCGCGCTTGTCGGCGCCAAGGATAGAGGCGTAGGCGTGACGTTCGAATTTGACCCGCGTGTCAATCTGATCCTGGCCGACAAGGTGCAAATTCAACAGGTTCTGGTCAACCTGATCCGCAACGCCGTCGAGGCCATGGAAGAATCGAGTGAGCGGAGTTTGACCGTTCGCACGACACCCGCCGACAATATGATGATTGTCGTGCAGGTCGATGATAGCGGTTCTGGCATCTCAGAGGAAATGGCGACGAAACTCTTTCAACCATTTGCGACCACCAAGCCGCACGGGATGGGTGTGGGCCTTTCGATCTCCCGGACGATTGTGGAAGCGCATGGCGGGCAGATCAAGGCCGAGCCACGTCCAGGTGGCGGAACGAGGTTTCGCTTTACACTACCTACGGTGACCGAGGAGGAGTTCACAGATGCCCGCCGATAATGTCGTTCACATTGTCGACGACGACGAGGCAGTGCGCAAGTCGCTCGCCTTTCTGCTTGGCACTGCGCAAGTCTCGGCGCGCACCTATGAAACGGCAGTTAGCCTTTTGGCCGAGATCGACAGCGTCGAACGTGGATGCATCATCTCCGACCTGCGGATGCCGGGAATTGACGGGCTTGAGCTAGTGCGGCGACTAAGAAGCCTTGGTGTAGACTTGCCGGTCATCATCATTACAGGCCATGGCGACGTCGCGCTCGCAGGGAAAGCATTGGAGGCAGGGGCAATCGATTTTCTGGAAAAGCCCTTCGATGATGAGGCGGTGTTGGCTTCAGTTCGGGCCGCATTCAGTCAGCAAGAGTAGGACACCTCGAGGGGAACCAGGCGTTTGGAAATTCAGGAAAGGCTTGCCCAGCTTTCCAGTACAGAGCGGCGGGTGCTCGAAGGCCTAGCCGGATATTCGAACAAGACGATCGCTGACGATTTGAAAATCAGCCTACGAAAACTTTGAGATTTTCCGAGCAAATGTGATGGCCAAAACGCCGGCCTCTAACCTGTCCGAACTCGTGCGCTTTGCATTTATCTCGGATCGGAGCTGATGGCAGCACCACCACCCTCCAAAGATCAGCGATATCTGCGGACCTCTGACGGTTTTTGTCTCAGGTCAAGGCGAAGTGTCTCTGAGTAGCGGCCTGCTAGGTCGTGAACGAATGGTCGGAGATCAATGCGATGGAAAGCGCTGCGGATTCTGCATCGCTCGAAAAAGCGACGGTGATCGTGGTTGACGACGACCCGGCGGTACGGCGGTCACTCAAATTCTCGCTCGAACTCGAGGGATTTTCCGTCTGCACATATGCCGATGCGGCGGAGCTGTTGAACGAAGCGGCGCTGCCAACTTTTGGCTGCCTGGTTATCGACTACAACTTGCCGCAACTGAACGGGCTCGAAGTGCTACAGCGTCTCCGGAACGGACAAACTCGGTTGCCGGCGATCATAATCACCTCGTATCCGAGTAAGATGCTACGGGAGAGCGCGGCCGCTCTTGGGATTCCGATCGTCGAAAAGCCGTTCTTCAATCACACCCTGAGTGACAGCATTCATGTCGCGCTGGAGCACTGTGGCAGGCTTTGAGCAAAACCGAAACCGCCTTCCCGTTTGGAGACGTTGTTGTTACGCGGCAAGCAGACAGTCCGTCTCCAAAAGGACTGGTCTGCTGAGAAACGCGCTAGTGCACAACGTGGCTTTTGGCACCGGACGAAGGTGACATGCCGAACTTCCAGCCTATCTCGACATTGCCATAGCTTATTTCGCCATAAGTTTCTGATAGGCGTGCCGCGCCGCGATGTAGCGATCAAAGGGAAATCGGATCGGAACCCCTTCTAGCGCAGCGGCGAGCATATCGAGATGCGCCTCGAACCCCGCACAAGCCTTGGCAATGTCTTCCCCTTCCGGCAGTTGCACAGTCAGTATCAATGCGGTGCCACCCCCTAAAGCATCCAATTCCCAACGCAACGGCCGGTCCGCTCCATCGCCGCTGCTCCATGAATAGGCGAGCAGTCGCGGCGGATCGAAGGCAAGCACTGTGCTGTCGATCACCACTCCGCTGTCGCCGAAATCGATATGAACTCGACCCGCTTTACGCAGCTCGATTGAACCTGGAGCAAGCCACTGCACGAATTGTGATGGCTCGGTCAACATACGCCAGACCGTTTCCTGTTTGTGTCCCATCCAGCGCTCGAGGCATCCTTCAAAACCTTCCGCGAGACGCCGAATGCGGCCTGGCTGAATAGCGTCGTCATTCATCGAACTTCTCCATATCGGTGTCGCCATTCAGGGGAGTCTAACGGCACCCGTGTCCGGCCCTGTGATGCCATCGGCAAATAAATGTCAGCCACTGTGGAATTGCCGACAAAAAGCGAAGACCGCGCGACCGAAGAGGACAGATCGACAGGCAGCATCAAGCAAGTTCCAATCTGCCCTCGCGCCCGGGCGGACGATTGTGCAGTAGGCGCTCTACCGCAGTCAGCCGGTCGGACATCAGGTCGACAAGCTCGATCTCCCTCACAAGGCCATCGGCAAATTCCCTGAACGATGAGAGGTTTACCAACGGAATGCCGATCAAAACAGGAACGGAAAGCTCGAGCGCCCTCGCCAGCAGCCCCCTGAAGCCGCCGCCTTCCGCCTCCGTCTTTCCGAATTTGGAAAGAACCAGCAAATCGGTTCTGCCGGACAACGTCTCTTCAGCTGACTGGCACGCGCGGGCGAGTTGATCAGGATTCAGCACGCAGCCACGAGCGTGGGGACCTCGATCGTCGGATATGCCGTAGCGCTTGCCCGTCGCCAGGTCCTCCAGATGCATGTCGCATTTCAAACGACCCGGCTTTGCTTCGCTATGCTGGACCAGCCCCGCCAGTCGTAGGCCCCGTGCGGCCATGGCGGTTGTCGCTTCCCGCAAGAAAGTCTCGAACGCCGAACTGTCTGAATAGAGGATGCCCGTGATGGGACAATCGGGATGAGCAAACCGCATGCCTGAGACTCCTTTTGCTCTGCGCTGAAAGCTTGGCAAATGCGCCACAACTAACCCCCTGCGACCGCAACGCGTTTCAGTCGGCAAAGGCCGTACAACTGCCTACCCCCGAAAGCGCGATCGGTCGAATGGCAGCACTTCCAAGAGCGTGTCAGGCTCCTGCACCACGACGGTGTCCGCGCCCTCCGGCAATGCCGCGCCCGTCTTTACGCTGGTTGAGAGGCCGGGCGAGCGCGGCACCTGTCAGTCGCGCCTTTTCGAATGGCACCAGTTGGGCCCTCGACGGGATGCAGCACTCGCGTGGAACTGGAGGCATCACAAAGTTTCGTACGCTCCGTGCAGAGCCTTTTCGAGAATTGCGCGCATGGCTGCGAGGCCCGGATCCGGAGCACGGTTCATGATGCCTATGAGCTGCGTCCAAAGATCATCCGGTGCGGTGTCCAGGAAATTGCGGACCGCCGAGCCGACGATATCGGCGGGCGAACAGCCGGAGTCATCAGCTGCTGCGGTCAGCCGCGCGGACAAGGCCGGCTCGTCGATAGCTGCAATGATGGCCATTGCTGCTTTTGGATCGTCCAACGAAGCGATAAGGTTCCCGAGCATCGAACCCTCCTCACTGCACCAACGGCGAGGCCGAGCCATCGACGGCAATTCCCTTGATGTCCGCCCGACCGACAAGGAGAGACACATATTGCGCGGTCGCCTGCCGATTGACGTGCTCCGTCAGGTAGGCGGCGATGCGTTCCCGCACGGCCTCGAACGGCAACCGGCGGCCATCGATACGGCGGGTGAGGCGAATAAGATGGATACCGTAACGGGTTTCCACCAGCGGCGAGATCTCACCGGGGGCGAGATCGCCTAGAGCGGCCTCGAACTCCGATGTCGTGTCGCCCGGCCCGATCTGACCCAGGCTGCCGCCCAAAGCTCCCGATGGGCAGTCCGAGCAGTCTCGTGCAAATTCAGCGTAACGATCTGGAGCCGCGGCAAGGACAGACCTGATCGACGACGCCTTTTCACGCGCAGCGGCAAAGGCTTCGCGCTCATCGCGACGAGCCGCTATGAGAATATGGTCGGCTTCATAGAGCGAGGGCGTCACGAAGCGGCGAAGATTGTTCTCATAGAAGCGCCTCAGCGCCTCCTCGTCCGCTTCGGGAACGCGAACCTCGCGCTCGATCAGGCCGCGCACCAGCGCGTCTTCGACGGTCTCCCTGCGTCCATCCTGGTCGGTCCGCTGCTCCACGGCGATATCGAGACGCCGGGCCTCCTGCAGGAGCAACTCGCGGATGACGAGCGCACGGGTCGCGGCACGCCAGCCCTCGCCAGGATTGCGGGCGGGAAAGTTCTGCACCTCGGCGGCAATCGCCTTGCGTGATATCGGCACGCCGTTGACGGTCACCGGCGGCATCGCCACGCGTTCGCGGGAGGGCGTCGTGTCGGGAGCTGCGGGTCGGTGTTCGTGCGGATGTTCGGACGATTTGCGGCCGGCCGAATGATCGATGAGGAGCGCGGCCATGGTCTACTCCGCGGGCTGGTGGGAGGGAGCGGCAGCGGGCCACCGAACCGGCTCGGACGATCGCATCGCTGGCACCGGCGCAGCTGGCCGGCGGGCCGCGAAGCGTGTGCGCACGACCTGGTAGCCGGGACGGCCGAGATACCAGACCGGCGCGCTCCAGACATGAACCAGCCTTGTGAACGGGAAGATCAGGAAGATCGTCATGCCGAGCAGGAGATGCGCCTTGAAGATCGGGTTGACGTCGGCGACATAGGCCGCGGCCGCCGGCTGCAAGGTGAGAATGCCCTGCGCCCAGTTCATGAATTTCACCATCTCGTGGCCGTCCATGTGGCCGAGCGAGACAAAGATGGTTGAAAGACCAAGGGTGAGTTGCAGCCAAAGCAGCAGCAGAATCGCGATGTCCCCGGGGGCGGATGTATTGCGGATGCGGTCATCGAACAGCCGGCGATGAGCAAGAAGCGCGATCCCGATGAAGCAGGCAACACCGGCGATGCCGCCGAGGGTGATGGCCAGCCCCTGCTTGAAACTGTGCGAGACGCCTAGCGCGTCGAAGACCCAGATAGGCGTCAGCAGGCCGACGAAATGGCCGCCGAAGATCACCAGGATGCCCACATGGAAAAGATTGGAACCCCAGCGCAGCTGGCGCCGCCGCAGCAGCTGCGAGGAACCCGTCTTCCAGGTATACTGCTCGCGATCGAACCGGATCAGGCTGCCGAGCAGGAAGATTGTCAGGCAGAAATAGGGATACCAGCCAAAGAGCGCGTGGTTGATTGTGTCGGACATAGCTTCCCTCCGTCAGGCCGCATTGTTGCGCGCATCGCGATTGGCGGCACGCATCTGGATTCTCAACCGGTCGACGGAACAGCCGTCCGTCGCATTTCCGGGGCCGAATGCGACGGCGGTCTCTTCCCAGGCAGCGTCGATGGCCGCCAGGTCGTCGGGCTCGTCGATTTCGGCAGCGCCCGCGACCGTGGCGGGCTCGCTGGCAATCGAGCATATGGCCGTGAACACGGCGGCATAGCCTCCGCTCCGCTTGGCGAGCCGCTCTTCCAGCAGCGAGAAGATGTGGGCGGCTTCATTGAGCAGGCCGCGCGCCTCTTCGAGCGGACGAGCGGAAAGAAACTCCAGGAAGAGCGGGATGAAGTCGGGCAATTCGTTTGCCGTGACGTCAAGCCCGCCGCGCCGGTAGTGTTCGGCCAGATCGACCATCGCCTGGCCGCGATCGCGGCTCTCACCGTGTATGTGTTCGAAGAGATGCAGCGAGTGGCGGCGCGTCTTGTCGAACAACTCGACGTAGCGCTCCTGCAGGTCATAGAGATCCAGGGTGGCCAGATCCGCAAGCAAGGGCTGCAGCTGCTTGCCTGCTTCGCCCGACGCCAATCCCTCGGCCGCAATCGCCGCGCCGATTTCCGGGATCGCCGCGCAAAGCTCCTCCGTCGGATAGGAAAGGAGCGCCGAGAGCGCCTTGAAGGTCCTGTTCGAGAGCGGCGCCGTCATCATGCGATCTCCATCGGGTTTGTCGGCCGCTTGGTCTGCTTGGTGCCGAAGAGGTTGGTATCCGTGGAACCGCCCGAGCAGCCGTTGCCGAAGGAGAAGCCGCAGGAGCCACGCATGTCCTGAGCGTCCTCGCTCCACTCGCGGTGCGACGTCGGGATGACGAAGCGATCCTCGTAATTGGCGATCGCCATCACCTTGTACATTTCGTCGATGGCCGAGCCCGTCAGGCCGACCCGCGCCGCGATCGACTCGTCGAGGCGGCCGTCGATCGTCTTTGCCCGCATATAGCTTCGCATCGCCAGCATACGTTCGAGTGCGAGGGCCACCGGCTCCTCATTGCCCGCCGTCAGCAGATTGGCGAGATACTGGAGCGGGATGCGCAGGCTGCGCACGTCGGGCATGTCGCCGTCCAACCCCATCTTGCCGGCTGCCGCCGCCGACTGGATGGGCGAGAGCGGCGGAACGTACCAGACCATCGGCAGAGTGCGGTATTCGGGGTGAAGCGGAAAGGCGATCTTCCACTCCATCGCCATCTTCCAGACCGGCGACAATTTGGCCGCCTCCAGCCAGTTGTCGGGGATCCCGTCGGCACGGGCCTGGGCGATGACGGCCGGATCGTTCGGATCGAGGAAAACGTCCAGCTGCGCCTGATAGAGGTCCTTCTCTTGCGGAGTGCTGGCAGCCGCCTCGATACGGTCGGCGTCGTAGAGGATCACGCCGAGATAGCGGATGCGCCCGACACAGGTTTCCGAACAGACTGTCGGCTGCCCCGCCTCGATACGCGGGAAGCAGAAGATGCACTTCTCCGATTTGCCCGACGACCAGTTGTAGTAGATTTTCTTGTAGGGGCAGCCGGAGACGCACATGCGCCAGCCGCGGCACTTGTCCTGATCGATCAGGACGATGCCGTCCTCCTCGCGCTTGTAGATGGCGCCCGACGGGCACACCGCCGCGCAGGCCGGGTTTAGGCAGTGCTCGCACAGGCGCGGCAGATACATCATGAAGGTGTTTTCGAACTGGCCGTAGATGTCCTTCTGGACGCCCTCGAAATTGACGTCCTTCGACCGCTTCTCGAATTCGCCGCCGAGGATCTCCTCCCAGTTCGGTCCCCATTCGATCTTTTCCATCCGCTCGCCGGTGATGGCCGAGCGCGGGCGGGCCGTGGGGAAAGCCTTCGACTCCTTCGCTGTGTGCAGATGCTGGTAGTCGAACGTGAACGGCTCGTAATAGTCGTCGATTTCCGGCAGATCAGGATTTGCGAAGATGTTGGCAAGGATGCGCCACTTGGCGCCGATCTTCGGCTCGATCTTGCCGTTCTTCTTGCGCCGCCAGCCGCCGTTCCATTTCTGCTGGTTTTCCCATTCCTTGGGATAGCCGACGCCAGGCTTGGTCTCGACATTATTGAACCAGGCGTATTCGACGCCTTCTCGGTTGGTCCAGACGTTCTTGCAGGTAACCGAGCAGGTGTGACACCCGATGCATTTGTCGAGGTTCAACACCATTGCGATCTGAGCGCGGATTTTCATTCTGCGGCCTCCTTGGCAGCATGGTCTTGCAGGGGTTCCTCGAGCCAGTCGACGGCCGCCATCTTGCGGACAACGATGAACTCGTCGCGGTTGGAGCCTACGGTTCCGTAGTAGTTGAAGCCGTAGGCTTGATGGACGTAGCCGCCGATCATGTGCGTAGGCTTGAGCACCGTGCGCGTCACCGAATTGTGGATGCCGCCGCGGTTGCCGGTCATTTCGGAGCCCGGCGTGTTCACGATCTTCTCCTGCGCATGATACATCAGCATCATGCCCTGCTTGACGCGTTGGGAGACGACGGCGCGGGCGGTCAGCGCTCCGTTGGTGTTGAAGACCTCGACCCAGTCATTGTCGACGATGTCCGCGGCCTTGGCGTCAGCCTCGGAAATCCACACCACCGGACCGCCGCGATTGAGCGTCAGCATCAGGAGATTGTCGCTGTAGGTGGAGTGGATGCCCCATTTCTGGTGGGGCGTGATGAAGTTGAGGACGATCTCCTTGTTGCCGTTGGGTCTCAGTCCCTTGACGGCGGGAATCGTCTTGAGGTCGACCGGCGGCTTCCACGTGACGAAGCCTTCGCCGAAGGCTCGCATCCACAGATGGTCCTGATAAAGCTGCTGCCGCCCGGTCAGGGTCCGCCACGGGATCAGTTCGTGGACGTTCGTGTAGCCGGCGTTGTAGCAGACCTTCTCGCTCTCGATGCCCGACCAGGTCGGCGAGGAGATGATCTTGCGCGGCTGGGCCTGAACGTCTCGGAAGCGAATCTTCTCGTCTTCCTTCGGGATGGCGAGATGGGCGTGCTCGCGGCCTGTCGCCTTGGAGAGCGCCTCCCAGGCCTTGACCGCGACTTCGCCGTTGGTTTCCGGCGCGAGCATCAGGATGACTTCGGTGGCGTCGATGTCCGTCTCGATCCTCGGCAGTCCCTTGGCGGGGCCGGCGGCCTGGACGCCGTTGAGCGCGCCGAGCGCCGCGACTTCATGCTCCGTCTTCCAGCTGATGCCCTTGCCGCCATTACCGATCTCGGTCATCAGCGGGCCGAGCGCGGTGAAGCGGGCGTAGAGGTTCGGATAATCGCGCGTGACAACGTTCACGGCCGGCATCGTCTTGCCCGGGATCGGCTCGATCTCGCCGCGCTTCCAGTCGGCGACATCGAAGGCTTGGGCGATCTCGTCGGGCGTGTCGTGCTGGATGGGGGTGAGGACAACGTCCTTCTCCACGCCCAGCACCTCCGGCGCGATGTCGGAAAAGGCCCTGGCAAGGCCCTTGTAGATATCCCAGTCCGAACGGGCTTCCCAAGCCGGATCCACCGCCGCCGACAGCGGATGTATGAAGGGATGCATGTCGGACGTGTTGAGATCGTTCTTCTCGTACCAGGTCGCGGTCGGCAGCACGATGTCGGAGTAGACGCAGGTCGTCGACATGCGGAAGTCGAGCGTGACCAGAAGGTCGAGCTTTCCCTGCGGCGCCTCGTCGTGCCAGACGACCTCCTTGTTGCGCACCTTGCCTTCGGCGCCGAGATCCTTACCCATGACGCCATGTTTGGTGCCGAGCAGGTGCTTGAGGAAGTACTCGTGGCCCTTGCCGGAGGAGCCGAGGATATTGGAGCGCCAGACGAACATGTTGCGCGGCCAGTTGGCCGGATCGTCCGGATCCTCGCATGCAAGGTCGAGCTCGCCCGATTTCAGCGCCCCCGCCACATAGTCCTTGACCTCGAGGCCGGCCGCCGAAGCGCGCTTGGCGATATCGAGCGGATTCTGCTTCAGCTGCGGCGCGGAAGGCAGCCAGCCCATGCGCTCGGCGCGGACGTTGTAGTCGATGAAGCTCTTGTTCCAGTCCCCTTCGGGCGCCGTCGGCGATAGGATCTCCTCAGCCGTCAGGGTCTCATATCGCCATTGGTCGGTGTGCGCGTAGAAGAAGGATGTCGAGTTCTGGTGGCGCGGCGGGCGCGACCAGTCGAGCGCGAAGGCGAGCGGCGTCCAGCCGGTCTGCGGGCGCAGCTTTTCCTGGCCGACATAATGCGACCAGCCGCCGCCCGACTGACCGATGGCGCCGCAGAACACCAGGAGGTTGATGATCCCCCGGTAGTTCATGTCCATGTGGTACCAGTGATTGAGACCGGCGCCCAGGATCACCATCGAGCGCCCGTTGGTCTTTTCGGCATTGGTGGCGAATTCGCGCGCCACGGTGACGATGGCGTCGCGCTTCACCCCGGTGATGCGTTCGGCCCAGGCGGGCGTGAACGGCACGTCGTCGTCATAGGAAGAAGCGACATTGGCGCCGCCGAAGCCGCGGTCGAGGCCGTAATTGGCCATTAGCAGGTCGTAGGCCGTCGCCACCTTCACCGGCCCGTCGACGGTCTTGATGGTGCGGACCGGGATATTGCGGGTCAGGATCTCGCCATGCTCGGTAGCCACGAAATGCTCGCTGGCGCGACCGCCGAAATACGGGAAGTCGACGGCTGCGATGTCGGCTCCATCGCCGGCAAGCGTGAGCTTCAGCCGGACGTCCCTCCCCTTGCCGTCCTTCTCCTCGAGATTCCACTTTCCCTGCTCGCCCCAGCGATAGCCGGCCGATCCGATCGGCGCGACCAGCGCGTCGGTCGCCTCGTCGATGGCGACCGTCTTCCATTGCGGATTGTTATTCTCGCCGAGGGCTCCCCTGATCTCGGAGGCACGCAGCAGGCGCTCCGGGACGAGCCTGCCGTCGCGCTCGGAAAGCCGCACAAGGAACGGCATGTCGGTGTAGCGCCGGGCGTAATCATCGAAATATGCGACGTTGCGGTCGAGATGATATTCGCGCAGGATGACGTGGCCCATGGCGAGCGCCAGCGCGGCATCGGTTCCCTGCTTCGGATTGAGCCAGATGTCGGCGAACTTCGTCGCCTCGGCATAGTCCGGCGAGACGACGGCGCTCTTGGTGCCCTTGTAGCGCACTTCGGTGTAGAAATGTGCATCGGGCGTCCGCGTCTGCGGCACGTTGGAACCCCAGACGATGATGAAGCCGGCATTGTACCAGTCGGCGCTTTCCGGTACGTCGGTCTGCTCGCCCCAGGTCTGCGGGCTTGCCGGCGGTAGGTCGCAATACCAGTCGTAGAACGACATGCACACGCCGCCGAGCAGCGACAGATAGCGCGAGCCCGCCGCGTAGGAGACCATCGACATGGCCGGGATCGGCGAGAAGCCGATGATGCGGTCCGGACCATGCTTGCGGGCGGTGTAGGCGTTGGCGGCCGCGACGAGCTCGTTCACCTCGTCCCAGGTGGCGCGCACGAACCCGCCATGGCCGCGGATCGAGATGTAGGATTGGCGCTTGTCCGCATCCTCGACGATCGAGGCCCAGGCCGCGACGGGCGTCATCCTGGCGCGGGCCGCCCGCCACAGCTTCAGCAGCCGGCCGCGGATCATCGGGTATTTCACCCGGGCGCCGGAATAGAGATACCAGCTGTAGGACGCGCCGCGCGCGCAGCCGCGAGGCTCGTGATTGGGCAGATCGGGCCGCGTGCGCGGATAGTCGGTCTGCTGCGTCTCCCAGGTGACGATGCCGCCCTTGACATAGATCTTCCACGAGCAGGAGCCGGTGCAGTTCACGCCGTGGGTGGAGCGCACGATCTTGTCGTGCTGCCAGCGCTTGCGGTAGCCGTCCTCCCAGGAACGATCCTCATTGGTCACGATCCCGTGGCCGTCAGAGAAACTGTCGACGGTCTTGCGGAAGAAGGTTAGCCGGTCGAGAAAATGCGACATTGATTTTTCCCTGGTTATTCGGCTGCGGCCGGATGGATGGGCGCGCCGTGCCTGGCGCGCTCGATTGCGTGGAGAAGGCCGCCTCTGCGGGTATAGACAGCCCAGGTGATGGCCAGGCAACTCACATAGAACAGAAGGAACGCCCACAACGCGGCGTCCGGCGAGCCTGTAAGCGCGATCGAGGTGCCGTAGCTCTTGGGGATGAAGAAGGCGCCGAAGGCCGCGATCGCCGAGGTGAAGCCGGTGATGGCCGCGGACTCTTTCTCCGCCTGCTGGCGACGTGCTTCCGCGTTGGCTTCGGGCAGCAAGCGGTCGATCTCCTTGGCCATGATCACCGGGATCATCTGGAAGGTGGAGGCGTTGCCGACGCCGGTGGCGAAGAACAGGAGCAGGAAGGAGGCGAAAAAGCCCAGGAACGCGCCAGGCTGATCCTTGATGCCGATGAACCACAACACCCCGGCAACGCCGGCGATCATCAGCACGAAAGCCCAGAAGGTGACGCGCGCGCCGCCATATCGATCCGCAAGCCAGCCCGAGCCGGAGCGCGAGAGAGCGCCGACGAGCGGGCCGAGAAAGGCGAACTGGAGCGCGTTGACGTCCGGAAACAGCATCTTCGTGAGCAGCGGGAAGCCGGCCGAATAGCCGATGAAGGATCCAAACGTGCCTGTGTAAAGCCAGCACATGATCCAGTTGTGACGGCGCTGGAAGATCACGGCCTGCTCTGCAAAGGACGCCTTGGCCGAAGCGATGTCGTTCATGCCGAACCAACTCGCGAAGGCCGAGACTATGATGAACGGAACGAAGATGAAGCCGGCGTTCTGCAGCCAAAGCGGCGCGTCACCGGCCGGTCCCTTGACCATGGCCGGATCACCGCCGAGCCAGCCGAAAATCCCGGTGGTGATCGCCAGCGGCACGACGAACTGGACGACGCTGACGCCGAGATTGCCGAGGCCGGCGTTGAGCGCAAGCGCATTTCCCTTCTCCGCCCTCGGGAAGAAGAAGGAGATGTTGGCCATGGAGGAGGCGAAGTTGCCGCCGCCGAAACCGCAGAGCAGTGCCAGGATCAGCAGCACGACATAGGGCGTGTCGGGGTTCTGCACGGCATAGCCGATGCCGACCGCCGGGATGATGAGCGACCAGGTGGTAAGCGTCGTCCAGAGCCTGCCTCCGAAGATCGGCACCATGAAGGAATAGAAGATGCGCAGTGTCGCCCCGGAGATCCCGGGCAGAGCGGCGAGCCAGAAGAGCTGGTCCGTGGTGAAGGTGAAGCCGACGAGCGGAAGCTTGGCAACGACGACCGACCATACCTGCCAGATGGCGAAGGAAAGCAGCAGCGCCGGGATCGAAAGCCACAGGTTGCGCTTGGCGATGCGGCGGCCGGTTTCAGCCCAGAAAGTCTTGTCCTCGGGACGCCAGTCGGTAAGGGGGCCGCCCGTCCGGGTCTTTGCCACCGGCTCAGGCATTTGCTGCATTTCCGGGAAGGGAGGCAGCTTGGCAAGGGCCTCGCCGACGGCTCCGCGCTCCATCTGGCGGATGGCCATGTGCATCCACAGCAGCGCGCCCGAGACCAGCAGGAAGAGCGCCATGAAGCAGCTCGTCCAGAGGCCGGTCAGGTCGAGCAGCAGGCCGAACAGGATCGGCAGCACGAAGCCGCCGAGGCCGCCGATCATGCCGACGAGTCCGCCGACCGAACCGACATGGTTGGGATAGTAGACCGGGATGTGCTTGTAGACGGCGGCCTTGCCGAGCGCCATGAAGAAGCCCAGCACGAAGATCGTGACGATGAAACCGAAAAGGCCCATCTCGATGTGGAAGGAGGTCGTCGTGCCGTTGGCGCCGTGGACGATATAGTCGGTTGGCGGATAGGACAGGATGAAGGTCGCCGCGACCGACACGAAGAAGGTCCAGTAGAGCACGCGGCGGGCGCCGAAGCTGTCCGAGAGATGTCCGCCATAGGCGCGGAACAGGCTTGCCGGCACCGAGAAGAAGGCTGCGATCATGCCAGCCGTCTTGATGTCGAGGCCGTAGACGTTGATGAGATATTGCGGCAGCCAGAGCGCGAGCGCCACGAAGGCACCGAAGACGAAGAAATAGTAGAGCGCGAAACGCCAGATCTGGACGTTCTTCAGAGGCTCGAGTTCGAGCCAGGCGCTTTTCGGCTTGATGCGGGAACGCCGGCGTTCGACGATGACCGGATCATCGTCCGTCGTCAGCCAGAAGATGACGGCCATGACGACGAGGGCCGCCGCCCAGACCTGGGCAACCGCCTGCCATCCGAAGGCGACGAGCACGAAGGGGGCGAGAAATTTGGTGACCGCGGCGCCGACATTGCCCGCGCCGAAGATGCCAAGTGCCGTGCCTTGCCTTTGCGGCGGAAACCAGCGCGACACATAGGCGACACCGACCGAAAAAGAGCCGCCGGCGATGCCGACGCCGAGGGCCGCGACCAGCATCTGCGGATAGGTATGAGCGTAGGACAACAGGAACGTCGCGGCCGCGGCGGCCAGCATGTTCGCGGTGAAGACGATCCGGCCGCCATAGCGGTCGGTCCAGATACCAAGCGCGACCCTCAGCAGGGAACCTGTCAGGATCGGCGTGCCGACGAGCAGGCCGAACTGGGTCTCGGTGAGGCCGAGTTCCTGTCGGATGCGAATGCCGATGATGGAGAAGATGGTCCAGACCGCGAAGCAGACCGTAAATGCGGCCGTGCTTGCGCCCAAGATTTGCACGGACTTCGCATTGACGGTCGTTTTCATCGCAGGCAGCCACTTCGACAGTTGATCTCAAGGATCGGGCTCTCGCCCGCTCGAGGCCAAAATGGCTAAGCCGGCATCGTCCGGCATTGATCCAAATCAAGGCGCGGCGTGACATTTGTCACAGACGATGCAGCGACAGCCGGAAGGCCTGAATTCGGAGAAGTGATATTTTGCTGGATGAAGTGACGCATGAGGGCGTGGCACCGGAAGAGTTACCGCTTTTTCGGGGGCTACCCTCATCCCGCCGGGCCGAGCTGCTGCGGCATGCCATGGTGCACAGCGTGTCCCCAGGCACCGTTCTGTTCGAGCAGGGCGACGCGCCGAATTTTCAGCTGATCGTGCTGGCGGGGTCCGCGCAGTTGTTCGGACGATCGGCCGAAGGCCGTGAAGTCTTGATCGAGGCTGTCAGGGCCCCGGATCTCATCATCCCCGCCGCCGTCCTGACCGACGCGCCCTATCTCATGCAGGCCAGGGTGCCAGAGCCTTCGCGGTTCTTGTTGATTCATGCGGCGGCGTTTCGCACCGCCGTCAATGCGGACCCTTTGCTGGCGCACGCGGTGATCGGAAGCCTCGCGCACCAATTTCGGCGGATGGTCCGTCAGATCAAGAACCTCAAATTGAGGACGGCGACCCAGCGCGTCGGATGTTATCTCCTGGCGCTGTCGAAGCGGCAGGGCACGCCGGACCGGGCCGTTCTGCCGTTTGAGAAGACGCTCATCGCGTCCGAGCTCGGCATTACGCGCGAGTCGTTTTCGCGCGCATTGTCGAGCCTGGGACAATCGGGCATCAGGGTCGACGGCCAGACGATAGCAATTCTCGATGCGCGCCGCCTTGCCGCCAGATGCACGCCCGACCCGCTCATCGACGGAGCGGACGCCGAGGATTTTGCAATCTGATGGGCCAATCTGACTGATGGGGCAATCTGACCGGCCATCGCGGCTGGCCCGCCGTCATCGCGAATGTCGAGGCGCCACTGGCCGGACTGTCGCTCATACCCAGCCAGCGGATCAGGTTGACCCAGATCAACGCCACCAGGTCGATCTGGCGGTCTCTTCGGCTGTCGCCGGAAAATTCCAGGGAGCGATTTGCGATCTTCGCTTCTCGGGTCCCTCGTCCCCGGTGTTGCGGTCAAAGAGATGACGATCGGAAGCAGTGGCTCGAACTCGGCGCGGCCGGACCTGAATCTGGCGAATATGTCACCGGCGTACTTCGCGCTGGTCATGGCCACCGGCATCGTATCTCTCGCGGCCTCCATGATGGAGCATCCGAACCTCGCGCTTGCCTTGTTCGTTCTCAACATTGGGCAATATGCCGTCCTGTGGCTGCTCTACATCCTGCGGGCATGGCGTCATCCGCGGCGGTTCTTCGGCGACATGGTCGCTCATCTTACCGGACCGGGCTATTTCACGACGGTGGCAGGCACCGGCATCCTGGCCAGCCAGTTCATGATCCTGCGTGAGGACATCGCCGCGGACGCGGCCTTGTGGGCGTTGGCCGTCGTTCTGTGGGTCTGCCTGACCTACACGATTTTCACCGCCTTCACCGTCAAGCGCGAAAAACCCACACTCGACAAGGGTATCAACGGCGGCTGGCTGTTGGCTGTGGTGGCTACACAGGCCCTGTCCGTATCCACGGCGCTGCTTGCCGCGCGTATCGACCAGCCGTATCGGCTCGAGCTCAATCTCATGGCTTTGTCGATGTGGCTATGGGGCGGCATGCTCTACATATGGATGATGTCGCTGATCTTCTATCGTTATGCGTTTTTTCGCTTTTCGCCCGGCGATCTGGCGCCGCCTTATTGGATCAACATGGGCGCCATGGCCATTTCCACGCTAGCTGGATCCTTGCTGATACTGAACGCGCCGCATGCACCGTACCTGACGTCCCTGCTGCCTTTCCTGAAGGGCTTCACTATCTTCTACTGGGCCACGGGAACCTGGTGGATACCAATGCTGCTCCTGTTAGGCATCTGGCGCTACGGGTACGAGCGTTTTCCTTTCGACTACGACCCGCTGTATTGGGGAGCGGTATTTCCGCTAGGCATGTACGCCGCTTGCACCTGGCAGATGGATCGCGCCATGGAATTCGGCTTTCTGTCGTATCTGCCTCGCGTGTTCCTTTACATCGCCCTGGCAGCCTGGACAGTGACGTTCATCGGTATGGTGCGTTCGCTCACGCGCGGCTTGTTGCAGGCTTAATCTTGGGTAGCGCGCACGCTCCAAATCCGGTCCGCGCAAACGCGAGGCCCCATATTCGAATGACACAGCAACTCAAAACGGCCCTTTCGCTGCGGCTAAAGCGCAGCGTTCAAGGCGTTCGCGTGGGGGCATGCTGAGCCGCGCCTCTCAGGAACGGTGGTCGGTTCGGGAAAGCCGGCGGCATTGCTGCCAACTGAAGAAATCTACCCGAATTCCAAAGGTCATCGGGCCGAATCTTTTCTGCCGATTTCGATCAACCATTCCGGCGGCCCGGCTCCAGGCGGTCGAGCATCGATGACGGCCGCAGGCTTTCCTGCCGCATGCAGTTGCCTGATATCATACGGCACGACTTTCTGCTCCTCATAATTGGCCGCGGGGCTTCCCTCCCATCGGACATCTTCATCAAAACGACTGGCGGGTTGCGACGTTCTTTTCGCCCCACCTGGTCAGCTTGTCGCCGGGCTCCACGCCCGCCCAGTTGACCAGTCGTGCCGCCATCTCTTCGATCATCGCCTCGATCGAAGCCGGCTTGACATAGAATGGCGGCACCGGCGGCGCGATGATCGCTCCCATGCGCGTCAATCTCAGCATCGCATCCAGATGCCCTTCATGCAGAGGCGCCTCGCGCGGCACGACCACCAACCTGCGCCTCTCCTTCAGGACGACGTCGGCTGCCCTTGTAAGAAGGTTGTCGCCCAGGCCGTGCGCCATCGCTGCAAGGGTCCGCATCGAGCAGGGCACGACGATCATGCCGTCCGTCCTGAAGGAGCCGCTGGCGATAGGTGCAGCCAGATCCTGGTGGGAGTGGGTATGGTTGGCGAGCGAAGCAAGCTGCGCCAATCCGTCGGCGCCGAGCTCGTAAGAAATCGTCACGCGCGCGCTCTTTGAGGTGACAAGATGCGTTTCCGCTCCGGCTCGGACCAGCTGGCGTATGGTCTCGAGCGCCAGCATCGAGCCGGACGCGCCGGTCACCCCAACTATGATCCGTTTCGTCATTTCCGCACCGAACCGGTTGCCTGCGGAAAAAGCTCGTCCCAGCGCTCGGAGACCCTTTCAACGATGTGAGACGACATCTTCAACTCCTTTCCCCACTCACGGGACGTTTCGGACCCGATCTTGCGCGTCGCGTCGAACCCGATTTTTCCGCCAAGCCCTTCTAGGGGCGACGCGAAGTCGAGAGTGTCGATAGGGGTTCGATCCAGCGTCATCAGGTCGCGTGAAAAATCCATTCGGGTGGCGACCGCCCACATCACGTCCGACCACGATCGGATGTCGATGTCGGCGTCCACCACCACGACCATCTTGGTCATCGAGAACTGCGGCAACAGCGACCAGAACCCCATCATCACCCGCCGCGCCTGTCCGGCATATTTCTTGACGATCGATATGACTGCGATCCTGTAGGAGCAGGCTTCCGGCGGCAGCCAGACGTCGAGAATTTCCGGCATCTGCTGGTGCAGCAGTGGCTTGAAGACATCGAGGAGCGCCTCGGCGAGGACGGACGGCTCGTCGGGCGCGCGCCCGGTGAACGTCGTGAGATAGTTCGCGCTATCCCTCACGCGAATCCGCTTGAGCTTGAAGACGGGAAAATGCTCCGCGCCATTATAGTATCCGGTGTGGTCGCCGAAGGGACCCTCCTGCGCCGTTTCGTTGGGTGAGACGGTTCCCTCGAGCACGATTTCGGCGCTGGTCGGGATATGGAGCTCGATGCTCTTGCAGGGAGACAGTCCGACCCGTCGGTCGTTGATCAATCCGGACAGCGACAGTTCCGATACGCCTTCGGGCGCCGGCATTACCGCCGCTATCAATGTCGCGGGATCGGCGCCGATGACGACGGCGACGGGCATCTCGATCCCCCTCAACTGCCACATGCGATGGTGGGCAGCGCCGCCTCGCATGGGCAGCCACCTTATGATCGCACGGTCCCGGGCAATGACCTGCATTCGGTATATGCCCAGATTGTATCTGCCGGGATCGTCGTCGCCCGGCGGCCGGGTGACGACCACCGGCCAGGTGATGAGAGGACCGGCGTCCTCCGGCCAGCATGTCTGGACGGGAAGGATTGCGAAATCCGGTTCCGCATCCCGCCATATCTTTGATGACGAAACGATCTTCGGGCGCGCCGCCAACGCTCCGCGCGCAGCAGAAAACATGTGGCGTGCCTCACGCAGGTTCTGCGGAGCCTGGGGGGACCTCATCCAAGCCAGCAGGGCGCCGAGGGTTTCCAGTCCGCGGATGTCCGTGCCCAGCCCCCAGGCGACACGCTCCCGTGTCCCAAAGATATTCGCCACGGCCGGAAAGGACGAACCGCCGCCCCGATCGTCCGTCGGCATCGTTATGCGCAGCGCCGGTCCGCGGGCCGCGATCACCCTTTTATGGATCTCCGTCAGCTCGAACCGCGTCGATACCGGGACACGGATTTCGCGAAGCTGGCCCTTCTCGGCCAAGTACGAAAGAAAGGATCCGAGATCGGAGAACTGGGGAAGAAGGCGATGATGCATGGCGAAATCCGGCACGACCGGGTCCGTCGGCGACGCCGTTCTCCCACGATGGCCACTCGAAAACATTGCGCTAGGTCAAAGAACGGGACGTTTGCGGGCGGTACGTTAAATCCAACCGCGTGAGGGCTGGTCGATGCCGAGGCGGTCGGGAAGACGTTCAGATGGCTAACAACCTAATCAACGGCACTTTTGATGCCTGCCGGGCCGTAATCGCAGTTTTCAAGGATCGCAGACGGAGCAAGACCGCCAGACGGGAGTTCTGGGCGCTTGGACCGGAGGAATGCACAGGCATGCTGAACGACATCGGCATGTCGGCCGCCGAGTTCGATGCGGCCATGCATCTGCCTCACGCATCGCAGGATTTCCTTACGTTGGCGATGCTTTCAGTCGGGATCGACCCCGACAATTTTGACACGCTGGAGTTCGCGCGTGACCATTTCCTGTCCCGAACCTGCATCACATGTCCGCATCGCCGCAAATGTCACGATCATATGCAGGCCTTCGATTTCGAAGGCCACTATCGGGATTTCTGCCCCAACAGCGAGAACTTCTCGAAGCTGCTCCGCAAGAGATGCGACGCCTAGCAGGCCGCGGGACCCTCATGATCGAAGCCAGACCGGACCACGCTTGAAGATGCGGCCGCCAAACGCCGAGCCAATGTTGCCAGGATTTGTTCGCCAGCTGTTTCCGGCGGTCGCAGGGCTGCCGCTCGGGCCGTTGCTGACATTGTCCTTGCGCTCGCTTGCCAGGCGGCGGCCCAACCTTTTCGAGCGCCTCGGCGAATCCCGATCGGTCTGCTTCGGTATCGATCCTGTCGACCTCGCATTCGCGTTCCGTGTGGTTCCGGAGGGACAACGATCCAGCGTCCGCGTCGTAAGCAAGGACGAGGCTGCTCGATCGGACGTGCAGATCAAAGGACCGCTTCTGACCCTGTTGGGCCTGCTTGACGGTACGCTTGACGGCGACGCGATGTTCTTCAGCCGCGTGATCTCGATAAGCGGGCGCACGGAAGCGGTGCTTGCCTTGAGGAATACGATAGAGGATGCCGAGCTTCGCCCTGCAGACCTGCTCGGACTGCACGGCATCCTGGCCCGCTATGTCGACACGGGTGTCCTCGGCGCCTTGAGCGTTGCGCGCCGGTTGGTCGACAAGAACCCCAGCGGGGCACGGGAAGCATGACGACGACACGCATGGAACTTGTCTGTCCGGCGGGAACACCTGCTACGTTGAGGGCAGCCGTCCAGGCGGGGGCGGATGCGGTTTATTGCGGATTTCGCGATGAAACCAACGCCCGCAATTTCCCCGGGCTCAATTTCTCCAGGGATGAGTTCGCCGAAGGTGTCCGCTTTGCGCATGACCATGGCAGCAAGGTTCTGGTTGCGATCAATACCTTTGCGCGCGTCGACGATGTCGATATCTGGAAGAAAGCTGCCGACGCAGCGGCGGAAAGCGGAGCGGATGCCATCATAGCCGCGGATTTCGCCGTCCTCGATCATGTGGCCAAGAACCACAAGCAGATCCGACTTCACCTGTCGGTGCAGGCCGCCGCGGCGACGCCGGAAGCGATCGGCTTCTATGCGGCTCAGTTCGGCGTCCGCCGCGTGGTGCTTCCGAGGGTTCTTTCGCTTCAGGAGATAGCGGCGCTGAACCGCGCCATCGACGTGGAAACCGAAGCCTTCGTTTTCGGCGGCCTTTGCGTGATGATCGAGGGACGCTGCTATCTCTCATCATACGCCACGGGAAAATCGCCGAACCTCAACGGTGTCTGCTCACCGCCGCAGATGGTGAGCTACGACGAGGAGCCGGGCGGCACGACGGCGCGGCTGTCCGGCTTCACTATCGACCGATATGAGCGCGGCCAGCCGGTCGGTTATCCCACTCTCTGCAAAGGCAAGTTCAAGGCCGGCGGTAGGACGTCCCATCTGTTCGAGGATCCCGTCAGTCTGAATGCCGGCGGCATGATCGCGGGCTTGAAGGCCGCCGGGGTGACTGCGCTGAAGATCGAGGGGCGTCAGCGCGGCAAGGGTTATGTAAGCGAGGTGGTGCGCGCCTTCAGGAAAGCCGTCGACGCGGTCGAAAAGGGCGGTGAGCCCGTCGACATCGGCCGGCTTCTGGCCGGCCAGTCGGAAGGGGCCCGGCAGACGGCCGGCGCTTACGAGAAGAAATGGAGATAGACGGTGCCCGAAATCGTCCGAACGGAAACCATGCTGACGCTTGGGCCGGTCTTCTTCCATTGGTCCCCCGACCGTCTCCTCGACTTTTACCGCAGGATAGCGGACGAGGCTCCGGTCGAGCGCGTCCACATCGGTGAAGTCGTCTGCGGAAAACGAATGCCGTTTTCCGATCCTGCATGGCCGGCCGCGATCGAACGGCTGGAGCGCGGCGGCAAGCAGGTGATTCTGTCCACACTTGCCGCGCCCGCGACCGTGCGGGAACGCAAGAGCCTCGAGGACATTTGCGGAGACGAGCGGCTGGTCGAGATCAATGACGTATCCGGCTTGCCATCACGGTCCGGCAAAGCCTTCGTCACGGGCCCGTTTATAAACGTCTACAACGAGGCGTCCGCGAAATTCCTGATCCGGTTCGGCGCGCAGACGATCTGCCCGCCCGTGGAATTATCGTTTGCGGCGGTCGGCGCCATGTCAGTGAAATGTCCGGAGGCCGAGTTCGAGATTTTCGCTTTCGGGCGGCTGCCGCTCGCTCTGTCCGGACGCTGCTATCATGCGCGGATCCATGGCCTTCACAAGGATTCGTGCCAATTCACATGCGAAAGGGATCCCGACGGTCTCGCGGTCGACACGCTCGACGACCAGCAGTTCCTTGCGGTCAACGGCGTGCAGACTCTTTCGAATCAGGTTCAAGCCTTCTGCCCCGCCCCTGACGCGCTTGCCTCAAAGGGCATCAGGCGCCTTCGTCTGTCCCCGCAGACATGCGACATGGTCGAGGTGGCGAGGATCTATAGAAGACTTGCCGACGGCAGGGAGGAGCCCGAAGACGCCCGCTTCGCGCTGTCATGCCTCGATCTCCCGGGCACCCTGGTCGACGGGTATGCCCATGCCAGGCCCGGTTGGCAGGCAACCGCGGTGCCCTGACTACAAATGACCCGTATCGCGATCGTGACCATCTCCGACCGTGCAAGCCGCGGCGAGTACGAAGATCTCGGCGGACCGGCGATAGAGCGCTGGCTTCGGCGTGTCCTGGCGCAGCCCTGCGATTTTGTTCGCCGCATCGTGCCCGACGGCGTGGAGAGTGTCCGCGACCTGCTCATCGAGCTTTGCGACCAGGCAGGCGCCGACCTGATCCTGACGACCGGCGGAACCGGTCCCTCGCCAAGGGACCTCACCCCGGAAGCCATGCGGCAGGTCATCACCAAGGAACTGCCCGGGTTCGGCGAGCTGATGCGGCAGGCAAGCCTGCAGCATGTGCGCACCGCCATCCTTTCACGCCAGACCGCAGGGGTCCGCGGCCGATCGCTGATCATAAACCTCCCCGGAAAGCCGTCCTCCATCGACGTGTGCCTCAGCGCCGTCTTCCCCGCCGTGCCTTACTGTCTCGAACTCATCGGCGCTGGCTCGATCGTGGTGAATTCTTTTTCAGGGTGATCCGCCGAGCAAGCCGGGGCAGGCGCCCCCCTCCTCAGTCTATCGCCGCAAGGACGCGCTCTGGCGAAAGCGGCAGTTCAGTGAGTTCGGTACCTAAGGCGTCATTCACGGCGTTGACCACCGCCGCCGCCACCGGGATCGTCGCAATCTCCCCAATGGCCTTGGCGCCGAAGGGGCCGGTGGGCTCCCCCTCTTCGACGAGCAGCACGCGTAGCGGCGGCATCTCGGGCGCATTGGCCAGCGTGTAGCGGCTGAAACTGTCACCGCGCATCCGACCTGTGGCGAGGTCGATTGCGACATCCTCATAGAGCGCGTAGCCGATGCCGATCTGGACTCCGCCGTGGATCTGGCCCTCCACCAGCATCGGATTGATCGCCCGGCCGACGTCATGAGCGGCGAGATAGTCGGTCACCTTGACTCGACCGGTAAGCCTGTCGACCTCGACCTCCGCGAAATGCGCCGCATATGAGCCGGGATTGGCTTGGGCGCGATAACTTTCGGTTGCCGCCGGCAGTTCGATCCCGCGGCTAGCCAAGCGGGCAGCGAGGTCCGGTAACGCGACGCCGGCGTCATCCCGGCGACGCACAGTGCCGGCCTCCAGGCGCAGATCATCGGCTGGCGTATTCAACTCCAGGCCCGCGGCTACGCGGACCGACCTTGCAAGGCTGACGCCCGCGCGACGGATGGCTTCCCCGCAGATGTAGGTCATGCGACTGGCGCGCGTGCCGAGGTCGTAGGGACAGGTGTCGGTATCGGCGGGAACGATGACGATGTCGCACGCCCTTAGTCCCAGCGTCTCGGCTGCAATCTGCGCCAATGTGGTGTCGGCCCCGCAACCGAGATCGTGAAGCGCGCAGATGAGCTCGGCCCGCCCGTCCGGCAACAGCCTTAAAGATGCCGTGGTTTCTTCATGGAAGCCTGGATAACAGCCATTGATGTGGGTAGCCGAGGCAACCCCTACCCCCCGTCGCCACCGCCCTCGCCCGACACCCCTCTGGCGGCGTCCGACCCAGCTGAAAGCTTCAGCCCCGCGCGCCAGGCACTCTCGGCCCCGGGCGTTGCCAAGGTCGAGCCCCTGCCAAGGTTCGATCGCGCCCGGGCCGACGAGATTCCTCTGGCGCAGGGCCACCGGATCCATTCCCATGCGGCGGGCGGCTATATCCAGCGAAATCTCCGCCATTGTGTGAATCTGCGGCGAGCCATAGCCCCGGAACGCGCCTGCCGGGACGGTGTTCGTGTAGACGGCGCGGCCGCTGTAGCGCTCCGCCGGTACGTCGTAGAGCCGCACCAGCCGCTGAAGCATCGAACTTGGCAGGTAATTGCCGCCGGTGCAGTAGGCGCCGATGTCGACGACCGTCTCGGTCTCGCGCGCAAGAATGCGGCCGTCGGACTTCAATCCGATCCGCATCCGCCCCGTGACGCTGGAGCGCGTGCGGGTTGCTGTGAATGTCTCCTGCCGGTCGTAGCGAATAATCACCGGCCGGTTGAGTTTCAGGGCGAAGAAGGCGCAGAGAGGGTCGAGGATCGGCTCCGCCTTTCCTCCGAACGAGCCGCCTATCGGGGTTTTTTGTACCCTTATCTTCTCGGATGGCAGGCTGAGCGCCTGGCCGACGACCGCCTGAACGGCAAAGACGCTCTGGCACGGCGACAGGACCAGGATGCGGCCGTCGGGTTCGGGCCTAGCGATACAGGCGTGAGTCTCCACGGCGCAATGATGGCTTCGCGGAGTTGTGACGCGGGTCTCGACGATCAGATCGGCGGAGGCGAACCCGGCCTCCGGGTCGCCGTAGACGAAAGTCTCGCCGGCAACGGGGCTCAAGAACGTTGGAGTATCGTCCTGCCGCAGCGGCAGCCCGGCATGACCGAGCGCGACTTCGGGATCGAAGATCGTTGGAAGGTCGACATAGTCGACCTCGATCAGCCTCGCCGCACGGCGTGCGATTTCTTCGGTATCGGCAATCACCGCCGCCACCCGATCGCCAATGTGGCGGACGACTTGCGGAAACATCTGTTCGTCCGCCAGCGCCTTCTGCCCCGAAAACCATATCGAACTGTTGTAGAGGTGAGCGGGCGTGTTGCCATGCCAGAACACTTCATGCACCCCTTCTACCGCCAGCGCGGCGGCAGGGTCGACACGAGCGACTCGAGCATGGGGATGGGTGCTCAGCACGAGCGCGCCGTGCAGCAGACCTTCGACATCCAGGTCGGCGGTGAAGCGCAACGCGCCCGTGACTTTCGCGACACCGTCAACCAGCGGCACGCGGCGCGACAACTGATTCATTGCACCACGTCCTCAAAGAGTTGGTCGCGCGGACTCAGTCCCACCGCTTGCGCGATCAGGTCGAGGCCCAGCCCGGAGATCGCGCGACGCTTGTAGGCTTGCGAATTGCGACCCGGGATCGCCGCATCGACATCGGCGGCCAAAGCTGCAAGAAAATCACGCAGTGTGGCATGTTCGAGTTTTCTGCCGGCGAGCGCCGCCTCCGCGATCCGCAAGCGCCGCGGCCGAGGCCCCAGCGCTCCTGCGGCGATTCGGACATCGCCAAAACGACCATCCTGGAACTCCGCCAACAGCGCGATGTTGAGACGCGAGATGCTGAGGTCCAGCCGGGGTCCGAGTTTGACAAAAGCGCTGCGTGGAAGGAGGCCGTCGCGCGGCAGTATCACTTCCGCGATCAGGAACCCGCGGTCAGGCGCGTAGTCGCAAATTGCGAGCTCGCGCGACGCGCCGTCGCGCCCGATGCATCCCAGGCGGGCTTTCGCTGCGACCAGCACGGGTACAAGATCGGCGGCTGGGGCGGCATTTGCGATGTTGCCGCCGATGGTGGCGCGGTTCCGAATCTGAACAGACCCACATTGCGCGGCAGCCTCGGCCAGGGCAGGCAGCCGCGTTGCGATGCCGCGATGCGCGGCGATCGCGGCAACAGTCGTAGCGCCTCCGACACGGATGCCGCCGTCATCGGCGCAGATGAAGGCCATGCCCGCTATGCGTGAGAGATCAATCAGCAAGCCGACTGCGGGCATCGGACGGCCTGCGATCAGCATGTCCGTCCCGCCGCCGATGAAATTTATCGGTCCCGCCACCGCGGAGAGCATCGCCCGCAGCTCCGCCAGGTCGGCCGGTGCGGCGACCGAGGTCTCGCTCATCGACAGGCCCCCTCGCGAGTGGCGGCGTGGGCGGCAACGGCCTGGACAATGGTCTCGAAACCCGTGCAGCGGCAGATATTGCCTGCCAGCGCATGGCGGATCTCGGCTTCGGATGGACTGGATTTGTCAAGCAAGAGTCCTTCGGCCGCCACCAGCATCCCCGGCGTGCAGTAACCGCATTGCACTGCGCCCAATTGCAGGAACGCATCTTGCAGGCCGCTGCTTCCGTCGAGTCCTTCGACTGTAGTGACTTCGCGCCCCGCGGCCTGGAAGGTCAGCATCAGGCAGGAGTTGATCGGCTTCCCATCGAGCAGCACTGTGCAGGCTCCGCACTCCCCTTCGCAACAGCCTTCCTTGACACCTGTCAGGCCAAGGACGTCGCGGAGAAACCTGCTTAACCGCAAGGCGGCCGAAACCTCCGTTTCGACCGCTTGGCCGTTGATTTTCAAAGATACTTTCATGGCGGGGAACGCTCTCGCATCTGATGTTTAGATGGCCTGCCCTTAGTGGCGGCTCATGCCAGCACCTCGTGCCATCGGGCATTGGTCTTGATCATCAGCCGCCGCAGCAGCAATCGCAGCCGGACGACAGCGATCTCTTGATCTCAACGCGCCAGATATCCGGCCCTTGCTGCAGGTATTCCCAATCGAACAGGCCAGGATATCTGGCTTCCATCTGATAGCGCAAAGGTCGCGGATCGTGATCGTTCACGATTACGAACGACTGCCCCTCGGCCAACGCATGGACCATTCCGAGAATTCGAGGATGGCGTTCCATAGGCGAGATAGCGCGTATGTCTAGCAGAGGCAGGGATGCGAGTTCTGATTCAGACATGTTCATACTCTCCACTACTGCGGAAAGCGCCGAACAGCCGACTCTCCGATCCGGCCTAAAAATCTAGCCCGTTCGAAATCCGCTTATTTGTCGCAGCGCAAACAATTCGCAGAAAGTGCGCTGGGTAAAGACCGGTTGCGAATGCCCGACCGCGCAGGATCCCTACATGCGTCGCTAGAAAGTGGAGCGCGCACGATCGGGCGCCGTCGCCCAGCTATGCGACAGAGATGAGCCAGCAGACGCGGAAGCGAGTCCACGGTTCTGAGTACGCCTCTGGGCGCTCGCACAGCAGCAAGGATCTCACGGACCTCCACCGACTTAAATGCACGGCTAGGCAGAATCATCTCTTGCCCCACGTTCGTGGCGGGCCACATCCCGCCACGAGCTGGTGTGAATGCGAACGAACCTCAAAGTTTCGTTCAGCCCTTGATGAAAGCCAGCAAGTCGCGGTTGATGACGTCCGCATGCGTCGTCAGCATGCCGTGCGGGTAACCTTTATAGACCTTCAGAGTGCCGTTCTTCAGAAGTTTGACCGACAGCTCGGCCGAGTCGTCGATTGGCACGACCTGATCATCGTCGCCATGCATGACCAGCGTAGGCACAGTAATCTTCTTCAGATCCTCGGTCTGGTCAGTGTCCGAGAAGGCTTTGACACCGTCATAGTGAGCCTTTGCGCTACCCATCATGCCCTGAAGCCACCAATGCTGGATCACGCCTGGATAAACTTTCGCGTTCGGCCGGTTGAAGCCATAGAATGGGCCAGCGGGAAAATCGAGAAACATCTGCGCCCGGTTATCGGCCAGCGCCTTGCGAATTCCGTCGAAGACTTCGATCGGCAGGCCGCCCGGATTCGATTCCGTCTTCAGCATCAGTGGCGGAATGGCACTGACGAGCACGGCCTTGGCAACGCGACCTTGCGGCTCGCCGAACTTGGCGACATAGCGCGCCACTTCACCGCCACCGGTGGAGTGGCCGATGTGAACGGCATTCTTCAAGTCGAGGTGTGCGGTCACCGCCGAGGCGTCTGCGGCGTAGTGGTCCATATCGTGACCACCGGAGACTTGAGCGGAACGCCCATGGCCGCGGCGGTCATGAGCGATCACGCGAAAACCCTGGTTGACGAAGAACAACATTTGGGCGTCCCAGTCGTCCGAAGACAGTGGCCAGCCGTGATGGAACATGATCGGTCGGGCGTCTTTTGGGCCCCAGTCCTTGTAGAAGATTTCGACGTCGTCCTTGGTTCTGACGAAGCTCTGGCTCATGTCGGAGATCCTTTGCTGGTTGGGGTGAATTTTTCCATTGCGATGGCTGGTACGGCCGTCGCAATGGGAGCGGTCGCGCGCCGCGAGGCTTGCCTGGCGAAGTCGTTGTTCCGAACTCCTGTTTGCCACGCGGCCAGGACGAAGCGGCGGATTACCTCGGTCCAGTTGCCGATTGACAGCGCCCCGAATCGATCATCGGTTTCAAAGACGTTCGTCGATCCAGCCTTTGATGTCGGCCATGACGATCTCCTTGTCCCTGTCATTGAGGAGATCATGGAAATGGCCGTCATACAGCTTCAGCGTCCTATCGGCCGAGCCGGCAGTGTCATAGAAGAGCTGGCTGCCGCTCGGCTTCGTCGCCTTGTCGGCCGTGCCATGCAGAATGAGCACGGGCAGCGTCATTAGCGGAAACTCGTCCTTGAGCCTCTGATCGGCGCGAACCATCTCAGCAATCGTCTTGCTCGGCTGGGTTTCATGGGCGATGAGCGGATCGGCATTCATGGCCTCGACGATGGCCGGGTCGCGCGAAAAGTCCTCGTTCTTGAGATGCAGGACGTGCGCGTGCGGTGCGATGTGGCTGAGCCCCTTGAGCACCGCAAGGGCGAAGTCCGGTGCCGGCACCTCGAACGCGAAGCTCTCGCAGATCAGCCCCGCGAGCCCCGCCTGGTTTTCCAGCGCGTAGAGGCAGGCGACCACACCGCCTGCGCTATGCCCCAGCAGGAACACCGGCAGGCCGGGCTCCCGCGCTTTGGCAATGTCGACGATGCCCGCGACATCGCTGACATAGTCGGAGAACTTGTCGACATAGAAGCGCTCGCCATCCGACCAGCCGCGTCCGCGCAAGTCAACGGCATAGACGGCCAGACCGTCGCCCATGAGCTGCTCGGCCACCCAACCATAGTAGCCGCCGTGCGAATTGAAGCCGGGGACGACAACGACGACGCCGCTCGGCTTGGCGAATGGGCGCCATGACCGAAAGGCTATCTTCAAACCGCCGTCACCCTCGAAACGATCAATGACTGGGTTGAGAACTTGCTGGCTCAATTTCTTCTCCTGTCGAGCTGCCAAGCTGAGGCTTGCGGAGGTGTCGGCTCAATGTCCTTCGACGGCGAAGACGATTTCCGCGAAGCCGGGAGCCGTCTTTTCGCGGAGCCAGTCGCGCTGCAGTTCGCAGGCGAACTGAACCCAACTTACGGGCACTGCCCCCGCCTGCATGATGCGTTCGAGCCCGGCCTGGTGTGCCACCACAGAGGTGCCGCCGACGGCATCGACCACGGCATAAACCTCGAAACCGTCGCGCAACGCATCGAGCGCGGGAAAGGCCAGGCATACCTCGGTCCAGAGAGCGGCCATAACGAGCTTCTTTCGGCCAGTCGCCCTGACGGCATCGACAAAGTCCTTGTCTTCCCATGCATTGATCGCCGTGCGGTCGATCGGTTCAACGGTCGGCAAAATGTCGCGCAATTGGTGAATGAGGGGCTGGTTGCGCCCGGTATTGACGTTCACCGTCGTCAACACGACCGGTACATCATAGAGTTTGGCGGTCTTCGCCAGCGCTACGATGTTGGCGACAAGGGTCCGCCTGTCCATTGACGCTACGGACGTTACCTGGACCGGTTGATAGTCGATTACCACCACGGCGCAGTTGCTGGGCGTCAAAAGATGGTCCTGGACTGGATTGCGCGTGGGTCGACTTGCCATGGGTCTCTCCCTTTAGGCACGCGGCTTGGTGGCCTGGGCGGTTACTTGGCAAGGAAATCCGTGACGAGCTTGATTGTGGCGTCTGGATTCTCCTCCATGATCCAGTGTCCTGAGCCGGGTATGATCCCGGCGGTTACATTGGTTGCGACAAAGCGCAGAACATCAGCCTGACCCATGCCGAAGGATTTTTCGGCACCTAGCGCCAGCACTGGCATGGCAACCTTGCCGCCCTTAGCGACAAATTCCTTGTTGTCGGTAGCATCCTGGCTGAACGCGGCGAACTGCTCGAAGGCATCGTGCATGGCACGCGGTCGGGCGTAGAGCTTCGAATAATGCTTGCGTGTCGCTTCATCGATGGCCTTGGGATTCGCCGACAGCTCATTCCAGAAGCGGTCGAGATAGATTCGCTCCCGGCCCGCCACCAATCGCTCCATATCGGGGCCACGGAAGTTGAAATGCCACAAGAGCGGCAAGCGGATGATGTTTTCCCAATCGCCGATACCAGGCAGCGGCGCATCGATGACGGCCCAGCGTGTGACGCGGTCGCGGTACTGGGCGACGAAGGCGTAGCCCACCATGTTGCCGATGTCGTGGGTGACGAGATCGACCTTGTCGATCTTCAGATGATCCAGGATGCCGGCAATATCGACCGCCTGGTTTTTCTTGGTGTAGCCGGTATCTGGATGGGCCGAGAGCCCCATGCCGCGCAGATCCGGCACGATCACCGTATGGTCTTTCATCAGCCTGGCAGCGAGCGGCGCCCACATGTCGCCGCTGTCGCCAAAGCCATGCAGCAAGAGCACGGCAGGCCCCTTACCGCCAACGCGAACGAAAAGGCTGGTGCCATTGGTGTCGATCGACTGAGCCTTAAATTCGGAAGGAAACGGGACAATCCGAGCCGTCGCCGGCAAGGTAAGAAGCATCACACCTAACGCAGCTATCACCATCTTGAGCATGTTGTTCTCCCAAAATCTTGAGCATGTGAGCCGAGCTGTCTCGGCCTGAAGGGCGATCTGGCCTCGAGAACAATAGGTCTCCGTGGTCCCGTTGAATTGCCTGAATCTGACCTGGATTGAAGAAAGCAGGCCTTTTCTTGCGCTGCCGCCCGCGCACGATTTTTCGTTCCGTGTGAAAGCAGGAGTGATAAGGCTGCTTTCACACGGGCAAGGAAGCGTCATGGATACCGGCAGGGGAACAACCCACGACGCGGGAGCGAAGCTGAAACTGCTCGAGCAAGAACTGGCCCGCTCGAGGAGTGACCTCGATGCCAGCCAAAAGGTTTCAGCCCGGCTCACTGAAGAGAACGAAACACTTCGTATCCATGCGGACCGGCGGCAGTGGGAGGCGGGCTTTCGACTCGCCACCGACACGACACCTGGATTGATCTGGTTCGGCGGTGCGGACGGTTCGGTCGAGTTTCTGAACACCCAATGGTGCGCCTACACCGGGCTCACCATGCAAGAGGGGCTGGGCTGGAACTGGATAAACGTTATCCATCCGGAAGACCTCCCCGGCCTGGTGGAACATTGGGGCGAGATCATCAAATCGGCACGTCCGGACGAGCACGAAGCACGGATGCGCCGATCCGATGGCGCGTATCGATGGTTTTTGTTGCGCTGCGCGCCGCTGCTCGATGAGTCGGGTACAGTGGTCCGGTGGTACGGCACGAACACGGACATCGAAGAGCGCAAACGAGTCGAGCAGGCGCTCAGTGCTTCGGAAAACCTGTCGCGCGGCCAGGTCGAGGCACTCAAGAGCACGCTCGACGCGCTGGCGATGGAGCCAGCCGCCGACAAGTTGGTGGAACACGTGCTGCGCATCATCACCGAGCAATTCGATGCGCATAGCATCAGCGTCTGGCGGCTGGATCCCGAGAGCGGAATGATAGCCATCGAGATGGCCTTCGAAGACGGCCGGGTCGTAACCAGCGCCGATCCGCGGTTCGCCGGCATGGACAAATGGTTGCCGATGGAAGAGCGCTGGCCGTGGCCGGAGGTCTTTCGTACGAGCAAGCCCAGTCTCATCGAAGACATCCGCACCGTTCCAGCCTTTGCTCTGCGCGATCGTCTGCTCCCGATGGGCATCATTACCGTGCTGCTGGTGCCGATGTTCGTTGCCGGCCGCCTTGAAGGCGCGATCGGTATTCGCTTCGTCGAGAAAAAGGTGTTCGGCGCCGAGGAGATGGACCTAGCCCAGGCACTGGCTAACCAAGTGATGCTGATGATCCAGTTCGCGCGCCTTTCGACTCAGACACGCGAAACGGCCGTGATCGCGGAGCGCAATCGCATCGCACGCGACATACACGACACTCTTGCCCAAGGGCTTACGGGCGTGATCGTGCAGTTGGAAGCTGCTGAGGATGCTAATCTGCGGGGCCTTTCAAGAGAAGCTGGAGAGCATCTGGACCGCGCCCGTCGCCTGGCTCGCGAAAGTCTCAACGAAGCCCGGCGTTCCGTGCACGCCCTGCGACCACAGGTGTTGGACGACAGCAACCTCAGCGGAGCGCTGGCCGAGTTGTTCACGAAGATGACGGCAGGAACCAGCCTGAAAATGGAGTTCGCGGTGCTTGGCGCACCGCGATCGCTGCCTCCGAATTCGGAGGAGAATCTGTTTCGTATCGGTCAGGAGATTCTGACCAACGCCTTGCGCCATGCACAGGCGAAACTCTTTACCGCCAAGCTGATTTTCTTGCCGGGAGAAGTTTGCCTTGATCTGCATGATGACGGACGCGGCTTTGATCCCTCGAGCAAGAATGATGGATACGGCTTGCTCGGAATCAGGGAGCGGGTCGAAAGAATAGGCGGTCAGCTGGTTGTTCAAAGCTCGCCCGCAAAGGGCACGGCCGTGCGCATCACATTGCCCTCGCAGGAGGCTTGAACGTCATGAGCAATGCGGCCGAAACAACGCCAACCGCCAGGATCAAGGTTCTGATTGCCGACGACCACGTAACCGTGCGCGAAGGCTTGGCAGCAATCATCGGCCGTCAGCCGGACATGCTGGTCGTCGCAGAAGCCGCAACCGGCCGCGATGTCGTCGATTTCTGGCGGCAGCAGCGTCCCGATATCGTGCTGCTCGACCTGCGTATGCCGGTTCTCGACGGTGTTGCGGCCATGGGCGAAATCCGACAGCAGGACCCTTCGGCGCGCGTTGTGGTTTTGACCACCTTCGACACCGACCATGAAATTTCCCGGGCCATCAAGGCCGGTGCGCGCGGCTATCTGCTGAAGGACGCTCAGCGAGAAGATCTGCTCGACTGCATCCGGAAGGTTCACGCAGGTGAGATCTGCATCCCGTCACTGCTGGTGGCAAAGCTTGCGGCCGCCGTCAGCAGCGAAGAGCTCAGCGGCCGCGAGATGCACGTGCTGACCCTGTTGGCGCAAGGCAAGGGCAACAAGGAGATCGGCCTCAGCCTGCACATCAGCGAAACGACCGTGAAGTCGCATTTGCGAAGCATCTTCAACAAGCTCAATGTTCTAAGCCGGACCGAAGCGATCGCGGTCGCCAGCCGGCGGGGTCTGGTTCAACTTTAGCAGGTCCCTGGCTCGAGCACTTCTGTCGCCGCCCCGGCCGCGCTTGCTGTCCTGGTTCGAAAGTATGAGCCGGCGCCGGCCCATTGGAAGGGCCGGAAATTCCATCGCCTCACCAATTTCGCGAGACCTTCACGAAGCGCATCATATCGGCGTTGCAGGAGCGATGTGCTGCCGTGAGGGACAACCGGTGACCAGTCAAACGACAGATCGTTTGGGCGAGCCGACGCCGGGCTTCATGGCAGCGGCCGAGATAACGGTTTCGCATAGACAGATGCGATGCATGGCCGGCGTTCGTGTCGAGATCGCCCACCTGCATGGTCCGTGCCAGCATCCCGAAGACCTCCGGTCAAAACGGCCGCGTCTGACCGCTATTCTGGAGCAGGTCGGCGGCCCCGTGGAAATGCTGCTGACACCGCACTGCCCGGCACCGTCCATGCCGACCTCCGCGGAAGAGACCGTCAGACATTTGACGTTCGTCCCAGCCGGCATCCCTCTCTGGCAGGTTACCCGACGGTCCCACTACATCCGCCGACTGATCATCGATTTTGATCTTGCTGAGCTGGCGGAACGTTTTGGCGAAACGTTCGAATTCACATCCCGTCTCGCGCCGCGCGTGATGTTCCAGGACGACCGCCTTCTGGCTCTCGTCGAATTGCTGGCGGATGCTTGCGTCGGCACCGACCCGGATGATCGCTTCTATGGCGACAGCCTTGCCCTAGCGATATCCCACAATCTGTTTGGCTTAAGGAGGCAGGAGGAGAGAAGGGGTGGACTTGCCCCCGCACAGCTCCGGCGCGTGACGGTGCTGATGGAGCAGAGCCTGCCCAAAGCCGTTTTTCTAAAGGACCTGGCCGATGTGATTGGGCTTTCCGAGGCCTATTTTGCCCGTGCTTTCAAGGCCTCTACGGGTGTGTCGCCGCATCGCTGGTATCTTGCCGCGAAGATACGAAAGGCACAAAACGCACTCCTCGAAACAAGCGACACACTGGCCGAAGTAGCACTTGCCACCGGATTTGCCGATCAGAGCCATTTTACGCGTGCCTTCAGGACGATCACTGGATTGTCACCCGGGGCTTGGCGCAGGACCATTCGGCAAAGGCATCCGGATGTGCCGTCGCTTAACTATGCAGACGGCTTGCCTGACCGGAGAATCGCCTAAGGACCCGGACATATATATGCCTGTGAAGCTCATGATCCGAGCGAAACAGACGATCGCTCTCGGCCCGGCCACCCACAACTGGATCGCCTTCGGATTCTTCGCTGATCCGGCAAGATCGGATCGGCGGCTGACACATGGGTGTGATCTCGCGCAAGGTCAGGTGAACGATCCGCTTTACGTGTGATATGACTTGAACAGGACACGCCATGATCGGGGACCCGAGAATCATGTTCTACTCCCGGGAAAAACTGATTGTCTGGACTAGCCCTCCCCCCTGCCTGTTCTCCAGCGTGATCGTCCCACCGTAGCGCTCGATGATCTCCTTCGCGATCGCCAGCCCCAATCCCGCACCCGGAATCAACTGCGTGCGCGCCGGATCGACCCGGAAGAACGGCTCGAAGGCCTTGTTCAATAGATCCGGCGGAATGCCGGGGCCGCGATCGACGATGGTGAGAACCGCCTGGCCGCCCCGCCCGCTAAGCGAGACGGTACAGTTCTTGCCGTGCGTCGCGGCGTTCACGATCAGGTTGCGCAGCGCCCGGCGCAGGCCGAGCGCGCCGGCTTTGACCTACACATGATCGAGATGGTCGATCGTCACCGCGTGACCAAGCGAGACCATCTCGACCTCGATATCGCGAACCAGCCTGTCCAGTTCCACCGGCTCGACCGCGTCCTGGCAGGAGCGGATAAGGAACGGCAAGCTCGCGTCCTCCACGAAATCCTACGCGGACGCTGCGCAACTGGAGCGCACTCTCTACAAGGCCGGCGAGGCAAATCTCCTCGATGTATTGGACGCCGAGCGTTCAGCCTATTCGGCGGAGGACTCGCTGCTGCAGAGCCGCGTGTCGATCGCGACCGGCTATATCGCCCTCAACAAGGCGCTCGGCGGCGGGTGGGACGATGTCGTCGATAGCGCGACACCCGAGATCATAGACGTCACGACTAGGCCCCACTTCGCGGCGAAAGTCGTGGCGCAGTGAACAAGATGAACGGTCAATCAGAGGAGAGAGAAAATGACCGACAACGGCTCGAAAGACGCAATTTGAAACTCATGGCAGACGGCTGACGCTCCCGCCGAGCATAAAATCCTAGCTTCTCCCCGGCGAATAAAAAGCCCGCCGGCCGGAGCCCGCGGGCTTGATGTGCTGCCAAGCGGAAAGGCTTAGACAGGCCCAGAAACGATGATCACCTGTGCAGCTACAGCCCCAAGGCGATCGCGCTTGTGGAGAGTTGGCTTCTCGTAAGTCTTCTTCATGGGTATCCCCCGGTTGATCCCTCAAACGGGACAAAATTGGCGTGCGGTACTCTGGTTGTCAACCAGGGGCGAGCGAGACCATGTGTTCTAATGCTAGCAGTGGCTAAAGAGAGTCTCGCACTTCGCAATACGCTACCCGCCCAGGCCCTTGGCCGCCACCCGCTGGAACAGGTCATCGACTTGCAGCGGTGGAAGGCTGGCGTCCTCGGCAATCCACCAGGCAAGGACCGCAAGGAATGCGCCGGCGATGAACTGAACCGCGAATTCGACGGGCACGTCATGTCCGATCCGCTTTTCGACAAGTTCGGTCCGCACGGCGCGCCGGATCCGCTCGCGCAATTCGTCGTGCATGGTGTCGCCGCTGCTCGCAAGCAGCGCGTGATGGAGCGACCGGAACGCGCGCGCGTGCTCGAACGGAGCGGGTTCAAGATCACCGACAGCGGCGCTGTCGGGACCCGGAAACTGAACTATGTTCGCGCGACGGTGGTCCGGAGCTAGCCGGCTTGATGGCGGACGCTATGTTCAGCTTTGCCGCTCTGAAAGCCACAATAGTGGAATTTCGGAAGACTGGATCCTTCCCAGGAGCATTGGTTTTAGACCGGTGCAGCTTCGTGGAGCCGTGCTGCCCAACTGGAAAGCATTGGCCATCTGGAGCCAGACTTCCTCGTCGTCCAATGTTCTGATCGATTGAAAGTGAATTTTCGTTAGAGGTGCAGTCCATGAAAAGCAGAGAGCCTGCCGTCTACGCACCGAGTTAGAGTCCACCCATACAGAGATACTTCATCTCGAGATACTCCTCCAAGCCATGTCTCGACCCTTCGCGACCGATCCCCGATTGCTTCATGCCGCCAAAGGGAGCGGCTTCCGATGACATCCGCCCAGTGTTGATACCGATCATGCCATATTCGAGCGCCTCGGCCACGTGCCAGACGCGCTTGAGATTGGAGGCATAGAAATAGGCGGCAAGGCCGTAGATCGTATCGTTGGCTGCGCGCACTACCTGATCGGGATCGTCAAAGCGGATGATCGGCGCGAGCGGCCCAAAGGTCTCCTCCTGCGCGAGCAGCATCTCGCTGGTGATGCCCGTCAGTACCGTCGGCTCGAAAAAGGTGCCGCCGTGACCTACCCGGCTTCCGCCGCAACAGATGGCTCCGCCTTTCTCGATCGCATCCGCAATATGAGCCTCGATCTTGGCGAGGGCATGGGCGTCGATCAACGGCCCGACGGCGACACCCGGTTTGAAGCCATCGCCGACCAAGAGCGAGCGAACCCGCGCCGTAAATTTCTCGACGAATTCGTCGTGCACGCCTGATTGCGCATACAGCCGGTTGGCGGAGACGCAGGTCTGTCCAGCATTGCGGAACTTTGCCTGGATTGCACCGTCGACGGCAGCATCGACATCGGCATCATCGAAGACGATGAACGGCGCGTTCCCGCCCAGTTCGAGGCTGACTTTCTTGACCTGATCCGAGCACTGGCGCATCAGCAGCCGCCCGACTTCGGTTGAGCCGGTGAAACTGATCTTGCGCACTTTTGGATTGACGCAGAGCTCACGCCCGACCGCTGCACCTTCGGAGGCATAGATCATATTGACGACGCCATCGGGGAAACCCGCCTCCGCCGCCAGCGCGAACATCGCGCCAGCGACGAGTGGCGTCTGCTCAGCCGGTTTCAGGACGATCGCGCAACCAGCCGCCAGAGCCGGAGAAATCTTGCGGGCCACCATCGAAGCAGGAAAATTCCAGGGCGTAATGGTGCCAACGACACCGATCGGCTGCTTGATCACCAGCATCCGCCGATCCGTCGAAGGAGCGGAAATCGTCTCGCCATAGATGCGATTGGCCTCTTCCGCATACCATTGCAAGTAAGCGGCGGCGTGCGAGATTTCCGATACTGCCTCGGGCAGCGGCTTACCCATCTCGGCGGTCAGGATTGCAGCCAGGTCATCCGTGTGATCAAGGATCAGTTGGTGCCAGCGCCACAATGTGTCACTGCGATCTCGAGCGGTCAGAGCTGCCCATTTGGCTTGCGCGACGTAGGCCCTGTCGATTGCAGCTTTCGTTTGCGCGGCTCCCATGTCGGGAAGCTCAGCGAGCAATTCGCCGGTTGAGGGATTGAAGACCTGGAACACGCTTCGCTCACGCTGTTCGCCGCAGGATGCCAAGCAGTCCAGCGCGGCGAATAGACCCGGTTGTTTTAGATGGCGAAGCAGCGGACTCTTTATACCCGACACAGAAAAGCTCCTTTTGATAAGGCGACGTCTCTTCTGGCGATGTCGCGGAAAGCTGCGTAGCCGCAGCGTCACCTCGGCAGTTATTCCAGCGCACACGATAGGCGTCTGGGTGCTCGCCGGAGGAACCCGGCTTGCAACAGCACTACTCTGATCCCGCGTCACGTCACATCGATGACCGCCATCAGTCCGCCGCCGCCCTTCTGAGGCTGACGGTCAGTGCCTGGGTTATTCAGCATCTCGCTCGCGTACGGCTACGCCGTCGCTCACCCGGTCGCTTGGGTGCATCACGACCCGATCGCCCTCCGACAGGCCGGACTTAATCTCTGCCACCCTGCTGTTCCGGTGTCCGATCTGGACCAGAGTCGTACGCGCTCGTGCGTCCTTGGCGACATACACCGCCCAGTCGTCGCCCTTTCGAAACAGCGCCGCCACCGGAACGGTGAGGACATTGTCGTCCGGCCAACTGGTCACGTGCACGATCACGCGATAGTCGTGCCCGAGCAGCGACCATTTCTCGGGAGGGTCGACGAAGTCGATCTCGGTGTGGACACGCTGCTCCTCGATCCCGAGCGCTGAGATTTTGAGAAAGCCGGCAGGGTCGACACGCGTCACCTTGCCTTGAAGCGCAGTCCCTCCCCAGCCGTCGATCCGGACGGCGGCGCCGGGCCTGATCTGGACTGCATCCGTCGACAGCAGGTCCGCGACCACTTGCAGATCGAGCGGATCGCCGATCTCGACCAATGGGGCGCTAGGCTGGACCATGCCCTCGCTCTCCTGAACAATCTTCAAGATGCGGCCGCTTACTGGCGCACGAAGTTGGATGCAGCAGGCCGGATCGGATTGCGCGACATCGTCCGCAGGCTGGCCGAGCCGCGCCTGAATGATCGCCTGCTCGTTGCGCCGGACCTCGACTTGCGCCTTCGCGCAGGGCCTCGTTGGTGACGGTCTTCGATATCTGCCCGTCGCTGAAGAACAGGACCCGATGCGCGACTTCCTGGATGATGGCGTTGTGGGTGATGATGACGGTGGTCGTGCCGAGTTCGGCTGTCGGCTCATCGCAGAGCAGCACCTCGGGACGCTTGGCGATCGCGCGGGCGATGGCGACGCGCTGCTGCTCGCCGCCGGACAGCTGCGCCGGAAAATGATTCATGCGCGGCTCCAGCCCGACGAGAGCGAGAGCTTCCTCTGGACGCATCGGATCGTCGGCGATCTCGGTGACCAGCGCGACATTCTCGTAGGCCGTCAGGCTGGGGATCAGATTGTAAAACTGGAACACGAAACCGACGTGCCGGCGGCGATAGGACGTCAGGCCTCGATCGTCGAGGTCGGTCAGCCGCAGGTCCCTGAAGGAGAGCTCGCCGCTGGTCGCGTGATCGAGCCCGCCCATGATATTGAGCAGCGTCGATTTCCCGCTGCCTGATGGGCCGAGCAAGACGACCACTTCCCCTGCCGAAATCTCTAGGTTCACGCCGCGCAGGGCGTGCACCTTCGTCTCGCCGGAGACATAGGTCTTGGTCAATTCCCGAGCGGCAAATACTTTGTCAGTCATGCTTTCTTGACCTGCCTGGGCCACGCCTCAAAACGTGGCTATTCTGCCAGCGACGAAATCTTCGATGAGTTTCGGAATTCGGCTCAGACGATCTGCCGTGATTGCCTCCACGGATCGCCTGATCTTCGCGATCGGCAAGCCGTCTCGAGTCGCGACTTTCAACTGCACGAGGGCGGGTCGAGTTACCGGGTCGCCGATCCGGCTCACCAACATGCACTCGGCAGCCGCGATCTCGGATAGGGCGGCGCAGATCGCCTCGGCGATATCACGCGCCGCGATGTTATAGATCTTCCCGACATGCGATACCGGGTTCTTGCCCGCGGCCGCTTCAAGGCTCATTGGCCGACAGGGCGTAATCAAGCCATTGACCCTGTTGCCGCGGCCTACTTGGCCGTCATCCCCAGCCTCGGCTGAGGTCCCCGTGACGGTGAGATAAAGAGCGCCCTGGGACGCTCCATCGGCGGCATTGACGTCCACTTCGGACTCGGTGAATCCATGCTGTCGGGCAAGTTCCGCCACCAGCGTCCGGAGCTCGGATATCTCGCCAAAATAATCGTCACTGTGAGCGAGATAACGTCCGATCATGGCGCAAGCGACGGTCAGGCGAACTGACTTGCCTTGTCGAACACCCATCACCTTTACATCCTCGCCCCACGCGGGATGTACACGAATTCGGTCTCTTCCGTTGATGTGCCGTTCTACCTCGAGCACTAGACTTTCAAGGGCGCTCATCGGCGCATAGCCAACGCCAATCGAAGTATCATTGGCCAACGGAGCTTCGGACATACGCGAAAACAGCTCCTGCAGATCCTGTGAACCGGGTCGAGTCAGCACGTGGAATCGGACGTCGCGGTCCGCATCGAGGGCGTGCAGGCTGGATTTCAGCCAAGACCGGGATCCCTCGACCGCTATCTCTTCGACCGGAATCTTTCCCCCGCCGATTTCAGTTGCGGCCCTGCCCGCCAGATAGATGTTTATCGGGCTGGTGAGTGAGCCACCCCCGAAAGCGGGCATGGAGCGACCGCCCACCAGAAGCGCCTTGTCCACGTTGTGGTGAAGGATGCGACCGAAGCGTCGAGAATACTCCAGGGACAGATTGCGCGAGAATGTTTCAGCAAGGGCATCGCAGATGGTGTCCGGGTGCCCCAGTCCCTTACGCTCGACGACTTCGACCGGGTCATCGGGAACGTCGTATGCCGTCAGCACCAGCCGTAGGTTTGACGAGGCTTCAGGGAGCGACATGTCTGTGCGTCCGACTACGAGCGACTGGTCATGACGGCTTGCCTTCACCGGACTGGCCGCTCAATCGGGCAAGGACGTGATCCAGCCGCGGCAGGAATCCCGGGACTTTCTTCAAGTACGCGCGATAGGTGTCGCCGAATTCGGCAACCGCTTCGCGCTCCTCAGCCCGCGCCAGCCTCACATACATGACGACCAGCACCGGGAACATCGCCAGCGTCAGCAGCGTCGGCCACTGGACGAGGAAGCCGAGCATCACCAGGATGAAGCCGGCATATTGCGGGTGACGGACATAGCTGTACGGCCCGCTGGTCGCGAGAGAGCGGCCCTGCTGCGCGTCGTAGAGAATCCGCCATGCGGCCGCGATCAGCCAGAACCCTCCGCCGATGAGCAGGAAGCTCAGCAGATGGAACGGCCCGAAGTGTGGATTGACCCGCCAGCCGAACATCATTTCCAGCAGGTGCCCGGCATCGTGCGAGAACCAGTCGATCCCCGGATAGCGGGACTGCAGCCAGCCCGACAGCAAGTAGATGGTGAGCGGAAAGCCATACATCTCCGCGAACAGCGCGACCAGGAAGGCGCTGAACGCGCCGAACGAGCGCCAGTCACGGGTCGTCGTCGGCTTGAAGAAGCTGTAGGCGAACAGGATGAAGACGGCAGAATTGACGATGACCAGGCTCCAGAGGCCATAGGCTTGTGTGTCGGCGCTCATGACGGATTCCTTTCGCCGGAGTGGTTGCGGGGACCGCTGTGCCCGCCATGTCCATGGCCTCCATGGCCGTGTCCTCTATGCATGAAGAAGTGCATGAAGACGCAGCCGAGCGGCAGCAGATAGAACAGCGCGCCAAGCACATGCGCGCGGTGCTCGGTGAAGAGCAGGAACCCGCCGATCGCAAGGAAGCCAAGCAGGACGAGGCCTGCCCGGGACGTCAGAAAGGAGCCTTGCGGTTGGTCGTGGTCAGTATGGTCATGCATTGACATGTTGGTCTCCTATTCGACGACGAGGCGGCCGCGGAACATGCCCATGGGACATGAGAATCCGAACTCGCCTGGTTCCTCGGGCATCAGCTCGACGGCGACGGTTTCACCCGTCGGCAGATCGGCGCTTTTCTGGAAATCGGGGAAGATCACCTTGTCCGAGCAGGAGGCCGTCTCCTCACGGCGGAAATTCAGCCGAACCGGGCGGCCGCTGCGGACGACGATCGTGTCGGGCGTGTAGCCGCCCTTCACCAGGATCATCGCCTCCTGGTAGCCGCCGCTCGTTTCCGCGGCGCGGACGCCCTTCGAGCGCTTGAGCCAGAAGAACCAGATGATGAACGCGACCAGGCCGATTCCGGCGACGGTCACTATCCAGCGGTCGGGTGTCATGAGCCTGTCCTCCTCGGCTGAAAGAAACGCAAACGATTGGCATTGGTGACGACGGTCACCGAACTGAACGCCATGGCGGCGGCTGCGATGAGGGGAGAGAGCAGAAGCCCGATGAATGGATAGAGCACGCCCGTCGCAACCGGGATGCCCAGCGCATTGTAGCCGAAGGCCCCGACGAGGTTCTGCCGGACGTTGCGCATCGTCGCCCGGCTGATCTCGATCGCCGTGACGACGCCCATCAGGCTGCCCCGGATAAGCGTCACGTCGCTCGCTTCGATAGCGACGTCGGTTCCGGTGCCGATGGCGAAGCCAACATCGGCCTGTGCGAGCGCCGGCGCGTCGTTGACACCGTCGCCGACCATGCCGACCGACTTGCCTTCGAGCTGCAGCTTCTGCACCTCGTGCGCCTTGTCGTCCGGAAGGACTTCCGCCAGCACGCGGTCGATGCCGACTTCGCGCGCGATCGCCAGACCCGTGGGTTCGTTGTCGCCGGTCAGCATGACGACCTCGATGCCGAGTCCTTTCAGGATTTCGATCGCCCCCCTGGAGTCCGGCTTGACGGTGTCGGCGACCGCGATCAGCCCGGCCGCCTGCCCGTCGACCGCAACATACATCGGCGTCTTGCCCTCGCTGGCGAGGCGCTCCCATTGCGGCAGCAGCACGTCTGCAGGAACACCCCGGTCGCGCAGGAGCTTGGCGTTGCCAAACAGCACGTCATGGCCGTCGATTCGACCACTGACACCGTGGCCCGGGATGGCTGCAAAACCTTCAGCGTCGACCAGCTCGATCTTCCGCGCCTCGGCGCCCTTGACGATGGCCGAGGCCAGCGGATGCTCGGAGCCACGCTCCAGGGAAGCGGTGAGCCGCAGCACGGCGGTCTCTTCGTGGCCTGGCGTGACGACGACATCGGTCAGCGCCGGCTCGCCCTTGGTGATCGTCCCCGTCTTGTCGAGGATGATCGCGTCGAGTTTTTCGGCCGCCTGCAGCGCGTCGCCGGAGCGGATCAGGATTCCGTTTTCCGCTCCCTTGCCGATGCCGACCGTGAGCGACGTCGGAGTGGCAAGGCCGAGCGCGCAAGGACATGCGATGATCAGCGTGGTGACCAGGATGACCGTGGCATAGATCAGCCGCGGTTCAGGCCCGAAATCGTACCAGACCACCGCCGCGAGGATCGCGACGATCATGACCGCTGGCACGAAGTAGCCCGACACGGTATCCACGACGCGCTGGATCGGGGCCTTAGACCCCTGCGCGTCCTTCACCATGCGGATGATGCTGGCGAGCGCGGTGTCCTTGCCGACCTTGGTCGCGGTGAAGCGGAAGCCGCCTGTCTTGTTGAGCGTGCCGCCAATAACCTCGTCGCCGGCCTGCTTCTCGACCGGCATGGATTCGCCCGTGATCATGGACTCGTCGACAGCGCTCGATCCGGCAGTCACTTGGCCATCGACCGGAACCTTTTCGCCGGGACGGACGATCACCATGTCGCTGACCAGCACTTCCTCGACGGGAAGGTCGATTTCCTTGCCGTCGCGCACGACTCTCGCCGTCTTCGCCTGCAGCCCGATCAGCTTCTTGATCGCCTGAGAGGTCCGGCCCTTGGCCTTGATCTCCAGGGCCAGACCCAGCACGACGAGCGCGACGACGACATCGGTCACGTCCCAGAAGACTTCAGCGAGCGCTATATCGGGAAAGATTCCTGGCCACGCGACCGCCACGACCGAGTAGAGGAACGCCGCCGTGATGCCGATCGAGATCAGCGTGTGCATATTGGCCGCGCGGTGCTTTAGCGCGTCCCACATGCCGACAAAGAATTGCGATCCGGACCACATCAGAACGGGCAGGCTCAGCACACCAAGCAGCGCCCAAACGACCCGGCGCGTATCGCTGCCCATTGGCATCCAATCGCGCAGCCCCGGAATGAGATCGGGGTAGCTGAGCGCCATCACGGGGAGGGATATGACGGCGGCGAGCCACAACCTCCGCATCAGGCTGCGGTATTCCTGCTCGTTCGCCGCCTCGGCCGGGTCCAGCGTCTCGCCCGTTAGTCTCACCTTCGGCTCGGCGACCTTATAGCCGGAGGATTCGATCGACCTCCTCAGTTCCTGGAAATCGGTCCGTTCCGGCTGGTACTCTATGTCGACCGCATTGGGCGCCAGGCTGGCGCGCGCGGCGATCACGCCCGGAGTCATGTCCAGCGCCAGTTCGACACCTATGGCGCACGAGGTGCAATGCATGTTCTTGATGGGAATGCGCATGGTCGCCGTGCCGGCGGCGTAGCCGACCGAGCGGATGGCACGCAGGATGTCTGCGACCTTCGCTTGGCCCGGGTCATAGTCGACCTTCGCCGTCTGTGTGGCGAGGTTCACCGAGGCGGCCCGGACCCCTTTGACCGCTCGAATGGCCTTCTCGACCGCTGGCGGGCAGTGGGCGCAGGTCATCCCCCCGATGCGGAGGGTGAGCGACTCCACGTCCAAGCCACCAGACCGTTGGTCAGGGATTGCAGCTTCTGTCCGCACATTCATGGGTTTTCTCCTCGAAACACGTTCGCGACCGGAGCCAGCGTGGGCCCAGCACAGAGGGCGGCCTGGGTCGGCGAGCGTGAGATTTGCCCGCCGAGCAGGTCGTCAGAGAACGGAACGAGGAGGCCGAAAGGCTTCGTCAGGCTTGGTCAGCGCCAAGCCTGCTTGGTCGAGGAACGCCGGAGCATAAGGCTCCGGTACTAGGCCGATGTCCGAAGCGGTCGCAAGAATTGCAGCGGAACAAGCGAAACAATGGCCACCGGCGCACAGACCGCAATTGGCGTGGGCTGCGGCATCACAGCCTGAATCATCCGGAGCGGATGCGGAAGGAACGGTCGTCGTCCAGGACACCCGATCTGCTTCGCAGTCGGCGATGGATGGAACCATCTTGGCTGACGAAATACCTTGTGACGCACCGAACTCGTGCGCCTGCGCGTGGCCCGGGGGTGTTAACAACAGGAAAAGAGCAAGCCCGAAGGCAAGCTTGATCACATCCAAGGTACCGGTTGCGGTCCGATGGTCCTGCTGCCAAATCTGACAAGATCGTCCAAGCACAGCACGACGTCCAAGCTCTCACCTCGTGGCATGATCGCCTGTTCGACCCCAATGCACTTTGACCTGCGTCAAATCCAAATCGAACTCGGCTGCAGCGAAACCTTCAGGCAAACCCGCGCACTCCAGTTGTGCGGCAAAAGTGGTGGAGAGATGCGCGGAAAGCGGCACTCATGTCGAAGAAGCACTACACGTCGTTCAGCCAGCCGCCGGTGAAGCCGGCACGGCGCAACCCGGCTACGATGTACGGACAGCCTCTCATCAAGCGCCAAACCTGGTCGCTCAAGTGGTTTTCGATCATCAGCACGATGGGGCCCTGGTTGATGCCAAAGTGCCAGGGAGACACCCAGAAGCCGTAGGGATTGCTCGGCTCTCCAGGATGAGTGGGGTTGAAGGCGGCCTTGAAGCCGTATCTGTTGAACTCTTTCAGCTTCGCTTGATGGATGCAGAAGTCGAGCGCCTCCAGGACAATCTCCGGAGCGAACGGCAATGAAGCGGCGACCGCCCAAGGCGCGAGCGTGCCGTCATCCGGTCCATAGGGAACGCCACGCCCGACATAGTCGTAGAACTCGCGGACGATGCCATTGAGCCTGAGAGTAGCCGGACCTGGCCCCTCGCTCGCGGTGATGCCCCAGCAGCACTCTCGGTAGCCCTCGAACTTGCGCGGGTTCATGATGGCATAGCATTGCTGGAGGTAGGTTGCCCGCCGGCTGTTCTGGAAATAGTCGATGCCCTTTTCCCGCATGAAGGCATCCCGGATTCCGCGAAAGTCGATCCAGACATGCGACAGCTGATGCGTGAACAGCGGCCCGGCATAGAGGTATTCGTGGCCGTAGCAGCTTTCCCAGCGGTAGGTCGACGTCCAGGCGGCGTAGCTGCTCTCGGGAAGAGGAAAGGTCGGTGAGCCGAGCGCCAGAACGTAAAGCAGAAGGGCCTCGTCATAGCCCTCCCAGCGGTATTTGATGAACCCGTTTTCGGGGGTCCAGCCGTGAGTCGCTGTCGCGCCCTGGTTCTGTGCCCATTGCCAGTCGGCACGGCGATAGAGAGCATCGGCAAGCGTGCGGATTTCCCGCTCCTCCGCTGCGTTCGCGCCAAAATAGGCGGCCGCTGTCAAACCGCCCGCCAACAACAGGGTGCTGTCGATCGTAGACAGCTCGCAGTGCCAAGCGCGGCGGCCGGTCTGCATGTCTAGAAAGTGATAGTAGAACCCGCGGTAGCCGGTGGCGTCAGCCTCGGGTCCGTGATTGCTCGTCCAGAAGAATCGCAGCGTGGCCAGCGTTCTTGCCACGGCTGCCTGGCGCGTCATGAACCCGCGCTCGACAGCGACGGGATAGCAGGCAAGAGCGAGTCCCGTCGCGGCGATGCTGGCCGGCCAATCGGCGGCGGTCTTGTCGCGAATGAGGCCATTAGCCGGATTCACCTCGCCCAGGAAGTAGTTGAAGGTTTCGCGCTGCAACAACAGCAGTTCTTCCGCGCGGACGCTCCGCTTCGCTTCCATGGCCTCACCTTTTCCTGGTCGTGCGGCCCGTCGCGGTGCGACGCGACGGTCCCTTCGACCTCACATAATGCCCATCGGCGCCAGCGCGAGCAGTTTGTCGGCCACGGCCTTTTGCGCGTCGCTCAATGTCGCGTAAAACGGTTCGATCGCCGATTTCAACTGGCGCAGTCCTTCGAGACGTCCGGACAGCATTTGCTCGGCCTGTTCGATCCTCTTCAGCGGCGTCATGGCGGCAGGGTCAGCGGACATCATCGCGCCGCCCATCCCGGCCATCGTCTGTTCGGCGAGCTTGGCATTGGCACGCATTGCTTCGGCCACGGCTTTCCATTGCGGTTGTTGTGCATCGGTCACCTTGAGCTCGGCCTGCAGGAACGCGATGCGCCCTTCGACGTGGCTCGGGGACATTATCAGTTCAGCCGGTCCGTTGCTGGCAGACATCATGCCCATCATCATCCGCATCATCTCGCCGGACATCATACCGCCTTGAGGCATCATTCCACCCTGGGACGTCATCCCGCCCTGAGGCATCATTCCGCCCTGCGGCATCATCCCACCCTGCGGCATCATTCCGCCCTGCGGCATCATCCCACCCTGAGGCATCATCCCGCCCTGCGGCATCATCCCGCCCTGCGGCATCATTCCGCCCTGCGGCATCATTCCGCCCTGCGGCATCATTCCGCCCTGCGGCATCATGCCCCCTTGGGGCATCATTTCACCCCGAGACATCATGCCCCCTTGGGGCATCATTTCACCCCGAGACATCATTCCGCACATCATTCCACCCTGGGGCATAATTCCGCCCTGGGGCATCATCCCACCTTGCGGCATCATCCCGCTCTGGGGCATCATCCTGCCTTGGGACGTCATTCCGCCTTGGCGCATCGTCGCGGCGCTATCGCCGGACAGCGGAGCGGGCGAATTGGCAGGCCCAGTTTCCGCAGTGGGATGATGGGAGGCCTCGGCGAAGGCTGCAGATGTGAAGAGAATGGCTGCGGCTAGGATGGACTTGCTTAGCGTTTTCATTGCTTGGTTCTCCTGGGTTTCGGGTTCAGCGTTCGTCCGCACCGGTTACCCGGCGCTTCCCGGCGTCGGCAGCGGCGCCTGGAATGTGATCCCGTTTGGCCCCTTGCCGACGACATACGACTGCAGGACCGACTGGTTCTTGACCGAGATCAGCGACACGGTTCCGTCGAGGATGTTGGTCACGAAGACGAAGGCGCTGTCATTGCTGACGGCAACGCCATGCGCGCCCAACCCGGTGCGGATCGTCTTGACCACCTTGCCGCTCGCGACGTTGATGACGGAGACCGTGTCGTTCGGCTTGGCCTCGGTCCCCTGGTTGGCGACAAAGATGAAGCGTCCGTCGGGCGTGGCGTGCACCTGGATCGGCGAGCGACCGACCTCGGTCCGCTCGATCTCCTGTCGGGCGGACGTATTGATCACTGCGACCTTGTTCTCATCCCGCAACGAAACATAGACGCGGCTGCCGTCGGGCGTGAACCCGACCTGTACGGGAGCTTGGCCGACTTTGATCCGCGCCACTTCGGTCAGCTTGACCGCATCGAGAACCGATACGGTTCCGTCCTTAACATTGGCGACGTAGATGAACCTACCGTCAGGGCTCATTCTGAGGCCGTGGGGATAGTCGCCGGTGGGGACCGTCGCGATGACTGCACCGTTTGTGAGATCGATCACGGAAACGATGTTGTGTTCGGAGTCCGTGACGAAGGCTCGATTGCCGTCGGGGTCAGCGATGACATGGGCCGGATGTGCGCCGGCAGGAATGGAAGCGATTGGCCCCGATGCTAGGTTAGCTGTGTCAAGGGCGATGAGCTTGCCCCCGGCATCCATGTCCATTTCACCCATGCCGCCTGTCTTGCTGTGATCATCGCTGTGGCCGCTCCCACCTTCACCGCCGGCGGGGCGCGGGGCCCCTACCGCGAGCAGTCTACCGGTAGCCGGGACGAACTGGACATTGTGCGGCGCGATGGCGACCGGAAAGGTTTCGACCTTCCCGGTTGAGAGGTCGATCCGGCTGATGGAGCCGTCCTCTTCGTCAGCAGTGTAGACGAAGCCTGAAGCCACGGGTTCGGCTGCTCCCGCAGGCTTGACGAGAACAGCGGCCGCGGCGACGGCAGTAGCTGTCATCAGGGCCAACAGCGTCGTGCGGCGGCTGATGCCAGAGCGGTTTTCGACCGCCGGAGCGACGGCATTGTTGCTGCGATAGTTTCTCACGGTCTTATCCTCGAAATCGGTCACGCGGTGTATTCGACGACGGTCATCATGCCGGTCGCCATGTGATACAGGTGGTGGCAGTGGAAGGCCCACGTCCCCGGGTTCGCGGCGTCGAACGCCACCGTCACCTCGCGCATCGGCGGCACCCAAACGGTATCGCGGACGGCTCCCGCGAAACGGCGGCCATCGATAGCAACCACCTGGAAGTGATGGCCGTGCAGATGCATGGGATGGCCCATCATGCTGGCGTTGCGCAGCGTCAGTTCGATGCGCTCCCCCTTCCGCGCCGGGATTGGCTGATGGTTGCCCCATGTCTTGCCGTTGAGCGTCCAGGAATAACCCTGCATCGTGCCGCCGATCTCGATGGGCTGATTCCGATCCGCGGGCGTCACCACCAAGGGCTTGGCGGCGATGAGGATGGACTCGAATCTTAAATCCAGCGCGGCCGTCGCCTGGTCGCCAACAGACGCGATGCGCTTTACCGCGCCGCCCCTGGTCGCCAGCACGAAACCAGTGCGCTCGACACCGCCTTCGCGCAGAGCCAGGACCGGCCATGCGGCGGCCTCGTCCGGAATGCGCAGCCGAATGTCGATGCGCTGGCCCATGGCGAGCGGAAAGCGGCGACCGCGCACTGGGGTGACGGGATTCCCGTCGACAGCGATTGCTTCGCCTTCGATTGACCCGGTGTCGATCCAGAATGCCGTGGCGGTCGCGCCGTTGATAAGGCGCAGCCGGACCGTTCCGTTCCGTTCGACTGCGAACACTTGCGGGTCGTCCAGCGTGCGGTCGTTCGCTAGGTAGGCGTCGTACTGGATATCGTTGACGTCCATCGGCATGACCATGCCTTGCCCGCCCGACATGCCTTGCATATCCATGCCCGACATGGAGTGTCCGGCCATGCCGCCGTTTCCCGTTGCGGGCGCGGATCCGGTCAGCCCGATCAGCAATTCTTCGGGGGTCTTGAAGCTGAAGTCGTGGAACAGCACCACCACTGGCTGCTCGTCGGCACCTTGCTCGGCCGGATCGCTGATGATGAGCGGCGCGGCAAGCAGTTGCTGTTCCTGCAGGGTATGCGCATGCATCCAGTGCGTCCCCGGCGTCGCGATGGGAAAGCTGTAGTCATAGGATTGGCCCGGCTGGAGCAACGGCTGCGGCAGATCCGGCACGCCGTCCTGTCCGAATGGCGGCGTCAGGCCATGCCAATGGATCAAGGTTGGCGCGTTGAGCGCGTTTTCGAGTCGGAGCCGGAAGCCATCGTCTGCCGACATGGTGAGCCCATGCGTGCCGTCGGACTGAACGAGACCGAAGACCTTGGCGGCGCGGCCGGCCACGTCGATGACGCGAGTTTCGGCTCGGATGATGCTGGAGGCGGCCGCTTGTGTCGCGCGGGAACTGATCAACGGCAGGACGACGCTCGCAGCGCCGGCAGCCGCGGTGGACGCCAGGAACTGGCGACGGGATATAGATTGCATAGCAAAGCTCTCATATTCGTGACTTGAGGCCGGATTAACGGCAGTGATGCGCACGAACGCGAGGGCTCGTGCGCTCAGGCGGTCACGATGAGCTTTGGAGGGCGCAGTCGAATCGGCACCTCACCTGGAGAGGACATAAAAGGCGGGGCGGTCGCGACCGGTTGGCTCCCCGAAACGCTTGTGAAGAGATGGCCGTCAACCGTAGCGCAGAAGGAGCAACTCGAAGTCGAGATGCAGCATGTTCCTTGATGGCTAGCCTTGCCGGCATCGTTGCACGGAGCCTGATGGCCATCACGTTGTTTCACTAGGAAGCCATGATTGTGCTCCACCGCCCACTGGGCACCATGCTGAGCCACGGTCGCGTTGGCATGACCGTAAACGACAGGGGCGAACGCCACCAGAAAGGCGAGGCAGACGGCAATCCACCGCGACCCGCCGAATTCCGACGAGCGCTTTGTCGAACGGTCCAGCCCTGATCGGGTGCTATTCCGATCCACAATTAAACCCTTCCACTGTGGCGACAACGCCATCTTGAAAATCATACCCCAGAGATCGGGACCAAAATTTGCTCTAGATCAAAGAATTCACGGCTCGGGAAAGAGCTCGGTGGTCTTCCCCATCGACCAGTAGGTTAGCAGACCGAGCCATTCGTGCGCGGCGAGATCGGCGGCTGCGAGGCCAGATGCGACGGATCCCGTCGGCCGCCAGAGGTCGGCCATGCCCCGTGTCCGAAAGTCCGCCGGGTAGGCGACGACAGGAAACCCTACGGCGCGGAAGCAAGCCATCGCTCGCGGCATGTGGTTCGCCGACGTGACCAACAACCAGAGTTCCCCAGGCTTCGGCTGGATGGCCGCCTTGCTCTCGACCGCGTTCTCGCAGGTCGTGCGCGATCGTTCTTCCATTTCGATGCGCTGGGCCGGCACGCCGAGCATCACGAGAATATCGCGAGCAACCTGCGATTCCGTTGTCCGGTTGCTGCTGATGATATGATTGGCGCCGCCCGAGAGGAATATACGAGCGTCCGGATATCGCCTGCTAAGATCCACGGCTTCGGTCAGCCGTTCTCCCGCCTCATTCATCGCCAGAGTCTGGCGATCGACGCTAACGTGGGTGTCGACGGCCCCGCCAAGCATGACAATGCCGGTCACCGGGCCGTTGATGACGGGTTTTGGAAAGCGGTTCTCCAATGCCATCAATGCGGCCGGACCCAAAGGAGCCCAGCCGCATATGGCCAGCAGCAGCGCCGAGCCGACGAGACTGGTTCGGCTGAGCTTCCGCCAGCCGAACGGAGCCGTGGCCACCCCGATCAATGCGAGGATGGCGATCAGGTTGGATGGAAGGAGAAATATCTCTATCAGCTTGGAGACGATGAAGGACATCAGGCGCCAACCTTGAGTCCAGGCGAGAGGAGTCTGCGCACCGCGATGACAGTGAAGCACCCAACCGCTCGCTGGCACCCCGCCGTCAAGTTGCTCCATTGGCTGACGGTGGCTGCTCTGGCCTGGCAGGTTGTCGTCGCCCTCGGCCCTATGAAGGGGCCGGGCGTGATAGCTATGACCTGGCTGCCCACACACATCTCCATCGGCGTCACCCTATTCTGCATCCTTGTTCTGCGGCTGGTGGTTCGTGCTGTCACCAAGGCTCCCGACCGGCAAGCGCATTGGCTTGTGCGATCGGCGGCCGCTTCGGTTCATGCCTGCTTGTACGGCCTCATTCTTTCCGTCGTGATAACGGGCTGGCTCGCTTACCGCCCGATGCCCCTGATGCCTCCGACACGCCTTTTCGGATTCCTTTCGGTACCCCGCCCGCCGAACGTCGCGGGTCTGACCGCCAAAGATTTCATCGCGATCCATGACACTCTGTTCTGGATACTTGTCGCGTTTATCGGCCTGCACGTCCTGGCCGCGCTGATCCACTCGGTACTGTTCCGCGATGGGGTTATGAAAGGAATGCTTTTCGGACGCTGACCTCCCTCGGCACCGAGGACCGATGCTTCTGATCGTGTCATTAGGCCTGCAGCGCAGCTTCGCGCGGATACTCCTGCGCCCGCTCGCGAGCGGCGTGCCGACAGGCGTAAGCGGGCAAGCTCGGGACTAAGGCCGCGGTGTCCTAAATCGACCCGGCCACGAGGGCGCGTTCAGATCAATGATTTTATTGAGTTCTTCGTAGGCAAGAATCAAAAAATCTTCCCGCACCGTGTGCCGAGATCGCAGCTATCAAGGAGGTGGCAACAGCAAGGGTGGCGAACTGGCGGCGGCTCATGGTCATTCTCGGAGTTGGATCAGTTGAGGGTCGGGGAACGCGGCGCCACCCAGCCAAACATCGTGCGCGCAAAGACACTGCCCAGGAGGACGAGCATTGCGGCCATGCCAACATTCATGATCAGAATCATGATGGTCGCGTCGATGGGGTGGATTAGCGACAGCGCCGTGGCGGTGATGGCCGCGATCGACAGGCTGCCCATGATCGTCACGATGCGCGGTTGCAGCAACGCCGAATGGCGCAGCATGACCAGCATAGCGAGAGACAGCGGCAGGCTCGTAAGAACGATCGTCGCGAAGCACCGGGCGGTTTCGCCGAAGGTCACGCCTTGCGGCCCGATGCTCACCCATTGTGTGAGGCATTGATAGCCGATGTTCGACAGCCAAAGGCAAAGCGTCGGAATCGGCAACAGCAGCCACAGCCGCGAGCGATCCGGCAAGCTCAGCGCGAAGGCGGCGATCGCCGAGAGAATTCCGGTTGCGAGCGAAGCCGCCATTCCCATCACGAATGAAGGCTCGCGCAGACACTGTGCCAGGTCGAAGCGGAGACCTTGGCTGATGACCAGCAGGAACGGGACCATCGTGGCCAGCAGAAGCCAGGTTGCTGCGCGAGCTACCGATGGCCGAAGCCGTTTGACGGGCTTTACGTCGCTCGCCAAACCGGCAATGAGATCATCAGTTTTCACGACTCTCGTCTCCTTTGAGGATCGCCTTGCGCAGGCTTGCGATGGCGCGATGCGTTGCCACCTTTAGTGACCCAATGGAAATCCCTGTGGCCGCCTGGAAGGCACCACCAATCTAAGTAACTGCAGAAGCAGAAGTACGGGTCTAAGACGCCGGCTAGGGCCGAAAGTAGTCCGACGATTCTGGGCGCGAAAAATCAAAAAGCTGACATTCGGGTTGGTTGGGCATTGTCGTCACAATGACTTGAAGCGGCCATTCGCACTTTGGTTCTGAGGTCGATCAGTTCGTCAGCGGAGGTATGTAGCAGCCACCTGCTACCAGCTGCCCAATATTTTGTGCTAGCCAACGAACGAATGGCGAACCTCACCGAGGTCGTGTAGGGTCAGAAAAGAAGACGCGACCCCGACACAAACGGCGGGGTGAATCTGGGAGGATTCATGGTCGACATCATCTCCAAGCGGGATGGCCCGAGGCGCGAGGACGTTCAGGTCAAGCGACTGATCGAACAGAACCGCTCGACGATAGTGCGCCTTGCCGACCAGATCAGCGGCGGCGGTTATTCGGCGTCGAGAAAACCCCGCCAGAAGCCGGAAGCCGAAGGACTGATCATCCATGTTGGCGGTGGTTCGCCAGTCGCCGCCGAAGCGGAGCCATCCATCCGGGTCAGCATCAACGGCCGGGTGGTCTCGGTGGACCGGAACACAGGCCGCCAACTCCATCATATCGGCGATATCCGGAACCGGGGCGGCGAACAGGTCTTTGTCCTGGCAACGAAACAGAATGGCTTCTTCTCGCCGGTCGATGAAACCGTCGCACGGGCGCTTGCCTGCCTGGATGGATCCCTGCTCACGGCTACCTACACCGAAGAGCAGCTTGCCGCCGACATCGGAGTGAAACTCGGCATCGCCTAGCGTATCTTGCGAAGATCGTAGCGGGCGCTTAGCTCGCGAAACTGCAGCCCGACAGCGTACAGAAATACCGTGCCCCCAAGGTTCTGTGATGACTGAATGAAACGCGGGATCGATACCAACCAGATGAAGACCGGTGGCCTTCCGACGCGCGCGCCGATAGCCGCAGGACAGCTGGCACTGGATACCACAGACTATGACGAGCGCGCCACCATGCGCGCCTGGGAAAACTTCCTATCCGACGCGCCAAAATGCGCGCGCGATCCGGTCCAGGTCCGCTCGCTGATCCACGAATCCTGGTACCGGAGCGCCACTGGCGGGATCAACGCGCAAGGCGTCGAGGCCCCCCTCAACAGCAATCGTGACGAGATCGAGTATCTGACCCGCGCCAACGCCGAGCTGCTTTCGGCGGCGCGGCGGCCCTTCGCCTCTCTGGGCCCGTTGCTGGAAGGGACCGGAGCGATGCTGGTGCTCGCCGACAGTGATGGCGTGCTGATCGAAGCCATCGGCGACAAGAAGACCCTGCATGATGGCATGGACATTCATCTAGCCATCGGCGGCAAATGGAATGAGGGCGCTGTCGGGACCAACGGGATCGGCACCGCGCTCTGGACCGGCGAACCGATCTTCGTCCACGCGGCCGAGCATTTCTGCGCTGGCATCAAAGGCTGGACCTGCGCCGGCGCGCCGATCCGCGACCCATTGGATGGAAAGATTATCGGCGTCGTTGACCTGTCAGGCTATTCGCCGATCTTCCGGCCCCACAATACCGCACTTGTCGCCGCCACTGCCAGGCAGATTGAAAAGGCATTGGCCGAGCAGCAGCAGGAACAGCGCACCCGCTTGCTCGAAGCCTTCATTTCGTCGGCGCCCGGTTATCGCGGCAAGGACGGTCTGGTGATCGTCGATCACCGTGGCCGAACGATCTTCTGCAACAACGTGCCCAATGGCGAAACCACCGAGGTGACGGATGGGCCGATCGAGCCGGGTCGCGGTCGTTGGCTCATGAACCTGCCAGCGTCCGGCTCGGACAGCGATCTCGCCGAGGCACTCCCGGCGCATCTGCGGTCCTGCCACATCACGCCACTGAAACTGGACGGGAATCTCAGCGGCGCGGCTCTGGTGTTCCCTGCCGCGCCGGTGGTTTCGGGTGTGGCGGTGATCAGCCGGGAGACAAACAAACCGTTGCAGGCAGCAACGTCGATGATCGTCGGTGAGAGCGAGAAGCTGCTGGCCGCCATCGATGTCGCCTCCCGCGTGGCTCGGTCGAGGGGCGTGACGTCGCTGCTGATAGAAGGCGAAACCGGCGTCGGCAAGGAGTTGTTCGCGCGGCTTGTCCATGCCGGCAGTCGGCGTACGGACAACGACCCGTTCGTCGCGTTGAATTGCGGCGCCATCACCAAGGAGCTGTTCGGCAGCGAGCTGTTCGGCCATGTGGCTGGCGCCTTTACCGGCGCCTCGCGTGAGGGCAAGGCGGGCGTCTTCGAGCAGGCCAACGGCGGCGTGCTCAGCCTCGACGAAATTGGAGAGTTGCCGCTCGATATCCAGCCGTTCCTGTTGCGCGTGCTGGAAGAGCGTGTCGTTCACCGCATCGGTGACAGCAGGGGGCGGCCGGTGGACGTCCGGCTGGTCGCCTCGACCAATCGCGATCTCAAGCAGGAAGTCGCGGCCGGGCGCTTTCGCAGCGACCTCTATTACCGCATCGGCGCCGTCTCGATCCGCGTCCCCGCCTTGCGCGAACGCGGCGAGGACGTGCTGTTGCTGGTCGAGCATTTCAATCGCCATATCGCGGACAAGGCCGGCAGCGATCCGCTGCGGTTTTCAAGCCGCGCGCTCGACGCGCTGCTGGCCTATCGCTGGCCGGGCAATGTGCGCGAGCTGAAGAACCTGATGGAGCGCCTGCATATCCTGGCGCGCAACAGCGCCATAGGCCTTGAGGATCTCCCGTGGGAAATCACCGCCGGCAATCACAACGGCGCGACGGCGTACAGCGACAATCCCACAGCCATGCTCGAGGCGCCGGTGTGCACGTTCGAGGATGGCGAGCGCCAGGCTATCAGGAACGCCCTTGCCGCCGAGAATGGAAATCTCAGCAAGGTTGCCCTGAGGCTCGGCATTTCGCGGCCAACGCTCTACCGCAAACTCGATCAATACGGCATCCGACGCGGATTCGTCTGAGCGGCGGCAAAAGAACCCGTAGCATTCGCGCCACGGGTTCGAGGGAACTCAGTCAACTAAGGGCATTGGATTGACCATCGATCAGGCGAGTTGCGGAGCCGGCTCGCCGGCGCCGATCACGCCAGCGCGCAGCGCGAATCCGGCCGCGGCGGCGCCAAGGCAAGGCGCGACGATATACAGCCAGAGCTGCGACAGCGCCGCCCCGCCGGCGAACAGGGCTGGACCTAGCGAGCGGGCCGGGTTGACGGACGATCCGGACACAGCGATGCCGGCAAGATGGATCATGACCAGCGTGAGCCCAATCGCCAGTCCGGCCAGGGGACCTGCTCCGCCTTCGCCGGTCGCGCGAAGGATGACGACCAGAAAAAGGAAGGCGGCGACTGCCTCGAACAGGAAGGCCGATGTCGCCGAATAGGCCGACCAGCCGTTCTGGGCAAAGCCATTGGCGGCGACGTCGTAGCCACCGCCCTTCCCTTCCACGATCACATAAAGGACGGCCGATGCGAAGATCGCTCCCAGACATTGCGCGACGACATAGCCGATCAGATCGCCGGATTTCATCCGGCCGGAAACAAACACGCCGAGGCTCACCGCCGGATTGAGATGCGCGCCCGAAATCGGCCCGATCGAGTAGGCCATCGCCACCACCGACAGGCCGAAGGCCATGGCGACGCCGAGCAGGCCGACCTCGGAGCGCATGAAAAGAACCGTTGCGCAGCCGAAGAAGACCAGCGCGAAGGTTCCGACGAATTCACAGATGTATTTGTTCATATTTTCTCTCCCTCTGGATGATGATGGGGACCGGGCGCCGCACCGGTCTGCGCGGCGTTCGGTCCAGGCGTTTCACGGCACGATGACGCCGCGGCCGGTGAACCGCCGGTTCTTGAAATCGTCGAGCGCTGCGTTGATGCTGGCGAGGTTGTATTCGGTGTAATGCATCTTCACCTTGCCATCGGCGTTGAGTTCCATCAGTTCGACGAGCTCGGTGAAATTGCCGACTAGGCTGCCGCCGATGTTGATCTCCTCGATAACCAGATGCGCGGTCGGCACGTTGACCGAGCCGCCATAGCCGACGACGAACAGCTGGCCGCCCTTGCGCACCATCTTCCAGCAGATGTTCTCGACGCCGAGCTCGCCGACGAAGTCGATGACCACATGAGCGCCACCGCTGGTGATCGCCTTCACCTCGTCGACGACATTCGGCCCGCCGTCGAGAACAAAATCGGCGCCGAGGTCCTTTGCCAGCACGCGCGCCGCCGGCTCCCGGTCGACGGCAATGATGCGGCAACCGGAAATAGCATGCAGCGATTGCAGCGCGATGTGGCCGAGCCCGCCTATGCCGAGCAGGACGCAATAGCTGCCTGGCCGCAAAAGCTTCGCGGCGCGTTTGGCTGCCCGGTAGGCGGTGATGCCAGCATCGGCCAGCGGCGCCACTTCGATTGGCGTGACATTGGCATTCAGCTTGATCAGCGAGCGCTCGCTGGTGATGAAGTATTCAGCGAAGCCGCCATTCATGCCCAGGCCTGGAAACTGTCCGTTATCGCAGTACATGTCCTCGCCGTGCCGGCAGTTGAGACAGATGCCGCAGGAGCGGAAGGGATGGCAGATCACGGCGTCGCCGCGCTTGACCGACCTGACGCCGCTGCCGACCTCCTCGACCCAGCCGGCATTTTCATGACCCATGATATAGGGCAGCAGCGTGCCCTCGGGGTCCATGGTCGGCTTCCACACCCCTTCGATGATGTGCAGGTCGGTGCGGCAGAGGCCGGCGGCGCCGACCCGCACGATCACCTCGTCGGGGGCGGTGATCGTCGGCGCCTTGACCTCCTCGATCTTGAGCTTCACGTTCATTTTCGGATCGTATTCGTAAAGTCTGGCAGCTTTCATCGTCGTATCCTCTCAAGTCCGGAAATTGGTTCAGGCGCGGCCGAGCTTTTCCGCGCCACCGCCGAGCGCCGGGCCGGCCGTCGGGTCCTCATCCTCGGCGAGATCGCCGATCAAGGTTTCAGTGGTCAGGATCAGCGTCGCGACCGAAGCCGCATTGGCGAGCGCCGTATAGGTGACGCGAACAGGGTCGATGATCCCGGCTTCGAACATGTTCTGGTAATTGCCGGCGGATGCGTTGTAGCCGTAGCCGCCGTTGATACGCGTCACTTCGCACACCACGGCGTCGGGATCGGCGCCGGCATTGGCGGCGATGCGCCATAGTGGCCGTGTCAGCACCGAGCGGACCAGACGCACACCTTCGGCGACATCGCCCTCGACACTGGTCGCCACCTTGTCGAGCAGCGGCGCGATCTGGGCCAACGCCGAGCCGCCGCCGGCGACCACGCCCTCCTCGGACGCCGCGCGCACCGCATTCAGCGAATCCTCGATCAGCTGTATGGTCCGCTTCTGCTCGACCGGCGTGACGCCGCCGGCATAGAGGATGGCGGTGCCGCCCGAGAGCTTGGCCAGGCGCTCGCGCAGCTTGTCCTGTTCAATGTTCGGCGGCGCGGCTTCATATTGGCGCTGCACCTGGGCCCGCCGCGAGGCGATCGCGTCATGGTCGCCGCCACCGCGAATGATCGATGTGTAGGACGAGCTGGTCCTCACCCGCTCGGCGGTCCCAAGATCATCGACCGTGATGTCCTCCAACCGGCCGCCTAGGTCGCGGGCAATCACACGGCCACCGGTGATGATCGCCAGATCCTCCATCATCGCCTTGCGCCAATGGCCGTATTCCGGCGGATGGACGACGAGGTATTTGCCGGGCCCTTGCTTGCCGAGCAGCGTCACCACGACTTCCGGCGACACTTCCTCGGACACGATCAGCAGCGGCCGCCCGGCGTCGTCTGCGATGCGGCGCGCAGCCTCGAGTGCCATCGGTTCCTTGATCTTGAGATCGGTCATCAGGATGAACGGCCGCTCGAGCACGGCCTCCATCTTCTCCTGGTCGGTGACCATGTGATGCGAGAGGTAGCCTCGATCGAAGGACATGCCCTCGACGACGTCGAGCGTGGTCTCGGTGGTCACGCTGAAGTCCGTGGTGATGACGCCTTCCGCCCCAACGCGCTGATGCGCTTCCGCCACAAGCGCGCCAAGCCTCGCGTCGGTCGCGGCGATGTTGGCGACCGAGGCGAGGATACCATTGCCCTTGGCAGGCCTGGCGGATGCCTTGAGGGCCGAAACCACCGCCCCTACGGCAAGCTCGATGCCCTTGCACAGATCGACGGATTTCGCGCCGCGTTCGTTTGCCTCGACACCGCCCTGGATCAGCGCATTGGCGAGCACGATGGCAGTCGTCGTGCCGTCGCCCGCCACTTCGTTCGTCTGCATCGAGACTTCGCGGACCACTTGCGCGCCCATGTTCTCGAAGCGATCGTGGAGTTCGATCTCGGAAGCGATGCTGACGCCGTCGCGCGTCACCATCGGCGTGCCAATCGGCCGGTCGATCATGGCGTTCATGCCTTTGGGCCCGAGCGTCGGCTCGACGGCCGTCGCCAGCCTGAAGACGCCTCGGGCAAGAGCTCGGCGGGCCTCTGAATTGTGAAGCATGATTTTGGGCATGACTCCTCCTTCCTCCTTACGGGCGGTTTGTTGGTTAGGGGCCTCGTGCGGGGGAGGCCGTTGCTTTCGTTTCTGCTTAGGTGACCGGCGCGTTTCGCGCGGGCACGCGGTCCATGATGAAATCGACCAGCGTCGGTTCGCCGTCGACCACGTCCAGTTCCTTGTACCGGGTCTGCTTGAGCCCACGGCAAAGCGCGCCGTTGAACTCCATGTTGACGCGCACGCCGCGCAGTTCGGCGAGATAGGCGCTGAGCGCATCGGGCGGTATGTGCCGCTCTTCCCATGTCACGAAGACAGGACCATCCGTCCTGCGGTCGGGAAAGCGCTCAAGCAGAGCCGCCCTGTACCTGGGCTTCTGTTTGGCGGCTTCGCCCGGTTCTAACCGCGCGACGTCGTATGCCGGCAGGTCCATTCCGACGATTTCCCGGTCCGTCAGGCCGTATTGCCGCAGGCCGCACAAAACCGCTTCCTGGCGCCGTTTGAATGCCTTTATCCTGAAAGTTTCACGCACGGCGCCGAGATCCGTGTCCGCGGCCAGCTCAGCGAATATGTCGCCGAATGTCTTGCCGGCCTCGATGCCACGATTGACCTCGTCGGCGAACATATGGTCGTGCAGTTTGACGCCATAGGCCGGTGACCAGGAGAGCCGGTCGAGCGCGGTACGCACACCGTCGAGCATGAGGAAGGCGAAGTTGGGCGAGCACCAGTAGGTCGGCAGGCGGAAATCGACCTCCACGCTGCCGTCATCCTTCACCTCGGCCCGCTCGACGAAGCCCATCTCGGTGATGGGTTCGTCGAGTTCCGGGTCGTTGACCTCACCAAGGCGCCGCCAGAGTTCCTTCTCGCGGCTGTCGGAAACGCTGGCGGTTGCCATGGTTCCTACTCCGCCGCGATGCTGAAGGGCGAGCTTGCGAGCGCCTTCTTCTTGGCATCGATGTCGATGTTGTAGAGGCGCGCGGCGTTCAGGCCGAGGATCTTCTCCTTGATCTCGTCGGTCAGTTGCACACCACGCTCCACGGCGATGTCCTGAGGAATCTGATAGGCCCAGAATTTCTCGACAAGCCAGCGGGGCGTCCAGATCGCGTAATCGGAGCCGAACAAGATCTTCTCCGGCCCTACCCAGAACAGCAATTCAGCGATGACCTCGCCGAAATAACGCGGGCGCGAATGGATGAAGGGCAATGCCACGGCCAGGCCGCCATAGACGTTGGTTTCCTGCGTCGCGATCCAGCAGAAATCGTCGAGGCGCGGCAGCCCGCAATGCTCGACGATCCAGTTTAGGGCCTGGAAATCCGTCGCCGCATGGTCGACGTCATGCACGTCGAAGGCATCCTTGCTGAGCGGGATGATCGTCGGGCCCTTGTGGACGTGGATGTTCCTGATGCCGAGCTTGTCGCACAGCTCGAAGCACCTGTAGGCATCAGGATCGGTGAGCGTCCAGCCCTTGGAGACGCCATTCCACTCGGCCGTGTACATCTTCACGCCCTTGATGTCGTAAGTCTCCTTCATGAAATGGATGTATTCGAGCGCCTTCTCGCCATCGCGCGGATCGAAGGCGCCGTTGACGATGAACCGCTCCGGATAGCGTTTGGCCACCTCCGCGTTGCGCTCGATCGTGTTGAAGCCGTTCTTGTAGAAATCCTTCAGGTAGGTCGACTGGACGATCGCCACGTCGTCGGGACCGTCGATGAACAGATCGCGGTAGAGATCGTCGGCGCTGTATTTTTCGAACTTGCCCTTCTCCCAGAGCTGATCTTTCGGGCTCAGCCCGGTGTGATAGGCATAGAAGCAGTCGATGAACTGCTTGCCGTGGATGTTCTTCTGGTTTTCCGGGCTGCCGTCCCAGAAATGGGTGTGGCCGTCGACCACGAAGATGTCCTTGCCTTCAGGTGTCGTATACATTTTCTTGCCTCCGCAATCGTCGTGTTGATGAGGGCCGGCGCGCCGAAACCGGCGGCGCGCCGGGGCTTTCTCAGATGTACTCGAAGACCTCGTCCATGTTGCCGAACAGGATCACGGTGTTGTCGTCGATGCGCACCATGCGGCCGTAGTGGGTGGAGGTGTTGACCTCGAAGATCTCCGCGGTCATCTCGCGGCCGAGATATTCGCTGATCTCGTCCATCTTGAAGATCAGCTTGCCGCTGCCGTCGATGCGGATCATGGCCGGCTGATAGGTGACGATGACTCCAGGCTTCTTGCCCATGAATTCGGCGATGGCGCGGGCCTCGACCGAGTCGTTCATGGTGACACCGCACTGGTGCGAGATCGTCTGCTCAAAAGTGATGTCCTTCATCGACTTGAAGATGTTGGACTGCGAGGCGTCGCGTGCTGCTACTGACATGATCTTCTCTCCCTGTTCAGCGCTTGAGGCCGAGTTCACCGAGGATCCGGCCGATCCGTTCCTCGGATTGGGCGCGAACGTCGGTGAAGGAAACCGGCTTGGAATGTGGCATCGACCAGATCGGCTGCAGGCCGGTGGCTGCCTTGTCGGCGAGCGCGCCGTGCTTGTTCGCCCAGCCCTGGAACAGCTTCCTGTTTGCCGCGCCATGCTTCTCGTCGTTGGCGAGCAGGTAGATCAGGTCGATGGTGTTGGCGAGGTTGCGCTCGTAGTCGGCTTCAGCCGCCGAGATCACCGGCGGCGTGATGAAGTCGTGGTTGGCCGCTGCCGCCTGCATCAGGAAGCCGGAGCGGAACAACTCGCCGACCAGCGGCTCGAACACGATGTTGATGGCGAAGTACTGCTCGAGATAGTCGCTCGTGCCCATGATGGTCTCGACCGCCTCGCGGGCGCCCTGCCACGCGCCGTCCTCGAGCCAGTGCTTCTTGCCGAGCTCGTCGTCCCAGCCGGCGATGTCCATGCCGATCTCGGCGAGATAGAGCGTGATGTCCTGGGCGAGCCTCAGCTTGTAGGAAGAGTTGGTCAGCGTCGCATTGTTAATCATCTGCGTGTAGCCGTAGCGCTGCGCCTGCATGAGCGACGTGCCCAGGCCGAACTCGGCATGCTTCCATGCTCCGAGATGCGCCTGCAGGAGCTTGGCCCAGACCTTGTCGAACGTCTTCGGCGCGCCGGCACGGCGGGCGTTGGTAATGACGCTCTGCACCATCGTCTCGATCTTCGACTGACGCTGGTAATGCGTGCGTTCCCACTCCTGGTCAGGAGCGCGGAAGGCATGCCAGTTCGAGCTCTTGGCGGCCGTGTTGTCTTTGACATAGGCGCCTTTGCCGTCCGGGAAGTTGATGATCCAGTCCTGGATCAGGTAGCGCTCCGGGTCGGGCTGCACGTCGACCGTGACATCCTCGTAGTGGGTGGCGCGCTGACCTTTCGGATCGAAGTACCGATATTTGCGGCTGTCCGAATCGGCGAAGATCGCGGCGCCCGCGGCTCCCGATCCTACTGAACTCGACGTTGCTACCATTGTTTTCACTCCCTTTGTTGCAGTTGCTCTAAAGTCGGCGGCTCCGGCACGCCTCAATGGGCCGGGGTGGCGTTGGACGATGTGGTGAACCTGTCGAAGAAGATGCGTTCGGCCTCGAAGCCGTTCATGAACAGGACGGGCTGCAGCGCATCGATCATTGGCGGCGGGCCACAGGCGTAGACATCGCCCTGGCCGTCGACAGCGAGTTGCTTGAGCTTGGCGTCGACGCTCTGGTGCACGAAGCCGCGCTCGCCGTCCCAGGCTTCGCCGTTGACGTGCGAGAGAACGGGGATGAAGTTCAGCTCCGGGTGTCGGCCGGCGAGCTCGGCGATCCTGTCGAGATAAAACAGGTCGCCCGGCGTCCGCGCACCGTAGAAGAAATAGACGTCCCGCTTCTCGCCGCTCTTCAGGTGATCGTTGAGGATCGACCAGACCGGCGACATGCCGGAACCGGCGCCGACCAGGATCAGGGGGCCTTGCCGTTCTTCCCGCCGGAAGCAGGTTCCATAGGGTCCGACGACCGCGACCTCGGCTCCGACGCGAATTCCTCCGGAATCGAGTTCTCCGGAGAATTTTCCTTCGGGATACTTCTTGATGATGAAGGAGAGCTTTTGCGTTTGGTCCGGCGTATTTGCCATGGAGAACGAGCGCGTAATCGTCTCCCCTTTTTGCGTAGTGACCGTGATGTCGACATATTGCCCAGCCCAGAATTTTATCGGCGAGCCGAGTTCGATCTCGATGCCGCGAATGTCGTGGGTCAGATGCTCGAATTTCGAGATGCGGCCTTTGAACGTCTTCACCGCGATCGATTTCGCCAGAACCTCCTCGTCGTAGTTGAGGAGCTCGACCTGCATGTCGGAATAGGCGATCGACCGGCACAACAGGACGTGGCCGCTCTCCTTCTCCATGTCGTTGAGCGCGAAGGTCGAATATTTCAGCATGTCGACTTCGCCTTCGAGCAACACGCATTTGCAGGCCGAGCATTGCCCTTCCTTGCAGCCATGCGGCAGCGCGATACCCTGGCGGAATGCTGCGTTCAGCACCGTCTCGCCGTTTTCGACCTCGAACTCGACGCCGACCGGTTCCAGCCGCACCGTGTGAGCACCAGTCATCGATAACCTCCCAATTCTTCTCCGTTCCCCGCCCTTGCGGGCGGGAAGTGGCCTTCCTCTGGATGGAGCGGGGGGTCGGGGACCCGCCCCCCGCGCACCGATGGTCAGTTGAACGGCGTGATGGTGAAGCCCGCCCGATACTCGGCCAGGTGCTTCTCGCGGTCCGCCGGCGACATGCCGCGAAGCGCCTTGAGCGGCGATCCGAGGACGTTGCCGCGCACGTCGTCGAGCGTCCACTGCTCGTCGGCGCCGAAGCGCAGATGCGGCTGTGGGATCAGCGTCTTGCCGTCGGAACGGACGAAGTTGAGATCCTTGATCGCGTCGGCGAGATCCCAGCCGTCATAGAGCGTCTCCCATTCGCGCTTGCCGCTGAAGCGGCCCATTGCGGGCGTCGGACGGCCCTGATACTCGTCGGCGAAGGCTTCGACGGCGGTCCAGCGGTCGAGCTCGTGAGCGAAGGTGTGCAGCTGCCCGTCGATCTCGTCGACCACCATGTCCTCGCGGATCAGGCAGGGCACCAGGCAGGACCAGCAGCGGTGCGGATAGACGTAGCCGACATCGCTGTTGAACAGCAGCACCTTCTCGCCCTTGTGGCTGAGCTTGGCGTACCATTTCCAGAAGTCGCCGAACTCGGCGTACCAGCCCGGATATTTGTGCTCGAACCACTCGAAGTCCTTGTCGGTCTGCGCCTCGATGCGCCAGAAGTTGACCGGCCAGCCGACCGCGAAGAACTGGCCGACCTTGTGGACGTAGTTCTTCTTGGTGATGCGCTCCCAGGCGGCCTGCACATCGTCGTGGTGAACCTTGATGCCGTACTTCTCAAGCGGCAGCATGTAGGTGCGATAGTAGTCTTCGTAGATCCAGCGGTGCCACATCTCCGCGTAGGATTCCTTGTTCTTGTCTCGATTGGTGGTGCCGTATTCGATGAAGGTGCCGATGGCGGCGTCAACGATGGCGTGGTTCTGCCAGAAGGCATAGCGCAGGTCGCGTTCCAGCAGCAGGTGGTTCTCCGGCTCTTTCAGCGCGGCCATCAGCAGCGAATGGCCGTTGCCGATGTGGCGGCTCTCGTCGGACTGCACCGACAGGAACACGGTCGGCAGCGCATAGTCACCGTTGCGGGCGGCCTCGGAGGGCATGGCAACGAAGAGCGTGTTGGTGAAGGCGGTCTCGGCGACGACGGTCAGGTACATGCAGGCAGCCGTCATCGTATCGCCGGTGATAAAGCCTTCGCCGAACTGGCGGCCGATCGTGGTCGCGTAGCACTTGCCGAAGGCTTCCTCGGTGATGTCGAAACCGGCCGGGTCGATGTAGTTCTCCATGTACCACTTCTTCAGATTCATCTGGATGGTGGAGTGGCGGAACTCGTCGACCATCTGCATGGTGAAGCCGGTTCTGAGGTCCTCGCCAGGCGCCAGTCGCGCCACCATCGCCATCGAGCGAGCGGCGGAAATTTCCGGGAAAGGAATGATGGCGAGGAAAAGCTTCATCCACTCCACCCAGCGCGGCTCGACATTGCGGAACATATCGCCGCGAAGGGCGGCATCGAGCGCGCCGTAGACGCGATTGTCCTTTTCCTCCTGCATGGGGAAATAGGAGCGCAGCACCTGCTTCATCGGATCGCGCGGCGCCTTGGCGATCTTGTAGTCGGTCGGAAACGTCATTGCTTCCTGGACATAGGTCGGATTCCAACCGAGGTCGGAAATCTTCTTGGTTGCCTCGCCCACGGAAATACCGCGCTGCGAGGTAATCTTGTTAAGCGTCAACGACGACATCGTCATAAGCCTCCACCAGGTTGAGCCAAGGATCCCTCGATCCACGGCATGAGACGGCACACAAGGCCGCCAGTGAGTTGGCGAACGGCACGACAAAGGGTTGCGCCTTCAGGCGCGACACAGGGTCCGGCCGTTCAAGTGGATCGCGGCAAAGGTTTTCGGGGATCTGCGGGAGCTGCGACACGCGATGGGCGTGTCGAAGCGCGTATCCTGCTGCTTCCTCCGGTCCTTCGTTCTTTTGGCACCGCGTCGGAGCGCGATGGGCTTCTTATGCCAATGGTGAAGCAAGCGTCGTGCCAAGTTGAAAATTAGGACCCATGACCAATGCTGAGCCGGGATCGCAACTAGATCCATCCAGCAAACGTCGAGTAACTGTAACGATATTTTACAGTTGTATGTTACAGATGTAATATTTTATATTTTTTTGTGCATTGCGGAATATAATGTTAGCAGTCGCGATATAAATAAAATAAATCATCCTCTATTCATTTCAATCATTTCACACATTATTTGAGAGCAGATTGCGGGCAAGACGCAAAGCCGGGAAAACACGATGCCGAGCGACAACGACAGCCCAGACCTTCCCCAGCCAAACCAGCCGGACGACGTGAGCGCCGAACTCGTCAGGTTGATGCCGCGCGATCTCGTTTTTGTCATGCGCTTCATGGGCGAGAGCCAGCACCGCCTACAGGGCCACTTCCAGGATTTCATCCGGGCAGAGCTTGCCGCCCGCGGCGTGACAGCCGAAACGCATCCGATGATCCATCTGTTCATTGAGAGCCACGCGATCCTGTTGCGCGACTTCGTGTTTTCCGGCGTTTCGCTGTCGCGCCAGTTCCGCGTTGAAGAAATCGAGCGCCTCACCGGCGACACGACATCCATGATCCGGGTGGACATCTGGGACCAGTTGAAGAGCCATATCGAGACCGCCGAAAAGCAGTTCCACGCCCAGGCCGGCGGTCTCTCGGGACTGTTGTCGGCATTCGAAAAGCCCGCGGAAGGACAGTGATGGCCGGCTCGGGAAAGGGACAAGCCTCAGCTCTCGCCGCGCTGGCCACTCGCCGGCTGGCCCTTGTCGGCGATGCCTCGGCGCTGACGGCCGAAGTACTACGGCTCAATCAGAAGCTTGCCGGTATCGAAATGGAAGTGCTGCGCCTGCAGCTCGAAATCGGGAGAGAGGGCGCCGGCATCCAACTGGTGCAGGATTTGCATAACGCTGAACAAAGCGCCGCGGCCGCGACGGAGGCATGCATGAAGATCGAGGAACGCATCATGGCAATCGAGGGCGAGATCGCAGATGTCGACCGCGCGCTTGCGAAGGCAACCAGCGGCAGTGAGGGAGAGGCGCCGTGAACCAGCAAACATCGCATAACCTGAGCCCGTTCGACCTGTTGGCGCGAAGCTGGCAGCGACCGGCGGCGGTTGCCGCCGCATGTTTCAGCGCCGATGCCTCTGCCGTCGCATTCACCTCCGTGGACGGAACCGTCGCTATCGGGCCGGTGGCTGATCAGGAGCCGCCGGAATCGAGGATCAGGGTAAGCGGCGACCTCGGACAAACGACGATCCGACCGCGCCAGAAGCCTCCGGCTCCGCTGATCGCCACCTCAACTCTGGGAGATGGTGACGTGCCGATCACGAGCTATCTTCGCTCCGGCTTCCTGGTTGGTGCGGCGACCGGCCGGGCGATGCATCTGGCGGCGGACGGCGAAGTCGCGGAGACACCCATTAACATCGACGGGCCGGTCGTCGCCATCGACCATAGTGCTGGAACAGCCACGACCGCCATCACCAATGGGCATGACGTCTTCCTGTCCCGCGCCCATGATGATGTGGTGAAGCTGCGGCAAGCAGGGCCCTCATCGACGCACACGATTGCCTTCTCGCCGGACGGGAAGCGACTTGCCTTCGATTCCGGCAAGGGAGTGTCGATCTGGACGGTCGATGCCGATCTGGCGCCGATAGGCGAATTTTCGACGCCGGCAGGCGCGACGTCGCTCCGCTGGAGCGGTGACGGTTCATGGCTGGCATGTGGACTTGAGACCGGAGGCTTTGTTCTTGCCTGTCCGGCAAATGGTCAAACGGCCATCGTCGGCGGATTTCCCTCGCCGGTCCGGACGGTATGCTGGAGCCGGCCGGCGAATGCGCTGTTTGCGTCGGGCGCTTTCCGTATCGCCGGCTGGTCGATGGCTGCCCCGCCGCTTCATGACGCGGCTTCCGGCGCGCTTGAGACAGGTCGCCCTGGGCTGGTTCCTGTCGAGACGGTGGCAGCGCACCCGGAGAGGAAAATCATTGCCGCAGGTTATGCCAATGGCCGCGTCGCTGTCGGCCAGATCGGATCGCGCGACGAACTTGTGGTGAAGCTCTCTGGCAGCGCGATCACCGCACTGGCCTGGTCCGGTGATGGGCAGCATCTGGCTGCAGGGATGGTGGATGGCACCGCTGCGATCATCACCTTCCCGGCGCTGCTTTTCAAATAGCCGCGGGCCCGCCCAAAACAGGAGGATGGAATGCAAACCGAACTCACAGCCGAAGAAAAAAGCAAGGACGAATTGTTCGAACGGCTCGCCAAACTGTCGGAAGAGATGGTAGCCAAGCACGGCAAGGATTTCAGCATGGGAGCGTTGGTGCTGGCTGCCCGGTGGATTGCCGAAAATCGGGCGAGCCCTCTGACGACCAATTAATGCCGAGGCGCTCATGACCGGCGCTCCCTAGGTGCTCGGTCAGCACTCATCGAACGTTTCCCAGGGCGCAGCCGCGCCATTCAGGTGAAACCGCAACAAAATCGTCGACACGATCAAAGCGGTTTGTCGTCTCGAAAAGGAAAGTGCTCCGGGGCACCTGCTTTGCCAGCGTCCGCTTCCGGCGCGGCCACGGTCAGCGGCATCGTCACCCGCATGTCTGCTTCCGGGTGGAGGCAGCGTTTGCCTCTGCGGCTGACATGAAGGCGCAAGGCATCCGCCGCTCCACTCGGACATGGAGCCGCGTCTGGTTAGACTTCCGTGGCCTCGGCGAGTTCGAGAGCATCTTCTACGTCGACGCCGAGATATCGGACTGTGTTCTCGATTTTGGTGTGGCCCAGCAGAATCTGAACAGCGCGGAGGTTACCTGTTGTCTTGTAAATGATCGACGCTTTGGTACGCCGCAGCGAATGCGTTCCCTATTCCTTAGGTCGAAGTCCGATCGCCACAACCCATTCGTCTACGAGGCGGGCATACTGCCTCGTGCTCATGTGACGCTTTGGGTCGATCCTGCTCGGGAACGCATAATCGTCGACCGTGCCGCCGCTCCGATCTAGCCATACGAGAAGACTGGAGCGTGCATCGCTCATCAACCCGAACTGAACCGGTCGTCCTGTCTTCTGTTGCACTACCATCGCGAGGGTACGAATTTCCGGCCCGAGAACAAGGTTGCCGATTTTGATCTTGACGAGATCGCAGCCGCGCAACTTGCTGTCGATCGCCAAATCGAAGACCGCTCTGTCTCATAGACGCCGTTGCCGATCGAGAAAGAAGCGTATCGCCCATATCTGTCGAGGTTTCAGAGGGCGTTTCGTTCCGACCTTCTTGCCTGCATTCCATGCCGGCGATCGGAGGCGGTGAGATCGTAGCACGAGCGTTCGTTTCTCCTTCGGCATGATTGGCCACCGGAGAAAACGCCGGCAGACGGTTGAAGGGGCCGGTAGTTGACTGACGGCTTTCGGGAAGCGAGGGCGCTAATCGCCCTTCATTTCCACTTCCCGCCTTCAAATGATCTGACCGGTCTCAATTTAGATGCTGATGACCGAAAACTGGATCTCACAGGCGGCGAAAGACCTGGCCACCATACTGAAGAAGGCGCCAGCCGCCATCGAATTGCCATCCGAGATGCCCCAATTCGGAAGCCCTCCCGTCGCGCTTCTTCATAGGCTTGGCTGCCCCCCAGCCTGAGCAGAAAGCCTTCAAGATTAATGTAGCACAACGTCAACCTAAAAGACCCGCCAGACATTAGGGAATATTAGTTTCCGGCCTTCCGAGAACGCGGGTTGTAGCTGCGGCAGTCTTTCATGCGATACCGCAGCGGCTATCGGTGTTGGGAGATCGAGTCGTACGCCTCGTGACGCGCAAGCCGATGCTTGGCGAACAACCCTATAAATCATGGATAAATAACGATAATGGTGGGCCCGGAGGATGCCCTCAAATCATTGATTTCGCAATCTTTTTCGCGGGCACAGTCCAGACATCTTCCCGTACTTTCCGTATGGTTCCGCGAACCGTACCAGTCGGCAACCCTGTCCCGACGCAGCAAATAAAGGCGTACAAACCGGAAGCACCGAAATGTCTGCCATCGGAAGTGGTCTGTCAGCTTTCGGAGACCGGAATCTGCCATCAGATTTGTCGGGCGGCAGCCTCGCGGCAAACCCGAGAGGCGACCATGGTCAAATCTCAATTCCTTCCGCGGGGGCGTCGTCAACGTTCACGCCGAGGATCATGGCCCTCACCTCCAAGTGCATCAACTCACCAATCAGGCCAGCAGCATATCTCATCTGCCAGCTCGGCGCGCATGTCCAGGGGCTGCCGTTATCCCTTGAATGCCGGCAGTGTCAGGCCCTTGACGCCGACATCGAGCGCAAACAGTCCGCCCGGATGCTTCTGGCCGACGAAATGGCTTGCCGGCCGCCTGAGCACGGCGGAGGTGACATACAGGATGTCGAGGTCCTTGCCCCCGAACTCGCAGCAGGTCGGCAGGTCGGTCGGCAAAAGCACGGTCTGCATCAGCCTTCCCGTCGGATCGTAGCGGCAGACCTTGCTTGTCACCGGTATGGTCACCCAGTAGCAGCCTTCGGCGTCGACAGTGGCGCCGTCCGCCACGCCACCGGTAACCGCCATGTCTATGAAGCTGCGGCGGTTCTCGATATCGCCGGTGGCAGGATCGAAATCATACGCCCACACCGCGCCGGCATGGCTGTCGGAGAAATACATGGTCTTCGAATCCGGGCTCCAGGCGAGCCCGTTGGAGCAGCCGATGCCGTCGATCATCTTGTGCACCGAAAGATCGGGATCGAGCCGATACAGCGCGCCGATGAATTCGATCGGCTTGCCTGGCACCTCGAACATCGAGCCCGACCAGAAGCGGCCCTGCCGGTCCGGCTTGCCGTCGTTGAAGCGGGTGTTCGGCATATGCGCTTCCGGGTCGACGATCGCCTCGAATTTGCCGGTCGCCGGGTCGAAGAAATGGAAGCCGTCGGCCATGGTCAGCACCAGGCCGCCTTTCTCGCGCAGGCCGAGGCAGCCGAGATATTCCGGCGTCTCGAACACCTCGTCCTTGCCGGTCGTGGGATCGTAGCGGTGGATCAGCTTCTTCCAGATGTCGATCCACCACAGCACGCCAGCCTTGGGGTCCCAGAGCGTACCCTCGCCCAGCTCTGCCCCAGCATCGACGACGCATGTGATTTCGACCATATTCAAACCCTTCTGCCGCGAATTCTGCCGCCGAGCCCGGCGAAGGTCTCGCTGCCGATCGATACCGTGATCAGGATAACCGCGCCGTAGACGACGAGCAGCGCGCCGCTCGACAGGTTGAGCGCCGGCAACAGCCCGGTAAGGATGGTCAGCACCATGGCGCCCGCGACGGTGCCGAGATAATGCCCACTGCCGCCGAGGATCGAAGCGCCGCCGATGGCGACGGCCGCGATCGAGGTGAACAGATAGGCGTCGCCCATGCCGAGATAGGCCTGGCCGGAATAGCCGGTCAAAAGCATGCCAGCGAAAGCGGCGGTGAGGCCGGAGACGACATAGGTCAGGATGGTGGTGTGCGCGGTCGGCACGCCGGAGAATTCTGCGACGGTCGCGCTGGTTCCCAGAGCATAGAGATGACGCCCGAACGCCGCCTTGGAGAGCAGCAGCGTGGCCACCAGCGTCAGCGCAAGCCAGATCAGCGCGATGACCGGGAAGCCGCCGATGCGTCCGACCGAGAGGAACTGGATCAGCGCTGGCGCCGACGGCGTCGGCGAGCCACCGGTCAAAACCAGGATCAGGCCCTGCAGGATGACGTTGGTGGCCAAGGTCATGATGATCGGCGGCACGCCGAACTGGGCGACGCCGACGCCGTTGACGAGCCCGATGAAGGCGCCGCCGGCAAGCAGCAGCGGCATGACCCAGATCAGCGGCAGGTCCTGGCCGCCGCATAGCAGCGCCATGACGATCGCCGCGGAATTCAGCACCCAGGGCACCGAAAGGTCGATGCCGCCGCCGATGATGACGAAGGTCTGGCCGAGCGCGACGATGCCGACGAAGGCCGCCAGCACCACGGTTGAGCGCATGTTGGAGACCGAGAGGAAGCCCGGCGAGAACAGCGCCGTGACGAGCAGCAGCACGACCATGCCGGCATAGGCGAGCACGATGAGGCGGTTGCGGGCGAGGAAAGCGCTCATTGGACGCGGCTCCTCGCGGCCTTCTCGGCGACCGAGCTTGCCAGCACCGAAAGCAGCAGGATGACGCCGGACGCTACCGGCTGCCAATAGCTGGACACGTGCAGGACGAAGACCAGATTGCCGATGAGGGTGAGCACGAAGGCGCCGATCAGCGTGCCGGCCAGATGGCCGCGGCCGCCGAACAGGCTGACGCCGCCGATCACCGCGGCAGCCACGGAAGGCAGGATATAGTCCTTGCCGATGGTCGGCGAGCCGGCGCCGGTCTGTGTTATCAGGAACAGAGCCGCGCCCGCCGCTAACACGCCGGACAGGCCATAGGTGACGATGTTGACGCGGGTGATCGAAACGCCAGACAGGAAGGCCGATTTCTCATTGGAGCCGGAAGCCTGGATGGTGATGCCGACGCGCGTCGCCCGGAACCACCACCAGAACAGCAGCAGCGCCAGCAGCATCCAGACCGGGCTGGTCAGGCCGAGGAGTTGCGCGGAAGCGAAACCGACCCACCAGCCGGGGACGCTGCCGCCATCGGTCGGCAGGATGATCATGGCGAAGCCGTTGAGGATCGACCAGGTGGCGAGCGTCACCAGGAAGGGCTGCAGCTTGAGCAGCGAGATCAACAGCCCATTGAGCGCTCCGATGAGGAAACCGAGCGCCAGTATGGCCAGCGCCCAGAACGCCGTGGTCGAGGGATCGTCGGTGAAACGCGTCGCCGCGATCACCGTGCCGAGGCTGATCATGCCGCCGATCGACAGATCGATGCCGCCCCGCACCAGAACGATGGTCTGCCCAGTCGCCGCCAGCATCAGCGTCATCGCCGCAGCCGTGTCGAGATTGAGCTCGTCCAGGCTGAAGACACCGGACTGCAGGTTGCCATAGATGGCGACGATCAAGGCCAGCATCAGGCAAGCGACAAGGAACGGCGCACGGTCGAGCACGCGGCCACGCCAATCGATGCCTGGCTTGGAATCCTTGGTTTGCGCCGGCATTTGCGCCCTTTCCACAGTTTGCTCCGCGGACATCACCATGCCTCAGGCCGCCCTGGTTTCAAGCATGGCGGCGCGCAGGATCCCCTCTTCCGAAATGTTATCACCCTCCAGCGTCGCGGCGATCCGGCCGTTGCGCATGACCAGCACCCGGTCGGCGACATGGACGAGCTCGGGCATATCGCTCGAATGGAACAGGATGGCATAGCCCTTTGCGGCGAGATCACGCATCAGCTGGAAGATCTCGCCCTTGGTGCCGACATCGACGCCGCGTGTCGGATCGTAAAGCAGGAGCACGCGCGCTTCCGTCAGAAGCATCTTGCCGAAGATCACCTTCTGCTGGTTGCCTCCGGATAGGGTTCCGGCAAGCTGCTCCGGCGTGCCGGCCTTGATGCGCAGGAAATCGACCATCTCCTTGACCAAAGCCGCTTCCTTCTGCCGGCTGAGCAGGCCGTTCTCCGTGAAGCGCTTTATCACCGACAGCGTCAGGTTCTCGCGCACGCTCTTGGTCAACAGCAGGCCCTGGCCGCGCCGGTCTTCCGGCACCAGCGCGATGCCGTCCTTGCCGGTCAGCGCCTGACGCGGATTGCCGATCGCCGTTGGCCTGCCCCAAAGCTCGATCGCGCCGCTCGCCTTCGTGGCGCCGAACAGCGCCTGGAACAGCTCGCGCTGGCCGTGGCCCTGCAAGCCGCCGACGCCGAGCACCTCGCCCTCGCGAAGCGAGAAGTCCACACCTGAGAGACGGCTGCCGCTGGCGAGGTTTGCAACCTTCAGCGCGATGCGATCGGTCATGGTCGGCACACGCTCGGGATAGAGCCGGTCGAGATGCCGGCCGATCATCTGCGTGACGATCTCGTCGTCGGAGACGGCATTGGCCTCGTGCGCGGCAACGGTGCTGCCATTGCGGAAGATCGTCAGCCGGTCGGCGATGGCGCGAACCTCGGCCATGCGGTGCGAGATGAAGATGACCAGCCTGCCCTCCTCGGCCAACTGCCGGGTGAGCTTCAACAGCCATTCAGCCTCACGTGCCGGCAGCGCCGAAGTCGCCTCGTCGAGGATGAGGATGCGCGGGTCCTTGGCCAGGCCCTTGGCGATCTCGACGATCTGCCGTTCGGCGAGCGTCAGCCGTCGCAATTCCTGCTCGGGACGCAGCGTCGGGAAATCATATTTTTCAAGCAGCGCCAGCGTCCTACGGCGCATTTCCGAGCGGTTGACGGTGCCAAGCCATGTCCTCGGCTCGTGGCGGAACCAGATGTTCTGCTCGACGCTGAGATCGGGGATGAGCGATAGTTCCTGGAAGACGGCGGCGATGCCGCGCGCCTGCGCGTCATCCGGATTCGCCGGCCGATAATCCTGCCCGTCGACCAGGATGGTGCCGCCATCATGCTGCACCGCTCCCGACAGGATCTGGATGAAGGTGCTTTTGCCTGCGCCGTTTTCGCCGAGCAGCGCGTGCACCTCGCCCGCGCGCGCGCTGAATGTCGCTTCGCTCAGCGCGACGATGCCGCCATAGCGTTTGGACAGGCCGTTGACGCTGACGAGATCCATGGGCCGCCTTCTATCTCCTTGTTTTTCGCAATTCCGGACGGAAAACCGCCCGCACTTTTCCTGGAATTGCTCGAAAAGGTCTCCCGGCATCGCTCGATGCCGGGAGACAGGATCATGATTTAAGCTGTTACTTGCCGGCGGCTTCCGCGGCAGTGATCTCAACCCAGTCAGGCGTGATCGGCAGCGTCAGCCCGGGCGCCTGGTCGGGGAAGGCATTCTCGCCGACCGCGATCTTGATCATCTTGGTGCCCGGATAAAGTTTCGACTCGAAGGGATCGGTCGTCACGAAATCGCCCTTGACCGAGATCGAGCGCTCGGCCGGCTTCTTGCCGGTATCGAGAATGTCGACCGCAAGCTTGATCGCTTCCGAGGAGAGATAGGCGGGGTTCGAGCCGAGGATGCACTTGGCCCCTTGCGTCTGCGCGCAGGTGACGGCCGCGACATTGTAGGAGAAGCCGACGACCGGGACGATCGGCCGGCCGGCATCCTTCAGCGCCTGTATGGCGCCGGAGCCGTAGCCCTGAGTCATGATGCCATCGATCTTCGGATTGGCGGCAAGCAGCGCCGCGACACCGGACTGTTCCGGTCCGAGCGCGTAATTGCCGTTGTAATAGCCGACCACCTTGATGTCGGGATATTTGGCCAGCACCTTTTCATAGCCGCCCTGCAGCTGCGCCGAGATCGGCGCGCCGGCTAGGCCGCGGTCGAGGATGATGTTGCCCTTGCCACCGAGTTGCACGGCCATCCATTCGGCCATGACGGCGGGAATGCGGTTCCAGTCGGAAGCGACGGCATAGGCGCAAGGCTCGGTCACCACCTGATCGAAGCTGATGACGACGATGCCGGCGTCGCAGGCCTTCTTGATGGTGGGGTTGAGCGCCGTATCCGAACCGGCATCGACGAGGATAGCGTCCGGCTTCTGGCGGATGATGTTGTTCAGCGAGTTGATCTGCGCCTGTACGGTGTTCTCGACATTCTCGATCTTGAGGTCGACGCGGCCTTTCAGCGGTCCCTTGTTGACCGACACGGTGGCGACGCGCTCCATCTGCTGGCGCCAGTCATTGCCGACGAAATTGTTGGAGAGATAGATGGTGTAGGGCTTCTTGTCCTCGGCATGGCCAGCCTGAATGCCGACCGCCATCATGGTGGCGGCAAGCGCTGCGAGGCCGGTATAACGGCTCAATAACTTCATGGTTTTTCTCCTCCCGTTTCGTTTCAAAATCGTGGGGCCGCGCCGCCGCGCCCCCCACAGAAAAAAAACATAACAAGGCCACCAGTGGGGTGATCTACACCCCGCGTGTGGCTAAAGGCCCGCCAAAGCCCCCCCCCCCCACGGGGGACAC